>NZ_JBWKPU010000012.1:14649-176939 GCF_059418405.1 Pseudomonas sp. GW821-FHT09A09
CCTCCCCCTCCCCCCCCCCCCCCCCCCCCCCCCCCCCCCCCCCCCCCCCCCCCCCCCCCCCCCCCCCCCCCCCCCCCCCCCCCCCCCCCCCCCCCCCCCCCCCCCCCCCCCCGCTCCTACAGGTTCAATCGCATGCCTACCTTCGGCGCAGTGTGGGTTCGCGCGCCATGCACTCCACCAGATAATCAATAAACACCCGCAGCTTTGGCGGCAGGTACCGCGTGGGCGAATGCAGCAGCCAGGCCTCGCCATGGTACGAGGCGATGAAGTCCCACGCCGGCAGCACCTGCACCAGGCTCCCCTCCTCCAGCGCATGGCGCGCAGTGAAGTACGGCAAGCTGCCAATCCCCACATGCTGCAACACCGCATCCAGCCGCACGCCCGTGTGGTTCGCCGCGTATCGCCCGCGGACACCCACCGTTACCGCCTTACCGCCTTGGCGAAACTTCCAGCGTGAATCCCCCGGTGTCTCTCCCAGGTAGATACAACTGTGTTCAAGCAGATCATGGGGGTGACTCGGTGTGCCGTGCTTGGCCAAGTAATGCGGCGTGGCGCACAGCAAATGCTCGATGGGCAGCAACTGCCGCCCCACCAACCCCGGTGGCGGGCTGTCGGTGATGCGGATGCTCAAGTCGACGTTGTCATCAATCAGGTCCACCTGACGGTCTTCAAGGATCAACTGCACATCCACCTTGGGGTAGCGCCGCAGGAACTCCGGCATATGCGGGTGCACCACGAACCGCCCCACCGCCTTGGGCACGCTGACCCGCACCAGGCCTTCGGCTTCATGGGTAAATTGGCCGCTGATCTCCATCACCGAGCGGGCCGCGTTGACCATCTCCTGGCAGCGCTTGAACACCTCTTCACCGCCTTCGCTCAAGCGTAATTTGCGCGTGGTGCGCTGCAGCAGGCGCGTGGCCAGCGCCTTCTCCAGCCGCGAGATACTACGGCTCACCGCCGATGGAGAAACGCTGAGTTGTCGCGCCGCTTCGGAGAAGCTGCCGGTTTCCACCACCTTGACGAAAATCGCCATCTCGCCCAACAGTGGCAAAGGAAGATTGATGCTCATGACGCACAGGTCCATTGATAATTGAACGGATTATCACCCATCTGCGCACTATTTATACTGCCCGCAGAACCCTGATGCGGATGTAGACGATGACCGAGCGCCTGTTTTTTACCCACGACCACCTGACCGCCGAGCTGGAGGTGCTGAGCTGCACGCCCCACGAGGATCAGTTTGCGGTCACCCTGCAGTCGACGATTTTTCACCCCCAGGGTGGCGGGCAGCCGTTCGACACCGGCTGGCTCGGCGACAGCCAGGTGCTGCGCGTCACTCAGGAAGCCGATCGCGTGGTGCATTACGTGGATCAACCTGTACAGCCCGGCCCGATCACGGCGCGGGTCGATCCACAACGTCGCGCCCTGCACACGCGCCTGCATTCAGCCGGGCATTTGATTGGCAATGCCGGTGAACGCCTGGGCTGGATGCCGATCAAGGCGCACCACTGGCCTGGCGAAGGCAAGATCACCTTCATCCGTGGGGAAGCAGCACAGGCCATGGACGCCGAGGCCCTTCAGCGCCAGGTGGATCAATGGATCGCCGCGGATTACCCACGCCACATGGCCCTGGAAGACGGCACCCGCGAAGTCGGTTTCGGCGAATTGCCCGCCTATGCCTGTGGCGGCACCCATGTGCAGGCGCTGAGCGAACTGGGCCACGTGACCATCCTGGCCCTGTCCGAGAAAAAGGGCGCGCTGTCGGTGCGTTACAGCATCAACGACAACACTGCCGTTTGATCGCCCCAATCCTGTAGGAGCCGGCTTGCCGGCGATGGCCTCGACTCGATCTCAACCCTTAAAAGTCATAACTGAGCCGCGTGTAGTAAAACGCCCCCTCCGGCGCGGTTGGCGACAGGTAGCTGTATTGCTGACCGGGCGTCTGGCGCAGGCGGGTGTTGAAGTCGTCGGGTTTGCTGTCGAACAGGTTGTTCACGCCCACCGAGACGCGCAGTTGCTTGGTGAACGCGTAGTTCACGTCCAGGTCGGTGGTCCATTGCGCACTGAAGGTCTGGTCGTATTGGGCGTTGGCTTCGGCAGCCGCGTATTTGCGGTATTTGCCGTAGCGGGTTTCGTTGAGGGCAATGGTCCACTGGCTGATCTTGTGCACCGCACCGAACACCAGCTTGTCCTCGGGGTAGCCATGCTCGATAAAGCCACGGGCTTCGCGGGTCAGCACTTCGAAGCCGTTGGGGTTTTCGTGGACCTTCTCGATGGTGGTGCGGGCCTTGGTGTAGCCGGCCGACAGGTTCAGGTCACCGAACTGCGCAAGGTCAATGTTGTACTTGCCGACGATGTCGACACCCCGGGTGCGGGTGTCGGCGGCGTTGGTCATGAACTGCGCCCAGGAGTACTGGCCGTAGCCGGCATTGGTGAGGATCTGCTCGGCCAAGGGCCCGGAAATACCGCCGCTGAACAACAGCCGGTCGCGGATCGAGATCTGGTAGGCATCGACGGTCAGGGATGCGTGTTCGGTCGGTCGCAGCACCAGGCCCAACGAGTAGTTGGTGGATTTTTCTGGCTTGAGCGCCTGGGCGCCGAGGGCACGGGCGGCCGGGTTGTCGGCCGGCAGCATGCGAGTCAGCACCGGGTTGCCGTTGACGTCCAGGTTGGTGGTGGTGGTCCACGACGTGCCGATCTGCCCCAGGCTCGGCGCGTGGTACGCGTTGTTGACCGTCGCGCGCACGCCCACTTGCGGGGTGAAGTCATAGCGCGCCGACAGCTTGCCCGTGGTGGCCGAGCCGAAGTCCGAGTAGTGCTCGGTGCGCCCGGCCACGCCCACTTGCAGCTTGTCGGTGACCTGGTTTTCCAGGCCGAAATACACCCCGCCCACGTCGCGCTTGAAGGTGCCGGCGTCATCCGGCGTCAGGCCCGAAGCCTGCACCGCGCCCACTTGCACGTTGTCGATACCGCCATAGGAGTAGGAATCGTAGTCACCCGCCTCCAGGCGATATTGCTCATGCCGGTAGGCCACGCCGGCCGAAACGGTCAGCGGGTGGCTGGACCAGTTCACGTCCAGGTCCTTGGCGTAGTCGAGGGTGATGTTGGTCTGATCGTTGATCAGGGTGGCGACGTTGAATTTGGTCGGGCTGTTGGCGCCATAGCTGGGGTTGACGGTATTGAAGGCCAGTTCATCGTGCTCGTCGCGACCGTAGGTGGCGCTCAGGTCGAAGCGGCCGATGCTGTCGTCTTCGTAGCGGGTGCCCACGGTGATGGCGCCGTCTTCATAGCGATAACGGTATTTGGGGATCGTGCCGTTGGGGTAGATCGCCGCCACGTTATTCGGGCTGCTGGCCAGCAAAGGCGGCGTGTTGTTCACCGACGTGTCCTGGCCAAAAGTGGCGAAGCTGTAGAGGCGCCATTGATCGTTCAGGCCGATCTCGGCGTTGGCCGCCAGGTTGTATTTGTCACGCCCGGCACCGCCCCAGCGCGGGTCTTGCACCTGGCCGTCGGCCACGTACTTGTCGCCGATGTCGTCGGGTTTGTTGTTCAGGGTGTTGAAGCTCAGGGTCAGGAACCCATCGCCCGGCAGGCCGATGCCGTACCAGCCGTCGGTGGTCTTGCTGAAGCCGTCGCCCTGGGCGTACTTGCCCAGTTGCGTGTTGATACCGCCGCCGCTGTCGCGCTCCTTGAGCACGATGTTGACCACGCCGGCCACTGCGTCGGAACCGTACTGCGCCGAGGCGCCATCACGCAGCACTTCGACGTGGTCGATGGCGCTGATGGGGATCATGTCCAGGTCGACCGGCTGGGCACCAATGAACGGCACGCCCCCGGAAATATTCACCACCGCCGAGGTGTGCCGGCGCTTGCCGTTGATCAGCACCAGGGTCTGATCCGGCGACAGGCCGCGCAGTGACGCGCCCTTCGGGTCCTGGCCACGGGTGGCGCTGTTGTTCTGCGGAAAGTTGAACGAGGGCAGCAACTGGAACAGCGCCTGGTTGAGGCTGGTGGCGCCGGTCTGCTTGAGTTCTTCGGCGTTGATCACGTCCACCGGGGCGCTGCTGGTCAGGGCGGTGGCGTCACTGCGACGGGTGCCGATGGCGACCACGCGGTCCAGGGTCGGCGCCTGCGCGGCGCTGGTCTGGGCCTTGACGCTGCTGGTGGCGTTTTTGCTCGCGCCTTCCTTGATGATGAAGGCGCCTTCCGGGCTGACCTGCACTTGCAGGCCGGTGCCCTTGAGCGCGGCGTCGACGGCCTGATGGGCCGACAGTGAACCGTCCACGCTGGCCGAGGAATACTGGCCCAGTTGCGGGGTGAAGGAGATCACCTGGCCGCTCTGGCGGCTGATGTTCAGCAGTACTTCATCCAACGGGCCAGGGGCGATGTGGTAAACCTGGCGCGCCTCTTCGGCACTGGCGGCAAACGACAAAAACAGGCTGGCCAACGGCACCAGGGCAAAGGTTCGAAGCGGCACACGGTTGAACTGACTCACTTTGGCTCCCCCCAAGGAAACTCGAGAACGCTGCTCCCCGCAGCGCTTACGGGAGTGATGTGGGACAGCCGGGGGAAAACTTGCAGATCGTTTGGTTATGTCCTTAGAACCCCCACCAAACAACCGCCCCTCTGTAGGAGCTGGCTTGCCAGCGATGCAGGCGCCTCGGTCTTTGTTTAGGACCGGGTTGATGCCATCGCCGGCAAGCCGGCTCCTACAGAGGTCAGGCCGCACTGACGGTCACCCACAAGCCGGTCCGGCGCGTGATGTGGATCGGCAAGGTGCGCGCCAGGGTGTCGAGGATTTGCTGGGGATTGTCGAGGCGGTACAGGCCGCTGACGCGCAGGCCGGCGACGCCGGGGTCCAGGCGCAGCACGCCGTTGTGATACGGGCGCAACGCCTCGATGACGTCGGCCAGCGGGCGGTCGCGCACCTGCAGGAAGCCATCGACCCACGCGGTCGCGGCGGAAGAACTGGCTTCAACAGGACCAAAACCCGTGGGGTCGTAGTGCACTTCATGGCCGGCCGCCAGTTGCAGGCGCTCGCCGTCCTGGCGGTCGATCTGCACCGCGCCGTTGAGCGCGACGACCTGGCCCTGCCCTTCCCGCTCACGCACCAAAAAGCGATTGCCATAGGCGTGCAGGCGCGCGTGGTCAGTCTGGATCAGAAACGGTCGATTGCGGTCGCTGGCAACCTTGGCGAGTAACTCGCCTTCGCGCAGGCGCACCAGGCGCCGTTGCGAATCAAACTGGATATCCGCCGCGCTTTGCGCGTTCAACAGTAATTCGCTGCCATCGGCCAGGGTGACGGTGCGGCGCTCGCCGGTGCCGGTGCGGACATCGGCGGTCAGCTCCGACAAGCCCATGGGCTTGGCCAGCAGCGCTGCGCCGATAGCCACGCCTGCGCCGGCCAACGCGACCTGCAACACCTGGCGCCGACTGGAAGGCGCGTCCAACGCCTGCTGCAACACTTTGCCGCTCACCCTCTGGGCCTGGGGAATCTGAAACACCCCCAGACGTGTCTCCAGTTGCTGGCACAGCGCTTCGTGGCGCGGGTCACTGGCGCGCCACTGGTGATAACGCTGCCAATCCGCCGCCGTGGCCTGACCCGAACGCAACAGCACGTACCAGTGCGTGGCACTGTCGATCAGTTCGTCGTTCATTCCAGGCACAGCCGCAGGCAACGGTTGAGGGCGCTGGCCATGTAGTCACTCACGGAGCGCTGGGAAATGCCCAGCTCGGCCGCGATTTCCGGGTAGGTCAGGCCATTGAGCTGCGACAACAAAAAGGTCGCCTTGACCTTGGCCGGCAAGCCGTCGAGCAAGTGGTCGATGGCCTGCAGGGCTTCGAGCATTTGCGCCAGGTCTTCCGGCGAGGGTGCGGTGGAGGTTTCGTCGTTGTCGAGGGCGTCGAGGTAGGCGCGCTCCAGGTCCCGACGACGCCACAGCTGGTACATCAGGCGCTGGGCAATGGTGGTGAGCAAGGCGCGGGGTTGCCGGATCGGCATCACACCCGGCGAACTCAAGAGTTGGACAAAGGTGTCGGCGGCGATGTCTTCGGCGTGTGCACGGGAGTCGAGATGACGGTGCAAACGGCTGCACAGCCAGTCGTAATGACTGCGGAACAATCCGCCCACGTAATCGCTGTGAGAAGTGTCGGCGCCGGACATAGTGGCTCCATTTGAGTAGGTTGCGCGTTATGTCCGGTGTTCCGGTGGAGCGATCCTAGCAAGGCGACTTATTCTTTAATAATATTTAAAAGGTATTTTTATATAACCTTATTGAAGTTCCGAGTATCCCGCGCTGGCGGCTTGCTGTTGATAGTCCAGCAGCACCTGATAGTCGTCTTCGCTGGCCGGGAGCACCTCCTGCACGCCCAGGGTTTCAACCACCTGCGGCAAATCCTGCAGCGCCTGGTTCATCGCCTGGCGGATCGTGGCGACCTGTTCATCGCTCAAACCCAGCGGGCCTATGTAAGGCAAGGACGGGCTGGGCGCGCTACGGGTGATGAGGCGCAGCCCCGCCACGTCCTGCGGGGCGAAACGGGCCAGGTAGTCGTAGGTCACGCTGTCGATGGCGGCGAGGTCGGCGCGGTTTTCCCGCAGCCAGCGCAGGCTCTCGCGGTGCGCGCCGCTGATGCCGACGCTGGCGAAGAAGCGGCCATCGCGCTGCAACGGCGCGAGGCGTTCACGCAACAGGTTCATGCCGCTGTTGGAATCATGGCCATTGATCACGCCACGGCTGTCGTAGAACTGCGCCAGGCTGGTACGCGGGTTGTCGTCGCGGGTCAGCAGCAGGCTGCAATGTTCGCCGCCGCTGCTGTGGGGCAACTCGTAGCGCGGGCGGCCGATGACGCGGACCCTGCCGCGCAACCGGGTCATCAGCGGGTAGCCGCAGGTTTGTGTGACGAGCAGTTCGGGGGCGAGCCACAGACCGTGCAGGTCTAGGTGGTCGGCGTTGCGGCGGCTGAGGCCGAGCCGTTCAAGAATACGTGCCAGCCACTGCTGGTTGGCCTGGTGTATGTGATCCGGCGCGACGTACATCAGCAGCTCGGCGTAATGCTCACTCATGGTCTTGTCTCACGCAAAAGGATGCCGGGGGCTGTCGATGGCCTTGAGGCCGTGACGGCTGATCAACTGGCCATAGCCCTGCACCAAGAACCCACCGCTGCGGGCCACCCACTGCTCGCGGCGCGCGCGATACACCGCGGGCAGCAAATACCAGGGCAGTTTCGGCAAGTCGTGGTGCACCAGGTGCAGGTTGTTGTTGAGGAACAACCAGGTCCACGGCCAGGACGCTTCGTTGAGCACGGTGCGTTGTTCCGGTTGCGGGTGCGGGCGGTGCTCATAGTAGGAACGGATCGACGCCAGGGACAAGGCCGGCACGCTGACCAGCAACAGGTAGTGCAGCACCGACAAGGCGCTGTAGTGGGCGATAAAGCCGAGCATTAGTACTGTGACGGCGCCGTGGGCCAGCCACATCGGCCATACCTGCGGCAGGCGTTGCCACTCATGGCGGGCCAGCCGGCCAATCGCCAACGGAGCGGCCAACAGGAAACGGCCAAGCACGGTCTTGGTCAGCCAGTGCACGCCGCGTTCGAACAGCGAACTGCTGTCCCATTGGGCTTGCTTGAGGTAGCGGCTTTCCGGGTCGATGCCCGGCAGCGTGAGGTCTTCGTCGTTGTGGTGCAGCAGGTGGCTGTCGCGGTACAGCGTATAGGGGTACCACACGGCGAACGGCGCGTAGCCGAGCAGTTTGTTCACGAACAGCGAACGGGTGGGATGGCCATGGAGCAGTTCGTGTTGTACCGACAGCCACAGCGTCACCAGCGGGATCAGCAACAAGGTGCTCAGCCACAGGCCCAGCCAATGGCTGGCGAACATCACGCTGAACCAGCCGGCGTACACGCCGATGATCAGCAGCCAGGTCGGCCATTCGGTGCGTACGGTAAAACGTTGCGCCAGGGCTTCGATTTCCCGGCGTTGGGTCAGATCAAGGTAGTTGGCCATCGGCAGCTCAGAGCAGGTGTTTCCTGCTCTGTGCAGCGAGGCCGGAAAATCTTGCAGATCATTTGGTTCTAAGCTTGGAACTCAATGGCCGAACAAGCCGGTTTCGGATTTCTTGGCTTTCTTGTCGGCGCGTTTTTCATCGGCGGTCTTGGCCGGTTTCTTCTTCGCGGCTTTCTTTGAATCCATACCTTTGGCCATGATGCGTACTCCACGTGCAGGGGATGTAGCACTGGGTATACCACCTATTGGGCGGCAGAAGGCGCTTATAATCCCCGCCCCTTCACAACGCCTGTTTGACCACCATGCCTGAATTGACCCTGGAACTGCTGGCAGAGCCTCTGTGGCCGCTGCTGAACAAGTTTTATCGCAGCCACGACTCGTCGATGAAAGCCTTCAAGGGCGGGCGTTTGTGGGTGGCGCGGGACAGCGAGATTGTCGCCGGGCTATGCCTGACCCCGGTGATCGGCGGGCAGTGGCTGACCGGTGTGTTCGTGGCCCCGGCCTATCGCGGCCAGGGCCTGGCGGCGCGCTTGATCCGCCAGGCGGTGGCGTCGAGTGAAGGCACGGTGTGGCTGCTGTGCCACCCGGACCTTGAGGGGCTTTATCAGCGCATGGGGTTCAGCCAGCAAACGCTATTGCCTCAATCCTTGAGCGAGCGGCTGGTGCGCTACAAGCGCAACAAGCCGATGATCGCCATGGGCTTAGAACCGTTGGTGAGGTCGACCTTCGATAATGTGTGATCAGCCGGTGGAGGGCCCATGCTAGCCTCGACGGCACAGTGGCCCCAAACAGGACGATCATGAACAAGACGCTTGCAGCCCTCTCCCTCACCGCCCTCCTCGCCCCGGCCATGAGCCACGCAGCCGACGCACCGATCAGCGCCAAGCAATACGCCAGCGTGCTCGCCGGCACCTGGCGCGACCCGGCCAACAGTGCGCGTGATGTTTATCGCCACCCGCAACAGACCCTGGAATTCTTTGGCCTGGGCGCCAAACAGACGGTGATCGAAATCACCCCGGGGGGCGGCTGGTACAGCGAAGTGCTGGCGCCGCTGCTCAAGGACCACGGGCATTACATCGCCGCCGTGCAGGCAGCCAGCGTCAGTACCTACGCGCGCACGTCCGAAGAGAACCTGAAGAAGAAATTCGCCGCCGCCCCTGCACAGTACGCCAAGGCTCAGGTGGTGGAGTTTGATCCCAAGGCGCCAGTGTTCGGCAAGCCGGCGTCGGCCGATGCCGTGCTGACCTTTCGTAATGTGCATAACTGGGTAGAAGCCGGCACCGCGCCGGCCACGTTCAGCGCGTTTTATCAGGTGCTGAAACCGGGTGGCGTGCTGGGTGTGGAAGATCATCGAGCCAAAGACGGGGCGAACCTGGAGGCCATCAAGGACAGCGGCTACCTGACCACCGCCCAGGTGGTGAAGCTGGCCACCGATGCCGGGTTCAAGCTGGCGGGGCAAAGCGAGGTGAATGCCAACCCGAAGGACACCAAGGACTATGCCGGTGGCGTGTGGACCTTGCCACCGACGTTGCGATTGGGTGAGCAGGACAAGGCCAGGTATGTGGCGATTGGCGAGTCGGACCGGATGACGTTGCGGTTTGTGAAGCCCGCCCAATAACCCGACTGAACACAAAACCAATGTGGGAGCTGGCTTGCCTGCTCCCACAGTTTTGATCGGTGTTGTGTCAGAGGGTCAGTCGTCGGCAGTGGGGTCCATGTCGGGGAACATCACTTCGATAAAGCCGAACTTGCTGAAGTCGGTGATCCGCGACGGGTACAACCGGCCGATCAGGTGGTCGCACTCGTGCTGCACCACCCGCGCATGAAAGCCGTCGGCAACGCGCACAATCGGCTCGCCCTTGGGGTCGAAGCCTTCGTAGCGAATCTGCTGGTAGCGGTTCACGGCGCCACGCAGGCCCGGCACCGACAGGCAACCTTCGTAACCCTCTTCCAACACCGGGCTCAGCGGCGTGATCAACGGGTTGATCAGGATGGTCTGCGGCACCGGAGGCGCGTCCGGGTAGCGTTCGCTGGCTTCGAAACCAAAGATCACCAGCTGCAGATCAACGCCGATCTGCGGCGCGGCCAGGCCAACGCCGCCCACGTGTTCCATGGTCTGGAACATGTCATCGATCAATTGCCACAGCTCGGGGCTGTCGAACATTTCCGGGGGGACCGGTGGCGCAATGCGCAGCAGGCGCTCGTCGCCCATTTTCAGGATTTCACGGATCATCGATCAGACTTCATCGGTAGTGGGCTTGGAGTGGTCACGGCCGAGGCCTGAGACGTGTTGTTTTTCATCCGTGGCGCTGTGCTCATCAAAATCCTTCTCGCCGGGGTCCTTGCCTTCGACCGACATGTGTTCGATCACGGCATTCATCTCCGCGCCGAGCAGCAGCACGGCGGCAGAAATATAGAAGTACAGGAGCAGGACGATGATCGCACCGATACTGCCATACATGGCGTTGTAGTCGGCGAAGGTTTTGACGTAGTAGCCAAAGCCAAGGGAGGCGACGATCCACACCACCACGGCCAGCACCGAGCCCGGAGTGATAAAGCGGAATTTCTGCTTCACGTCGGGCATCACGTAGTACATGAGGGCCACGGCGAACATCAGCAAGATCACAATCAGCGGCCAACGCAGGATGGTCCACAGCGTGACCACGATATCCTGCATGCCGATTTGCCCCGCCAGCCATTCCATTACCTGCGGGCCGAGCACCATCAGCGCGGCGGCGGCCAGCAACATGCCCGCGATTCCAACGGTGTAGAACACCGAGAGCGGAAAACGCTTCCAGATCGGCCGGCCCTCGACCACGTCATACGCGGCATTCATTGCGCTCATCATCAGGCGCACACCCGCCGAGGCGGTCCACAGGGCGATCACGATACCCACCGAAAGCAGGCCGCCCTTGGATTGCTGCAACTGGTCGATCACCGGGTTGACCTGCTCCAGGGCCTGGGGCGGCAGTACCAGCTCCGACTGCATGCGCAGCCAGCTGAAAAAGTCCGGCAGGCGCAGGAAACCGATCAGGGCGATCAAGAACAGCAGGAAGGGAAACAGGGAGAACAGCATCTGGTAGGCCAGTGCCGAGGCATAGGTGGGCATCTCGTCATCGACGAACTCTTTGACGGTGCGCACCAGCACCTGGTGCAGCTTGAGGCCTTGCAGTACCGGAAAGATCATAGCGTCTCCTTTCGCCGCAAAAAGGTTGAGTTCAGTGGGCGACTCAGGGGCCGTTTTCTACATCAAGGTAGCCTATTTGGCGACCTTGAAACAATTTCGAAACTTTAGCGGTAACAGATGACATAAAAACGGCCATCCGTGGATGGCCGTTTGCACTGCTGGAAAGCACACTTATTTGGTGGCTTTTTTCACAGCGTCCTTGGTGTCGCCAATCGCTTTTTCGACTTGGCCTTTCTTTTCCTGCACCACGCCTTCAGCGCGCAGTTTGTCGTTGCCGGTGACTTTGCCGACGCCTTGCTTGATGTTGCCGACGGCTTCGTCTTTCAAACCTTTTGCCTTATCCGCTGTGCTGCCCATGGTATTTCTCCAGAAGAACAATCAAGGGTTTTGGTCATTACCTAGAGATTGACCCGAGGCCGTTCGGCAGAGTTTCAATTATTTTCACGCGGCATTTCATCGCCGGCCGCAGGTTTGGCTTTATGTTTTGCAGCCAACCCACGAGAATGCCCGGCACATTCAGGCTATAACGCTGAATAACAGATCCCGTAGGAAGGTTATGAAACTCAATAAAGCACAGGCCATCGCCCGCAGAAACACCGAACTGGGCGGTGCCGTACTCGGCGTCAACAACTGCCACTTCACCGACCTGGACCGCAAACGCAACATCTGGTGGTTCGACCTGCCGGTGGGCCGTATCGCGATCGGTCAGTACGAGTGGATCCACCTGTTGATGCACAACGCCGAGACCGACCAGTTGCTGCACCTGAAGGTGCCGACGGTGTTCCTGCGCGAGAAGCTCGAAGGCCTGGTGGTGCGCAATGCCGGCAAGCGCAAGCCGGAGATCACCCTGGAGCTGAGCGCGGACAAGGACTCGTTCCTCAAGGACGTGCGCCCGGCTGGTGCCGGTGTCAGCTTCGCGCAGTTTTCCCTGTAAACACTCGGTCAAAAAACTGTGGGAGCTGGCTTGCCTGCGATAGCGATATTTCAGTCACCTGATGTATCGACTGGCAAACCGCTATCGCAGGCAAGCCAGCTCCCACAGGGTATGCATTCCAAATCGGAAAATCAGCAGGCCACAAAAAACCCCGCATCAGCGGGGTTTTTTATGGGTTACTTTTTAAGGCCCAGCTTCTTCAGCTCTTCATCACGCAACTCACGCCGCAAGATCTTGCCCACGTTGGTGGTCGGCAACGCATCGCGGAATTCCACGGCCTTCGGCACTTTGTAACCGGTGAGGTTGGCGCGCATGTGCTCCATCACCTGGTCCTTGGTGAGCGTCGCGCCCGGCTTGACCACGATGAAGATCTTGATGTGTTCCCCGGACTTCTCGTCCGGCACACCGATGGCCGCGCATTGCAGCACGCCCGGCAGGCCGGCCAGCACGTCTTCCAGTTCGTTGGGGTACACGTTGAAACCGGAGACGAGGATCATGTCCTTCTTGCGGTCGACGATGCGCATGTAGCCGTCTTGCTGGATGAGCGCGATATCACCGGTCTTCAACCAGCCTTCGCTGTCGAGGATTTCGGCGGTGGCGTCTTCACGCTGCCAGTAACCCTTCATCACCTGCGGGCCCTTGATGCACAGCTCGCCGATTTCGCCCAAAGGCAACTCGCTGCCGTCATCGGCAATGACCTTGCACAGGGTCGACGGCACAGGAATGCCGATGGTGCCGATCTGGGTGTACTGGATCGGGTTGACGGTGGCCACCGGGCTGGTTTCGGTCATGCCGTAACCTTCGCAGATGCCACAGCCAGTCACGTCTTTCCAGCGCTCGGCGGCTGCCAGTTGCAGGGCCATGCCGCCGGACAGGGTGACTTTGAGCGCCGAGAAATCCAGCTTGCGGAACGCTTCATTGTTGCACAGCGCAACGAACAGGGTGTTCAGGCCGACAAAGCCGCTGAACTTCCACTTGGACAATTCCTTGACCATCGCCGGCAGGTCGCGCGGGTTGCTGATCAGGATGTTGTGGTTGCCGATCAGCATCATCGCCATGCAATGAAAGGTGAACGCATAGATGTGGTACAGCGGCAGCGGCGTGATCAGGATCTCGCAGCCCTCGTTGAGGTTGGAGCCCATCAGCGCCTTGCACTGCAACATGTTGGCGACGAGGTTGCGGTGGGTGAGCATCGCGCCCTTGGCCACGCCGGTGGTGCCACCGGTGTATTGCAGCACGGCCACATCGCTGCTGGCCGGGTTGGCGTCGCTGACCGGTTGGCCATGCCCCTTGGCCAGCACGTCGTTGAACTTGATCGCCTTCGGCAGGTGGTAGGCCGGGACCATCTTCTTCACGTACTTGATGACGCTGTTGATCAGCAGGCGCTTGAGCGGCGGCAACAGGTCGGCGACTTCAGTGACGATCACGTGCTTGACGGAGGTCTTGGGCACGACCTTTTCCGCCAGGTGGGCCATGTTGGCCAGGCACACAAGGGCTTTGGCACCGGAGTCGTTGAATTGGTGTTCCATTTCCCGCGCGGTGTACAGCGGGTTGGTGTTGACCACGATCAGGCCGGCGCGGATGGCACCGAACACGGCGACCGGGTATTGCAGGACGTTGGGCAGTTGCACGGCGATGCGATCACCGGGCTTCAAATCGGTGTGCTGTTGCAGGTACGCGGCGAACGCGCCGGACAATTCGTACAACTCACCGTAGGTGATGGTCTTGCCCAGGTTGCTGAAAGCCGGTTTGTTGGCGAAGCGCTGGCAGGACTGCTTCAGTACCGCCTGAATATTCGGATACTCGTCTGGATTGATGTCTGCAGCAATCCCGGCGGGGTACTTATCCTTCCAAAAGTCTTCGTTCATGGAAGCCCACTCCTCAGCGACGCGAATTCATCATCGCATTTGATGCGATTATTATTGGTGTATGTTTTTTTAGGTGAATCTGGCGCTTTCAAGCAGGCCTAGACGTCACAAAGCGCGCCGAGAGTAGCAGCTTTGCCAAGGGCCGCCTAGAGCCAAAGGAGGGCCCCACAGTCATAATCACGACTGTCCTACAATATTTGGTCACACTTTAAACCAGGGCAAATTCCCCCAGTAAAAGGCTCTGGAATGGGCCTTTCAGATCAACAAATAGCAATGTGGGAGCTGGCTTGCCTGCGATGGCGGTGTATCAGTCAATACATCCTGTGACTGATACACCGCCATCGCAGGCAAGCCAGCTCCCACAATTTTTACCCTATTTCAAATCAAGCGATGTCGCGAAGCTCACGTCGCAGAATTTTCCCCACCGGCGTCATCGGCAACGACTCGCGCAACACAATGTGTTTAGGCACTTTGTACCCCGTGAAGTTGGCCTTGCAGTACGCCTTCAACTCTTCAAGGCTCACCCCTTGGGTGCGCGCCACCACAAACAGTTTGACCGCCTCGCCGGTGCGCTCATCCGGCACGCCGATCACGGCGCAGTTGGCCACGGCCGGGTGCGCCATCACCACGTCTTCGATCTCGTTGGGGTACACGTTGAAGCCCGAGACGATGATCAGGTCTTTCTTGCGGTCGACAATGCTCACAAAGCCATCGGTGTCGATCACCGCGATGTCGCCGGTCTTGAGCCAACCCTCGGCGTCCAGGGTCTCGGCGGTGGCGACCGGCTGCTGCCAGTAGCCCTTCATCACCTGCGGGCCCTTGATGCACAGCTCGCCCCGCTCGCCCAACGGTAATTCGCGGCCTTCATCATCGATGACCTTCATCGCCGTGCCCGGCACCGGAATGCCCACGGTGCCCAGCCGCGACTGGCTGCCATACGGGTTGGTGCTCGCCACCGGCGACGTCTCCGTGAGGCCGTAGCCTTCGCCGATGGAGCAACCGGTGAGTGCCTTCCAACGCTCGGCCGTGGCCTTGACCAGCGCGGTGCCGCCGGAGTTGGTGATCTTGAGGTGGGAGAAATCCAGAGTCTTGAAATCCGGGTGGTCCATCAGCGCCACAAACAAAGTGTTCAACCCGAGCAGGCAGGAGAACCGCCACTTCTTCAGTTCCTTGATAAAGCCGCCGATGTCGCGTGGGTTGGTGATCAGCACGTTGTGGTTGCCGGTCACCATCATGCACATGCAGTTCGCTGTGAATGCATAGATGTGGTACAGCGGCAGCGGCGCGATCATCACCTCCTGCCCTTCCCGCACCAGCGGCTGGCCGTCATCGGCGACCTGGGACATGCACGCCCGCGCCTGCTGCATGTTGGCGACGAGGTTGCCATGGGTGAGCATCGCGCCCTTGGCCAGGCCGGTGGTGCCCCCGGTGTATTGCAGCACGGCGATGTCATCCAGTGTCACCGGATGGCGAGTCACGCCCAGGCCCGCGCCCATGCGCAGCGCACGCTTGAACGACACCGCCCGTGGCAGGCTGTAGGCCGGCACCATCTTCTTCACTTTGTCGACCACGGTGTTGATCAGCCAGCCTTTGGCGGCGGGCATGAAGTCGCCCATTTTGGCTTCGATCAGGTAGTCGATCTCGGTGTCGGCGCAGACTTCCTGCACCCGCGAACCGAACAGGTTGAGGTAAACCAGCGCACGCACGCCGGCGTCCTTGAACTGGTGGCGCATCTCCCGTGGGGTGTACAGCGGGTTGGTGTTGACCACGATCAGCCCGGCGCGCAGGGCGCCGAACACGGCAATCGGGTAATGCAGCACGTTGGGCATCTGCACCGCGATGCGCTCGCCGGGTTTGAGGTCGGTGTGCTGCTGCAGGTAACCGGCGAACGCCGCACTTTGGCGCTCAAGCTCGGCGTAGGTCAGGGTGATGCCCATGTTGCTGAATGCCGGACGGTCGGCAAAGGCCTTGCAGGAACGCTCGAACACCTCGATCACGGACTTGTAGGTGGTCAGGTCGATGGTGTTGGGAACGCCCGCCGCGCGTTTGTCATTCCAGAAATCAGGTTGCATTATTCTTGTCCTCTTACCTGAGTGTGTCCGACCGCTGCCGCTATAAAAGCAGGCGGCTATAAAAAGCGGAGCTTTGGGGACGTTAGCAGCTATGGCCAAACAGGCAAATACGCCAAACCGTGTCATTGATTGTATGAATCTTGCCCCTGAGGCGTAGGCTGATACCCAAGTCCCTGGCAGATGAGCTATACACTGCATCGAACCTGAGCAAAGGAAGCGCCATGAACCACAGCACCTTCTGGCTGACCGCGAATGACCGCAGCCGCCTGTACGTCAATCAATGGCTGCCGGAGGGCCCGGCCAAGGCGATGGTCATGCTGTCCCACGGCATGGCCGAGCACAGCGGCCGCTATGGGCGCCTGGCCGAGGCACTGTGTGGCGCGGGCTACGGGTTGTACGCACTGGACCAGCGCGGCCATGGCCGCACGGCGGACGAAGGCACGCTGGGGCTGTTCGCCGAGCACGACGGCTGGAACAAGGTGGTGAGTGACCTGGCCAGCCTGAACCAGCACATTGCGCACCAGCAAACGGGGCTGCCGATCATCCTGCTGGGCCACAGCATGGGCAGCTATATCGCCCAGGCCTACCTGCTGCACCACAGCGCCAGCTTGAGTGGCGCGATTCTCAGTGGTTCGAATTTCCAGCCAGTGGCGCTGTACCGTGCGGCGCGGGTGATCGCGCGCATCGAGCGCGCACGCCAGGGCTTGCGCGGGCGCAGTGCGCTGATCGACTTCCTGTCGTTCGGCTCCTTCAACAAGGCGTTCAAGCCCAACCGCACAGCCTTCGATTGGCTCAGCCGCGACCCGGCCGAAGTCGACAAGTACATCAATGACCCGCTGTGTGGTTTTCGTTGCACCAACCAGCTGTGGATCGACCTGCTGGGCGGCTTGCAACAGATCAGCAAGGCGTCCAACCTCGCCCAGATCGACCCGGGCCTGCCGATCCTGGTCACGGGCGGCGAATGTGATCCGGTGAGCGAGGGCAAGCGTCTCAACAGCCTGGCCCACGCCCTGCGTGAGGCCGGCTGCCAAAACCTGCAATTGACGATCTACCCGCAGGCGCGACATGAAGTGTTCAATGAAACCAACCGTGATGAAGTCACAGCGGATGTGCTGACGTGGCTCGACCAGGCCCTGACGCTGCACAGGCCGGCCCGCTACGAATAACTTTCCTTTAAAATCAGCCGATAATCTCCGATTAGCCACAGGATGTACCTTTAGATGACTCAGGTTACCAACACCCCGTACGAAGCCCTCGAAGTCGGCCAGACTGCCAGCTTCAGCAAGACCGTCGAGGAGCGCGATATCCAGCTGTTCGCCGCCATGTCCGGCGACCACAACCCAGTGCACCTGGATGCCGAGTACGCCAAAGCCACCATGTTCAAGGAGCGGATCGCCCACGGCATGTTCAGTGGCGCCCTGATCAGCGCCGCCGTGGCCTGCGAGTTGCCTGGGCCGGGCACCATCTACATCGGCCAGCAGATGAGCTTCCAGAAGCCGGTGAAGATCGGCGACACCTTGACCGTGCGCCTGGAAATCCTCGAGAAGCTGCCCAAGTTCCGCGTGCGCATTGCCACCCGCGTGTTCAACCAGCGCGATGAGCTGGTGGTGGATGGCGAGGCCGAGATCCTGGCGCCGCGCAAGCAGCAAGTGGTTGAGCTGACTGAGCTGCCACCGATCAGCATTGGCTGATATTTATCTAACGAACAATGCAAAACAAATGTGAGAGCGGGCTTGCCCGCGAAAGCGGTGGGTCAGTCACTTATCAGTCGACTGACACTCCGTCTTCGCGAGCAAGCCCGCTCCCACATGGTTTACAACATAGGGCTTAACAGGGCTTACGACTGAGCGCGAGCCTGATTACGCAGGGCTTTCACCTGGTCGTGGTTGCGCTGTGCGCCGTGGAACTGACGCTCCACCAGGTCACGAATACCCAGCAGGTTGTGCTTGTTGATTTTCTCGATCGCTTCCTTATAAGCCTTCAGTGCGTGGTCTTCACCGCGCTCGGCTTCATTCAGCACCGCCTCTTCATCTTTACCGGTGACCAGCGACTTCACGTCGACCCAGCCACGGTGCAGGGCGCCGGCCACACTGCCGGACTCTTCCGGATCACCACCCAAGGCACGCACTGCAGTTTGCAGCTCGGCGGCGGCGGTTGCGCAGTCGGCAGAGCGCTTGACGAACAACGCCTTGAGCTCTGGGTGCTTGATGTCTTCAGCGCAGGTCGCGAAACCTTTCTGGCCATCTTTGCTGGTCTCGATCAGGTCGTTGAGTACGGAGATCGATTCTTTGTTGATGTCAGTCATTTTTCAATTCCTTGTGCGGGTTGAGAAGGTTGTCTTAATGATTGCAGCGCCCGTGCCAGGTTTTTGAAAACAATTTTTCCTTTATTTTTCAATGAGTTAATATTTATTGAACCATCTGTATGTACGTTATTTGCATGATCTGTCAATTGGCCTTCATGCAGAATGCCTGTATTTTCCAAGGCCTCGACTCACGCGCCTGAAGCCTTATGAACCCCGAAAAACTTGAACTGCTGATCACCCGCGAAATGCCCTTCGGCAAGTACAAGGGACGGATCATCGCCGACCTGCCCGGGCCGTACTTGAACTGGTTTGCCCGTGAAGGTTTCCCCCACGGCGAGCTGGGGGGCTTGCTGGCACTCATGCAGGAAATCGACAGCAACGGCCTGTCCGAACTGCTGGAGCCGCTGCGCGTAAAACACGGTAAGCCCGCCCCTCGCCATTAAGAGCCCCGCCATGCCAAGGAATGCTGATAACGAACACCACTGGCAGACCATCGCCGGGAACTACGAACGGGAGCCGGGCCCGATCAACCTGGAAAACGGTTATTTCGGACGCATGAGCCGCGTAGTCCGGGCGCAGTACCTGGAGCACGTCGCGTTCATCAACCGCAGCAACTCGCTGCACGTGCGCCAGCGCTTCGAACAGGGCGAAAACGTCGAGATCCGGCGCCAACTGGCCGAGCTGATCAGCGTAGACCCCGAGTCCGTTGCCTTTACCCGTAACGCCACCGAAGCCTTGCAGTCGCTGATCCGCAACTACAACCGCCTGCAACCGGGCGACCAGGTGTTGATCAGCGATCTGGAGTACGACACGGTCAAAGGCGCGATGCGCTGGTTGGCGGGTGTTCGTGGTGTGGAAGTGATCGAACTGTCCCACACGCACCCGTCCAGTTTCGACAGCCTGGTGCAGACCTATCGCCAAGCGTTTGCTGAGTACCCACGCCTAAAGCTGATGGCCCTGACCCACGTCACCCACCGCACCGGTTTGGTAATGCCGGTTGAAGCCATTGCCAAGGCCGCCCGTGAGCACAGTATCGATGTGATCCTCGACGGCGCCCATGCCCTGGGCCAGATCGAGTTCAACCTGGCAGAGTTGGGTATCCAGTTCGCCGGCTTCAACCTGCACAAGTGGATCGGCGCGCCGCTGACCCTGGGCTTTCTGTACATCGCCCCGGAGCGCCTGGCCGACATCGACCCGGACATGGGCGAGTTTCACTACCCGATCACGGATGTGCGCGCGCGAACGTCCTACAGCACACCCAACTTTCCCGCGCTGATGACCTTGCCGTTGGTGTTTGAAGAACATCGCGCCTTGGGTGGCTCGGCAGCCAAGGGTGCACGGGTGAATTACCTGAGGGACCTGTGGGTGAGCCAGGTGCGGCCGTTGGCGGGAATTGAAGTGCTGACGTCGGACGATCCTCGGCTGTACTGCGGGATCACGGCCTTCAAGTTTGTCGGCCGGGACCAGCAGGCCATGGCCGACCACTTGCTCAAGGACTACAACCTGTTTACCACCACCCGCGTGGGCGCGGCATTTGGGACCTGTATTCGGGTGACGCCAGGGTTGGTCACCTCGGCGGCGGACATCAGTGTCCTGGTCAATGCCATCACCGAGCTAACCCCCCACTAAACCTGTGGGAGCTGGCTTGCCTGCGATAACGGTACATCAGTCACACTTGTACTTTCTGACCCAACGCTATCGCAGGCAAGCCAGCTCCCACATTTGAACATCGGAGTGCTTGGTTTTTCTGCGGGCAAAAAAAAGCGGTACACCGACCAAGTGCACCGCAAAAATGCCGTCAAGCACAGCAACAACGATTCGATAAATCAGATCAGTCCAGCAGCGCCAGCGCCTGAGCAGTGACTTCCTGGATACGAGCCCAGTCGCCGTTCTTGACCCACTCCGGGTCCAGCATCCAGCTACCGCCCACGCACATCACGTTTTTCAACGCCATGTAGCTCTTGATATTGGCCGGGCCGACGCCGCCGGTTGGGCAGAATTTGACTTCGCCAAACGGGCCGCCGAGGGCCTTGATCGCAGCCACGCCGCCGCTGACTTCAGCCGGGAACAACTTGAAGCGGCGATAACCCAGGCCATAGCCTTCCATGATGCCCGAGGCATTGCTGATGCCCGGCAGCAGCGGGATCGGGCTGTGCACCGAGGCTTCCAGCAGGTCGCGGGTGATGCCGGGGGTGACGATAAACTGCGAACCCGCCACTTCAGCGGCTTCGAGCATGTGGCGATCCAGCACGGTGCCAGCACCGGTGCACAGTTCAGGGCGTTGCTCGCGCAATACCTGAATGGCCTTGAGGCCGAACTCGGAACGCAGGGTCACTTCCAATGCGGTCAAACCACCGGCTGCCAGGGCATCGGCCAGCGGCAGGATGTCCTGTTCGCGGGCGATGGTGATCACCGGCAGGATCCGCGCCTTGGCGCAGAGGCTGTCGATCAGGGCAACTTTGTCCGCCATGGACACGGTCGGTTGAGGGCTGTTCATAGCGGCTGATCCTTGGCTCATGGGCACCAGTAAATCTCTAATGTAGGTTGCAAAAACGCGCGAATCGGCATGGCAGCGACGTCGTCACTCGCCAGCGCGGCGCTCAAGGTGGTCAATTTCGAACTGCCGGAGATCGACAGCACGGTGTAGTTCGCCGTGGCCAGCAGCGCGCGACTCATGGTCAGGCGCTGGTGCGGCACGGTCGGCGCCAGCATCGGCCAGCAACGGCGGGTACCGTTGGGCTGCAGGGCTTCGCTCAGGTTCGGGCTGTTGGGAAACAGCGATGCGGTGTGGCCGTCATCGCCCATGCCCAGTACCAGCACATCAATGGCTGGCAACTCGCCCAGCAGGCGATCGGCCTGCAAGGCGGCGTCTTCAAGGTTGGCGGCGGCGCTGTAGAGGCTCAAGAACTTGGCCTTGGCTGCCGGGCCTTTCAACAGGTGCTGCTTCAACAAACCGGCATTGCTGTCGGCGTGCTCCACCGGCACCCAGCGCTCGTCGGCCAGGGTGATGGTGACCTTGGACCAGTCCAGGTCTTGCTTGGCCAGGTGCTGGAAAAACGCCACCGGGCTGCGGCCACCGGACACCACCAGGGTCGCTTCGCTACGGGCACTGAGGGCCGTGCGCAATTGCGCGGCCACATCATTGGCCAGGCCTTCCGCCAGCAGTACCGGCGTGCGGTATTCGTTAGGGGTGACGCCCTGGGGCAGTTTCAATTCAGATATCGCCATACCACGACCTCCCATCCCGCGTGATCAGTGCAATCGAGCTCATCGGCCCCCAGGAACCCGCCGCGTACGGCTTGGGCGCATCACCGGATTTCTTCCACCCGGCGATCAACTGGTCACACCACTTCCACGCGGCTTCGATTTCATCTTTGCGCACAAACAGGTTCTGGTTGCCGCGCATCACTTCCAACAGCAACCGCTCGTAGGCATCGGGGATGCGTGCGCTGCGGTAGGTGTCGGAAAAATTCAGTTGCAGCGGGCCGCTGCGCAGTTGCATGCCCTTGTCCAGGCCCTGCTCCTTGGTCATCACGCGCAAGGAAATACCTTCGTCCGGCTGCAGGCGGATGATCAACTTGTTGCTGATCTGCAAGCGCTGCTCAGGGGCGAAGATGTAGTGGGACGGTTCCTTGAAGTGGATGACGATCTGCGACAGCTTTTGCGACATGCGCTTGCCGGTCCGCAGGTAGAACGGCACCCCGGCCCAACGCCAGTTACGGATATCGGCACGCAGGGCGACGAAGGTTTCGGTGTCGCTCTGGGTATTGGAATTCTCTTCTTCCAGGTAGCCCGGCACGGCTTTGCCGGCGCTGTAGCCCGCGATGTACTGACCGCGCACCACTTGGGTGGTCAGGCCTTCGGGGCTGATCGGCGCCAGGGCCTTGAGCACCTTGACCTTCTCATCACGGATGCTGTCGGCAGACAGGTCAGCCGGCGGGTCCATGGCGATCAGGCAGAGCAGTTGCAGCAGGTGGTTCTGGATCATGTCGCGCAGCTGGCCGGCCTTGTCGAAGTAACCCCAACGGCCTTCGATCCCGACCTGCTCGGCCACGGTGATTTCCACATGGGAAATGTAATGCTGGTTCCACTGGGTTTCGAACAGGCTGTTGGCGAAACGCAGGGCGATCAGGTTCTGGACGGTCTCTTTGCCCAGGTAGTGGTCGATGCGGTAGGTGCGGTTCTCCGGGAAGAACTGCGCCACGGCGTCGTTGACCTTGCGCGAGGATTCCAGGTCCGAGCCGATCGGCTTTTCCAGGACCACGCGGGTGTTTTCCGCCAGGCCAGCCTTGGCCAGGTTTTCGCAGATGCCGCCGTACACCGCAGCCGGCGTAGCAAAATAGGCGATCAGGCGTTGTTCGCTGCCGACTTTTTCGGCAAGGGCAACGTAGTCGTCGGCCTTCATGAAGTCGACGTGCACATACGCCAGCCGCGCGAGGAAGCGCTTGGCGACGGCTTCGTCCAGCTCCTTGCCGACGTATTTGCGCAGTTCTTTTTCGATGCGGGCCAGGTGCTGTTGCTCGGTACCGGCTTCACGGGCCAGGGCCAGGATGCGGGTGTCGTCGTGCAAGAGCCCGGCGCCATCGAGTTGATAGAGGGCAGGAAATAACTTGCGCAGCGCCAGATCACCCAAGGCGCCAAACAGGGCAAAGGTGCAGGGTTCTACGGTTATCGAAGGCATGATGTTTGTTCTTTTATCAAGTTAAGCTACAAATACCTTTTTTCAAGGCATCACTCAAGGAAAAATGTAGTAATAACCACAACATTTTCCCGAAATACGCATTCCGAGTGGTGGTGTTCAGCTACGCTCAGTAGGATAGGCCACCTCCAAGGGCCGCTCGTCGATTGGTTGCCGCCCTTAATTTGCATCGTCGCCCGAAGGAAAGACTGAATGGACCGCGTGCGAAATCTTCTGGAACAGATCCAGAACCGCCTCGAAGAATTGAACAAGGCCGAGCGCAAAGTCGCAGAAGTCATCCTGCTCAACCCGCAGCAGGCCACCCGCTTCTCGATCGCCGCCCTCGCCCAGGCCGCCTCGGTCAGTGAACCGACGGTCAACCGTTTCTGCCGTTCGTTCGGCGTGAGCGGTTACCCTGAACTGAAATTGCAGCTGGCGCAAAGCCTGGCCAGTGGCGCCGCGTACGTCAGCCGCGCCGTGGAAGCCGATGATAACCCTGAGGCGTACACGCAGAAGATCTTTGGCAGCGCCATTGCGTCCCTGGACAGCGCCTGCCAGGCCCTGGACCCGGCCCTGATCAGCAAAGCCGTGGATCTGTTGATCCAGGCGCGGCAGATCCACTTCTTCGGCCTGGGCGCTTCGGCACCGGTGGCCATGGATGCGCTGCACAAGTTCTTCCGCTTCAACCTCGCCGTGACCGCCCATGCCGACGTGCTGATGCAGCGCATGATCGCCTCGGTGGCGCATACCGGCGAGTTGTTCGTGATCATCTCCTACACCGGGCGTACCCGTGAGTTGGTGGAAGTGGCGCGGATTGCCCGCAGCAACGGCGCCTCGGTACTCGGCGTGACCGCCGAGAACTCGCCGCTGGCCAAGGCCAGTACGGTGAGCCTGAATATTCCGTTGCCGGAGGACACCGACATCTACATGCCGATGACCTCGCGGATCATCCAGCTGACGGTGCTGGACGTGCTGGCGACCGGCATGACGTTGCGTCGCGGGGTGGATTTCCAGCCGCATCTGCGCAAGATCAAAGAGAGCTTGAATGACAGCCGGTATCCGGTGGGGGATGAGTTCAACTAGCAGGAATCTCCGCCAGCCGTACCGACCCTATCGCAGGCAAGCCAGCTCCCACAGGGGAATGCATTCCAAATGTGGGAGCTGGCTTGCCTGCGATGGCGCCATCAGCCTCACCGCTAAACCCCAGCCCTAGCCTGCAAACTGAGGTGCGCCCTCTCCCCCGGCGCCAGACTCGCCCCGGCCATCGCCGACTCTACGCACACAAACCCCGACGCCTCGTTGAAGCTCACCCCCAACAAGGGCCGGCTGCCGGGATGCCACACCACGGTGTCTGCGCTGTCGCCGGTGTCGATGCACAGCTCACGCTGCCAGGCGTGGTCCTTGAGCTGCAGTTCGCCCTCGTGTTGGAACACCCGTTGGCACCCGCCCTCCACCCGCAGCTCGCCTTCCTGCTGACAGACCTGGCGGTTGAGCTGGTCGTAACCTTGCGCACCATCGAGCCCAGACAGCGCTATCTCGTCAACGTGACCAATACGCCAATACGCGTGCAATGCATGGCTCAACTGGCACGGCAACTCGTCCTGATGCTCGGTGCTCAGGCGCAGCTCCAGGGTTTCGCCCAGGTGCGCGTGCAGGTCGACCTGCCAGTCGCACAGCTGCAATTGCCAGTGCAGGTGTACGCCGTCCTCGTCGGTGCTGCTGTCGAGCAGTTTCCAGTCGATGAGCCGCGCCCAGCCATGGGACGGCCAGGCGTTCTCGCTCGGATGGCGGCCATACCAGGGCCAGCACACCGGCACACCACCACGGATGGCGCCGACCTGGGGCCACTTGGCCGCACACCAGAGCCAGGGCTTCTGGCCCCGCGGCTGAAAATGCAGCAGTTGCGCGCCCTGGCGGCTGAACACCGCCTGGCACAACGGGTGGTCGATCACCAACACGTCGCGCATCTGAAAGCGTTCCCAGGCGAACACCGGTCGCTCGCGCAGGGATTTGAAAAAGCGTTGCAGCGGATGCTCATGCATGTGCCACGGTCCTGAATGTCTTTGTGGGAGCTGGCTTGCCTGCGATGGCATCAACGCAGCTTGCCTGCTGTACCGAGCCGCCTGGATCGCAGCGGTGCGGCGATCCGACAAGCCAGCTCCCACAGGGAGATGTGCTCCCCTTCCTCAAAAAAAAGCGGGTAGCCATGGCTACCCGCAAAATGCGCACAGAGAGAAGGAGCTTATCGCAACAACGTTAGAACGTAGACTGAATTTTCAGGCCCGCTACCAACGCGTTGTCGACTTCTTTCACACCGCCTGGGTTGGCGACGTATTGCAGGTTGGGACGCACGGTCAGCCAGTTGGTGACGTGGAAGCCGTAGTTGATTTCGACGTTGTACTCGGTGTTACGCAGCGGTGCGAAACCCGATTGGTCGTAGTCGGTGAAGCCACCAGCAGCATTGAGCAGCTCGGCGTTTTTCTTCACGTCACTGTTGGCGTGGATACGGGAAACACCGATACCGACGTCATCCTTGGTGCGCGCGTCGAATGGACCTTTGTAGACCAGCATCAACGACTGGTAGTTGTCGACCAGGTTGGTGTCCTTGTCGTGGAAGGTCACGTTGGCCGCGATGTTCAGGCCGCGGGAAGCGTCGCCATTGTGCGTGGTGAGTTGTTGTTGCAGCACACCCCAGTAGCCGGTCTTGCTGCTACGGACACGGAAGGCCGCGCCGGTGGTGCCAGCGTCGTTACCGTTGACGTCTTCACGTACGTCGTTGGCATCGGCGGTGCTCTTGTAGTAACCCACACGGTATTCGCCCGGCAGGCCATTGACCTTCGGCGACCAGACCAATTCCACCGGGATCACGGTGCCCTTGGTGCCACTGCCGCTGAGCTTGAAGCCGTTGCCGTGCTCCAGCTGCGACGGGTTCTGGTTGTACGCACCGATTTGCGCATACAGCTCTGGCGTGATGTTGTACTTCACGCGGATAGCCGCCTGGCTCACCGGCCAGTTGTACCAGGTGTTCACGTAGTTACCCACTTGCGAGCCGCAGAACGACAGGTTCTGGAAGTCGCATGGGAAGGTGTTGAAGTCTTCGCCTTCACCGAAGTAACCGAGTTTCACATCCAGCTTGTTGTCGAACATCTGGTGCTGAATCCAGAACTGGGTCAGACGCACCATGTGGCCACGGCCATCAACCTCTTGAGACGAACTCAAGGTGCCGGCACGCGGGTCGCCAATACGGTCATTGGAGATGTTTGCGCCATTACGGTTGGTCAGTTGGATCTTGGCCTGGGTGTTGTCCCAGCCCCACAGCTTTTGCAGATCCAGTGCTACGCCCAGACCGAACTGGTCAGCGTAACGGGCAGTTTTGTCGTTGTTGTAGCCACCGTGCAGGTTGCCACCGACTTCCCCAACGTAGTCAGCCTTGATGTCGATACCTTGCTCGATCAGCTTGGTACGCTCACCACCCCAATCGCCGGTCATCCACTTGGAATCGGAGCTGAATGCATCGGCCGCCATCGCATTGGCGGACAATACCAGGGCTGCTGCTGCTGACAGTTGGCAGATCAGCCGAGTGTTGTTGTGTTGCTTTTTCATCCCTACATCCTCGTCTTTATTGTTATTAAACTGTTTTTATCTAACGCGGTTTACTTTTTTTAGCTAAAACAACAAGTTATCTACTTCAGCGGCCTTTGAATTGAGCCACATTGTCGGCATGCCCTTGTGTAGGCGATGAAGAAGCAGTGCCCAGGCGCTCACCGGTCTTGGCGTCAAACAGCAACACTTTGGCCGGGTCAAACTGTAGGGTCAGGGTCTCGCCAACCTGCGGCGCCACATCCGGCGCCAGACGGCAGCAGACCTTGGTGTCATTGAGTTGCACGAACACCAGGGTGTCCGGGCCGGTCGGCTCGGTGACCTGGACTTCGGCGCGAATGCTCGACGAACCATTGCCCTCGCCCGCTGCCAGCAAGATCTGCTCAGGGCGCAGGCCGAGGATCACGTCACGGTCTTCGAGGCCCGCATCGTTCATGTTCAACGCCAGCTCGCAACGGGCCTGGCCGCTGTCGAGCAGGGCCACCAGGCGGCCGTCCTTGCGTTGCAGGCGCACGGGCACGAAGTTCATCGGCGGCGAACCGATGAAGCTCGCCACGAACTGGTTGGCCGGGTTGTTGTAGATCTCTTTGGGCGTGCCAAACTGCTGGATGATGCCGTCCTTCATGACCGCCACCTTGTCGCCCAGGGTCATCGCTTCGATCTGGTCGTGGGTCACGTAGACCGTGGTGGTCTTGAGGCGCTGGTGCATCAGTTTCATTTCGGTACGCATCTCGACACGCAGCTTGGCGTCGAGGTTGGACAGCGGTTCGTCGAACAGGTAGATCTTCGGGCGACGTGCGAGGGCGCGGCCCATGGCCACACGCTGTTGCTGGCCACCGGACAGCTGGCCCGGCTTGCGATTGAGCAGGTGCTCGATCTGCAGCAGCTTGGCTACGCGCGCCACTTCGGCGTCGATATCGGCCTGGGGCATTTTGCGGATCTTGAGGCCGAACTCGATGTTCTCGCGCACGCTCATGGTCGGGTACAACGCGTAGGACTGGAACACCATGGCGATGTCGCGATCCTTGGGGCTCATGCCGCTCACGTCCTGGTCGCCGATCATGATCGCGCCGCCCGTGATGGTTTCAAGGCCAGCGATGCAGTTCATCAGCGTGGATTTACCGCAACCCGAAGGGCCGACCAGGATCAGGAATTCGCCTTCCTTGATCGACAGTTCGATGTTCTTCAAGGTGTCGGGCAGGCCGGCGCCATAGGTCTTGTTTACATTGCGAAGTTCAAGCGTAGCCATGATTACCCCTTGACCGCGCCGGCCGTGAGGCCGCGCACGAAATACTTGCCTGCGATCACATAGACCAGCAGGGTCGGCAACCCGGCGATCATCGCCGCTGCCATATCAACGTTATATTCCTTGGCCCCGGTGCTGGTGTTGACCAGGTTGTTCAGCGCCACCGTGATGGGCTGCGAGTCACCGCTGGAGAACACCACACCGAACAGGAAGTCGTTCCAGATCTGGGTGAACTGCCAGATCAGGCAGACCATGATGATCGGCGTGGACATCGGCAGAATGATCTGGCGGAAGATCGTGAAGAAACCCGCACCGTCCAGGCGCGCGGCCTTGATCAGCGCGTCCGGGATGCTCACGTAGTAGTTACGGAAGAACAGCGTGGTGAACGCCAGGCCGTAGACCACGTGCACAAACACCAGGCCGGTGGTGGTGCTGGCCAGGCCCATCTTGCCAAGGGTGAACGACGCTGGCAGCAGCACGGTCTGAAACGGCAGAAAGCAGCCGAACAACAGCAGGCCGAAGAACAGTTGCGAGCCCTTGAAGCGCCAGAACGACAGCACATAGCCGTTCAACGCACCGATGGCAGTGGAGATCAGCACAGCCGGAACGGTGATCTTGATCGAGTTCCAGAAGTAGCCGTCCACGGTGGCCCAGGCCTTGACCCAGCCGATGCCGGTGACCACGGTCGGCCAGCTCAGCAGGTTGCCGGTGCTGATGTCTTCCGGGGTCTTGAAGCTGGTGAGCAACATCACCACCAGCGGTACCAGGTACAGCAGCACCGCGATGATCAGCACCGCGTAGATCGCGATGCGGCTCAGGCTGATGGAAGGTTTGGAAGCGAGACTAGTCATTACGCTTGGTCCTCAGCTCGGAGTAGAGGTAAGGCACGATGATCGCGAGGATCGCACCGAGCATCAGGATTGCACTGGCCGAACCCATACCCATCTGGCCACGGCTGAAGGTGAACGAGTACATGAACATCGCAGGCAGGTCGGACGAGTAGCCCGGGCCGCCGGCGGTCATGGCCGCCACCAGGTCGAAGCTCTTGATCGCAATGTGCGCCAGGATCATCACCGCACTGAAGAACACCGGACGCAGGCTTGGCAGCACCACGCTCCAGTAGATGCGCGGCAGGCTGGCGCCGTCGATCTGGGCGGCGCGGATGATCGATTGGTCCACACCGCGCAGGCCGGCGAGGAACATCGCCATGATGAAGCCGGAGGCTTGCCACACGGCCGCGATCACCAGGCAGTAGACCACGCGGTCCGGGTCGATCAGCCAGTCGAGACGGAAGCCTTCCCAGCCCCAGTCCCGCAGGAGTTTGTCCAGGCCCATGCCCGGGTTGAGCAGCCATTTCCAGGCGGTACCGGTGACGATCATGGAGAGCGCCATCGGGTACAGGTAAATGGTGCGGATAAAGCCTTCGCGGCGGATTTTCTGGTCGAGGAAGATCGCCAGTGTCACGCCGATGACCAGGGTGATGCCGATGAACATCCCACCGAAAACCGCCAGGTTCTTGCTCGCTACCCACCAGCGGTCGTTGTCGAACAACCGGGCGTATTGCGCAAGGCCGGCCCATTTGTAGCTGGGCAGGAAGGTGGAGTTGGTGAACGACAGCACGAACGTCCACAGGATGTAGCCGTAAAAGCCCACCAGCACGATGAACATGCTCGGCGCCAGCACCAGTTTGGGAAGCCAGCGCTGCAGTGCATCGAACGGCGAGGCCTTGCTGAACACAGCAACAGAACTCATGGGAAAATCCAGTACAGGGAAAAAGGGCTACAGGGTGACTCTCTGCCGGAGCGCGGTTTGTGTGGGAGCTGGCTTGCCTGCGATGCAGCCAACTCGGTGTAACCGACACACCGCGTTGTTTGCATCGCCGGCAAGCCGGCTCCTACAAAAGCATCACTTGGCTGACTTGATCGCAGCGCCGAGTTTCTTGGCGGTGTCGGCCGGGTCGGCTTTCGGGTCGTTGATGTAGTTAGTCACGACATCAAAGAACGCACCTTGCACAGCCAGGGTGGTGGCCATGTTGTGGGCCATGCTTGGCTGCAGGCCGCCGGTCTTGGCGTCTGCCAGGAAGTCTTTGGCAGCGGTCTGGGCGCAGGAGTCGAAGCCGAGCTTGTCCATTTCATTGAGCATGTCGGTACGAACAGGGATCGAACCCTTGTTGATGCTGAAGACTTTCTGGAAGTTTTCACCCAGCACGACTTTGGCGATGTCCTGCTGACCGGCAGCAGTGCCTTTGTCTTTTTGCTTGAACACCGCCAGGGAGTCGATGTTGTAGGTGAAGGCTTTGTCGGTGCCCGGGAAGGCTACGCACTCGTAGTCCTTGCCGGCGACTTTCTTGGCAGCGGTCCATTCAGACTTGGCCCAGTCACCCATGATCTGCATGCCGGCCTTGCCATTGATGACTTTGCCCGCTTCCAGGTTCCAGTCCTGGCCTTTGCCGTCGACGTCCATGTAGGTCGCGACTTTCTTCAGCTCAGTCAGGGCCTTGACCATTTCCGGGCCGGTCAGCGCGGCGTTGTCCAGGTCAACCAGGGCTTTCTTGTAGCCATCTGCACCCATCACCGACAAAACCACGGCTTCGAATACAGTGCTGTCCTGCCAAGGCTGGCCACCGTGGGCGAGCGGAATGAAGCCCGCCGCTTTGAGCTTGTCGCCGGCTGCGTAGAATTCTTCAAGGGTGGTTGGGTTCTTGGTGATCCCGGCTTTCTTGAAGACTTCCGGGTTGATCCACAGCCAGTTCACGCGGTGAATGTTCACCGGTACGGCAACGTAGTTGCCTTCGTACTTCACGGTGTCGGAGACTTTTTTGTCGAGCAGCGAGTCCCACTTCTCTTCTTTGGCGACGTCCTTGAGCACGTCGGTGTCGAGCAGGCCAGTCGACGCCCATTCCTGGATGTCCGGGCCTTTGATCTGGGCAACGCCTGGCGGGTTGCCAGCGACTGCGCGGCTTTTCAGCACGGTCATGGCGGTAGCACCACCACCGCCGGCGACAGCGCCGTCTTTCCAGGTGAAGCCGTCTTTCTCAACTTGGGCCTTCAGGACATCTACAGCCGCTTTTTCACCACCCGAGGTCCACCAATGCACAACTTCAACCGTCCCTTTCGAGTCGGCGGCAAATGCACTGAGGGGAAACAACGAGGCAATGGAAATAGCTACGGCGAGGCGATTAATCGCGTTCATCTGAGTACCTTTTCTTGTTGTTATGCATGCAAGTCTAGAGCTTGCGCTGCACGGAGTTTAAACAGGGATTTTCCAGGCGCAGGTAACAAAGGGACGCACAAATGTCACCAGCTCGTGACATAAGCGCCGCGCCCCAGAGCGCTGGCCATGCTGGGTGCCAAGGGTAACGCAGGCAGTAACACCGCTTGCCAGGCATGGTACAGGTCGGGTTTGCCGCCCCAGATCTTGCTGCTGGGTTGGTTTTGCGGGCTCAGTTCGTGATGCCAACTGCCGTGCAGACGGTCGATGAAATGGGTTTCGCAGAACTCCCAGAAGCGTCGGTACCAGGTCTCGTAATGCAGCTCGCCGGTACGCTTGAGCAGCGCTTGCGCGGCGGCGCTGGCCTCGGCGTGGGTCCAGTGCAGGCGCTCACGCACCACGGGGCGCTGGCTCCAGTCCAGGGTGTAGACGATGCCGGGCGCACCGTCCACGGCCCAGGCGTACTCGCAGGCGCTGGCGAACAAGCCCTTGGCGTCGGTCACCAGCCAGTCGGGCGTGGCGAGCCCGGCCTGCAGGCGGGCGGCTTCCAGGTGCAGCACCAACCGCGCCCATTCAAAACCGTGGCCGGGGGTGATGCCATAGGGGCGAAAGCCGTCGGCGGGGTTGTCTTCGTTGTAACCGAGCAGGGGTTGCCAGTGGGCGTCAAAGTGCTCGATGACCATGTGCTGGTTGCCCGCCGCATGGGTGTGGATAACACGCTCGACGATGCGCAACGCACGGTCCAGCCAGCGCGTGTCGCCGGTGACATCGGCCAGGGCCAGAAAGGCCTCGGTGGCGTGCATGTTGCTGTTGGCGCCACGGTAGGCTTCGATGCCGCTCCAGTCCTGGGCAAAGGACTCGAGCATCACGCCCTCCTCCTCGCTCCAGAAGAACTGGTCGATGATATGGATAGCGTCGTTCAACAGATTCTGTGCGCCGGGCGCGCCGGCCACCACCGCCGAGCTGGCGGCGAGCGCGACGAACGCATGCAGGTAGGCTGCTTTGCCACGGTTGCCATCCCGCGCGTGAGGCGTGGCGAACCAACCACCGTGCTCGCTATCACGCAGGGGACCACTCAGGGCGGCCACACCGTGCGCTACCAGATCGGCATAACCGGGCAACCCCATGGCGTGGGCCATGGCAAAGCTGTGGGTCATGCGGGCGGTGTTCATGGTCTCGGCGTGGGCATCGGCGGGCAGTTGGCCGTTGTCGTCCAAGTTGCCGAAGCCCTCGGGCAGTCGAGAGGCCTTGGCGAACGACAGCAGGCGCTGGCCTTCATTGGCGAGCCAGGCGTGATGGGCAGGTGCGTTCAGCCAACTGCTGGCAGGCAGTGGGTGTGTGGTCATGGGTGGCCCTTATTATTTTTTGTGGGATGACCGGAGTCTAAACAAGGGCGAGGTGGGGGCAAGTAACGAAGGGCAAGGGAAATGTCACAGGCCAGTGACAATAGTCAGGCGTAGGAGCTGGCTTGCCAGCGATAGCACTCTAATAGTCAGCCACCCTGTGACTGACCCACCGCCATCGCTGGCAAGCCAGCTCCTACAGTTTGGGCCAGGACCTACCTGATGAGCCTGGTCGCACCATCGATTCTCACTGGCCGAGCGGAGTGACCCGTGCCGGCGCGCTGAGCTGCTGTTGCAGGTTCTGCACCTGGCTTTGCAAGGTGGTGATGTTGCGCGTGGTCTGGATGCGGAACACGTCGAACTCCTTGTTGGTCGGCGCGTCGCTGTTGCCCGGCTGGTTGTCCTGGGCACTCTTCAACACCACCAGGTCCTGCTCGAGACGGGCGATGGCCGCGCTCGGGTTGCCCTGCTTCTTCAGGGCGGCCACGTCGGCGGACAAGTCCTTGATCTCGGTATCACGCTTGCCTGCATCACCTTGCGCGGCTTTCAAAGTCGCTACGGCGTCGGTCAGGGCCTGGACCTGCCCTTGCAGCTTGGCGTTGGCGTTCGACAGGTCGGTGGTGCTGGCGGTCATCTGCGCCAGGCGCTGGTCCAGCACGGTGGCCTGGCCGGCGACGCCGACCTGCTGTTTGCCCTGTTCCAGCAACTGGCTTTCCAACTGCTTGATCTGCAACTTGAGGGCTTCACTGCCATTGTTCACGCTGGCTTCGCTGGCCACTACCTTGCCGGAAATATCCTGCAGGCGCCCTGCCGCTTCTTCGCTGATGCGCGCGAAACTTTCCTGGGTGGCGACCAGTTGCTGGCCCATCAGGGAGATCTGCTGGAAGCTCCACCAGGCGAGGCCGGCGAAGGCGATCAGCAGCGCGCCGACCAGCGCCCACAGCGGGCCGGTGCTGGCACTCTTGACCTTGACCACCGGCGTCGTGCGCGAACGCACGGAGGTGGCGGGAGTCGGCTCGAAATCATCATCGTCCCCGTGGTCTGCCCGCAGGCTGGGAACATTGTCGAAATCGTCGTTAGCATCGTTACGCATGTATCAACCCTGAATCGGTGAGATGGCTGCCTGGAAAGCCGAGCGACCGGAGTATAAACCGCGCCCGCGCCGCACTGGTCGACCTGAAACCTCGAATTCGGTTCCCGATGTGTTGCCTGATGTGAGCTTACTTGAGCCCCGGATCCTGGGCTTTCCACCAACTGCAGAACTCGTCGAGGGCGGTCCACAGGCTGACCTTGGGCTCGTAGTCCAGATAATGCCTCGCCCGGCTGATGTCGAGGGTGAAATCTTTGTTCATCACTTGCATGCCCAAGCGTGATAACGCCGGCTCCGGACGCCCCGGCCACATCGCGCAGAACGCTTCGTTCAACGCCGCCACGCTGTAGGCCAGGCCGTAGGACCGATACCGGGTGACCTGCGGCATGTCCATCTGGCGCATCACGTAGTTCACTACATCCCACACCGGCACCGGCGTGCCATTGCTGATGTTGTAGGCCTTGCCCAAGGCCGAGCCCGTGGCCAGCAGGCTGCTGAGCAGCGCCTCGTTCAGGTTGTGCACGCTGGTGAAGTCGACCTTGTTCAAGCCGTCGCCGACGATGGCCAGGCGGTTCTTGCGCTGCATCTTCAGCAGACGCGGGAAAATGCTCATGTCCCCGGCGCCGGTGACAAAGCGCGGGCGCAGGGCAATCACCTCCAGGCCGAACTCCTGGGCGCCAAACACCTTTTGCTCGGCCAGGTACTTGGTGGCGGCGTAAGGATGCTTGAAGCGCTTGGGTACTTGCTCTTCGGTCAGACCCAGGTGGTCGCGCCCATCAAAGTAGATCGACGGCGACGACAAGTGCACCAGGCGCCCCACCCGTTGTTTCAGACAGGCTTCGACGACGTTTTCCGTCACCAGCACGTTGCCTTGGTGGAAGTCCTGGTATTTGCCCCACAACCCGACGGCACCGGCGCAATGCACCACGGCTTCGACATCGCGGCACAGGTCGCGCACCAGGTCGGCGTCATTCAGATCACCCTGGATAAACTCGGCGCCACGCCGTATCAGGTGCTCCACACCTTCGGCGCGTCGCCCGTTGACCCGTACGTCCAGGCCCTGCTCCAAGGCGAAACGCGCAAAGCGCCCGCCAATGAAGCCGCTTGCGCCGGTGACCAGAATTTTCATGTATTACCCCGTGCTCTTTCGTTTTTCATCGCTGTTGCCTTGACGCCCGCTGTCACGCCAACGGCACCAGCCATTGGCCACACGCCTGGGCCAGATGGTCGGTCAACAAGCCCAACAATTGCCCGCCACTGCGCCAATGATGCCAGTACAGCGGCACATCGATGGGCTTATCTGGCAATAACTCCAGTAAAACGCCCTTTTCCAGTTGGTCACGTACCTGCAATTCGGGCACCAGGCCCCAGCCGAGACCAGCCTCCGTCAGGCGGATAAACCCTTCGGACGAGGGGCACAAATGGTGTTCAAAACCACCGTCCACGCCCAAGGAAGCCAGGTAGCGGTGTTGCAGGAAATCATCCGGGCCGAACACCAGCGCCGGAGTCCGGGCCAACTGATCCGCGCGCACACCGTTTGGGAAATGCCGCGCAATAAAGGCCGGACTGGCCAGCGCCCGATAGCGCATGGCACCGAGCAACAGGCTGCGGGCACCGGCCACCGGGCGCTCGCTGGCGCAGATACAGGCCGCCACTTCACCGGCACGCATGCGCTTGAGGCCCACGGTCTGGTCCTCCACCACCAGGTCCAGCAACAAGTGCTGCTCGGCGCAAAAGCCACTGACCGCTTCGGCCCACCAGGTGGCGAGGCTGTCGGCATTCAGGGCGATGCGCAGGCGCTCGGGCATACCCTCTTCGTCCAGCGCCGGCACCTGGCTTTGCAGGTCACGCTCCAACAGCCGCACCTGTTGCACATGGTTGAGCAGGCGGCGGCCGATATCGGTGGGCGTCGGCGGCGTAGCGCGCACCAGCACAGGTTGACCGATACGGGCTTCCAGCAACTTGATGCGCTGGGAGATCGCCGATTGCGACAGCCCCAACACCTGGGCGCCACGCTCGAAACCGGCCTGTTCCACGATCGCCGCCAGGGCGGAAAGCAATTTATAGTCGAACATCAGTTTCTCTAATGAGCGATCAGCAATATTGGTTTTTCTTATACAGCGTAGCCCGTGAGAATGACCAGCATTGCTTCTCTCTACTTCAAGGAACTTCACATGGCTGGCGAAACCGCCCTGGCAACCCTGCTGCGCAGCATGAGCCCGCAACTCAATGACGGTGACTACGTGTTCTGCACCCTGCCCGACAACCGTATCCCGCCAGGGTGCGAGGCGATCGGCAGCTTTCGAGAACAGGAAGGCCTGACGCTGATTGTCGAGCGCCAACAAGCAGAAGACGCCGGGCTGAGCTTCGACTACGTCGCTGCCTGGATAACCCTGAATGTGCATTCGGCCCTTGAAGCCGTTGGCCTGACGGCCGCGTTTGCCAGCGCCTTGGGCAAGGCTGGCATCAGTTGCAACGTGATCGCCGGTTTCTACCACGACCACCTGTTTGTCGGCCGCGCCGATGCCGAGCGCGCCATGGGCGTGCTGCGGCAACTGGCAGCAGACGCGGAGTAACTCACTATGTGGCAAAGCTACCTGAACGGGCTGTTGGTGGCCCTGGGCCTGATCATGGCCATCGGCACACAGAACGCATTTGTGCTGGCGCAAAGCCTGCGCCGTGAGCACCACTTGCCCGTGGCGGCGCTGTGCGTGGTATGCGATGCGTTGCTGGTGGCTGCGGGCGTGTTCGGCCTGGCCACGGTGCTGGCACAGAACCCACTGTTGCTGGCAGTTGCGCGCTGGGGCGGCGCGGCGTTCCTGCTGTGGTACGGCACCCTGGCATTGCGCCGGGCGTTTTCCAAACAAAGCCTTGAACAAGGCGATAACCTAAAGGTGCGCTCATTGCGTGCCGTGTTGCTCAGCGCCCTGGCCGTGACGTTGCTCAATCCTCACGTGTACCTGGACACCGTGCTGCTGATCGGCTCGCTGGGCGCGCAACAAACCGAACCCGGCGCTTATGTCGCGGGGGCGGCCAGCGCGTCGTTGCTGTGGTTCGCCACCCTGGCGCTCGGCGCTGCGTGGCTGGCGCCCTGGTTGGCACGCCCCGCAACGTGGCGTCTGCTGGACCTGCTGGTGGCGGCGATGATGTTCAGCGTGGCTTATCAATTGATTGCCGCGTAGCGAATATTCCAAAACGCTCTGGAACCTCTATCCCACACAGTTGTTGCGTGGTTTTGCCGCACCCCCGGTGCTATGATCCGGACCCTGCGCCGCAAAGAGTACAAACTCCCCGGCGCTTGTTTGGCCGCCCGTGATCGGCCTTGCGCTCACCGCAACTGACCTGATTAGGAGAATCATCATGGCTTTCGAATTGCCGCCGCTGCCCTACGCACACGATGCCCTGCAGCCGCACATTTCCAAGGAAACCTTGGAATACCACCACGACAAGCACCACAACACCTATGTCGTGAACCTGAACAACCTGGTGCCTGGCACCGAGTTCGAAGGCAAGACCCTGGAAGAGATCGTCAAATCCTCCTCGGGCGGCATCTTCAACAACGCCGCTCAGGTCTGGAACCACACCTTCTACTGGAACTGCCTGGCGCCAAACGCCGGTGGCCAACCTACCGGCGCGCTGGCTGAAGCCATCAACGCTGCGTTCGGTTCGTTCGACAAGTTCAAGGAAGAGTTCACCAAGACGTCCGTCGGTACCTTCGGTTCCGGTTGGGGCTGGCTGGTGAAAAAGGCTGACGGTTCCCTGGCCCTGGCCAGCACCATCGGCGCCGGCAACCCGCTGACCAGCGGCGACACCCCGCTGCTGACCTGCGACGTCTGGGAACACGCCTACTACATCGACTACCGCAACGTGCGTCCAAAGTATGTGGAAGCGTTCTGGAACCTGGTCAACTGGAAGTTCGTGGCTGAGCAGTTCGAAGGCAAAACCTTCACTGCCTAAGCAACCCTTGCAGTAAAAAAAGCCCGGTGATTGCCGGGCTTTTTTGTGGGCGATGGAACCAGAGCCACGACACGAACCACGCAGGGAGGGAGAGGAATTGACCTCTACTACCTGTCGGAGAATTCAATATGTCCATTGCAGCAGCCGCCGCAGCAACAGCCGCTATTCCACTGGTTGGCGATCTCGTGAAAGCGGCACTTCCCGTCGCGGGCGAAGTTGTCAAAGCGGCCTCAGCGCTCCTTCAACCCTTCGCCGATGGGGCGGCAAAAAAGATTTTCGGCGAAGACACTTCAGACGCTAACCAGTCTGGAACCATCAACTTTGCGACCACTGTCGATAAAAAGATCACTTTCGACCTTCCCAAGTCGGCGTAACCGTCCACTTGATTGAGGCGCCGCCCATCAGCGGTCAGGTCTCTTCAGGCAGGCGGGTGTCAATCCGCCTTGCCCTTCCCTCATTGCCTCCCCCGCCAGATCATCTTTAACCCGCCTTTGCCCCAATGTTCCTTTGACTGCCATCACGAGATTGCCAATACTCATGGCATATTGAGGCTACCCGCATGGAACAAGGAATGACCCTTTGAAGCTGGAACTCAAAAACAGCTTGTCGGTGAAGTTGCTACGGGTTGTGCTGCTGTCGGCATTGATCGTGGGCGTGGCACTGAGTGCGGCGCAGATCGTTTTCGATGCCTACAAGACGCGCCAGGCCGTGGCCGGTGATGCCCAGCGTATCCTCGACATGTTTCGCGACCCCTCGACCCAGGCTGTCTACAGCCTGGACCGCGAGATGGGCATGCAAGTGATCGAAGGCCTGTTCCAGGACGATGCCGTGCGCATGGCCTCTATCGGTCATCCCAACGAAACCATGCTCGCCGAAAAAAGCCGCGCACTTCAGCAATCGCCCTCTCGCTGGCTGACCGACCTGATTCTTGGCCAGGAACGCACCTTCACCACCTCACTGGTCGGCAAAGGCCCCTACAGCGAGTATTACGGCGACCTGAGCATCACCCTGGACACCGCCACTTACGGCAAGGGCTTTCTGGTCAGTTCGGTGATCATCTTCATTTCTGGCGTGCTGCGCGCCTTGGCCATGGGCCTGGTGCTGTACCTGGTCTATCACTGGCTGCTGACCAAGCCGTTGTCGCGGATTATCGAACACCTGACCTCGATCAACCCGGACCGGCCCAGCGAACACAAGATCCCGCTGCTCAAAGGCCATGAACGCAACGAGCTGGGGCTGTGGATAAACACCGCCAACCAGTTGCTCGAATCCATCGAACGCAACACTCATTTGCGCCATGAGGCCGAAACCAGCCTGCTGCGCATGGCCCAGTACGACTTTCTCACCGGTTTGCCGAACCGCCAGAAATTGCAGGAGCAACTGGACAAGATCCTGATCGACGCCGGCCGCCGTCAGCGTCGCGTGGCGGTGTTGTGCGTGGGCCTGGATGACTTCAAAAGCGTCAACGAACAGTTCACCTACCAGGCCGGTGACAAACTGCTGCTGGCCCTGGCTGACCGTCTGCGCGCCCACAGTGGCCGCCTGGGTGCCCTCGCCCGCTTGGGCGGTGACCAATTCGCGCTGGTACAGGCCGATATCGACCAGCCCTACGAAGCCGCCGAACTGGCGCAAAGCATCCTCGATGACCTGGAAGCCGAGTTCGCCCTGGAGCACGAGCAGATTCGCCTGCGCGCCACCATCGGCATCACCTTGTTCCCGGAAGACGGCGACAGCACCGAGAAGCTGCTGCAAAAAGCCGAACAGACCATGACGTTGGCCAAGAGCCGCTCGCGCAACCGCTATCAGTTCTATATCGCTAGCGTCGACAGCGAAATGCGCCGGCGCCGGGAGCTGGAAAAAGACCTGCGCGAGGCCCTGAACCGCGAGCAATTCCACCTGGTGTACCAACCTCAGATCAGCTACCGCGACCATCGCGTGGTGGGCGTGGAAGCGCTGATTCGCTGGCAGCACCCGGAACACGGCCTGGTGCCGCCGGACCTGTTCATCCCGCTGGCGGAACAGAACGGCACCATTATTCCGATCGGCGAGTGGGTGTTGGACCAGGCTTGCCGGCAGTTGCGCGAATGGCATGACCTGGGCTTCACCGACCTGCGCATGGCGGTCAACCTGTCCACAGTGCAACTGCACCACACCGAGCTGCCGCGGGTGGTCAACAACCTGATGCAGATCTACCGCCTGCCGCCGCGCAGCCTGGAACTGGAAGTCACCGAGACCGGCCTGATGGAAGACATCAGCACCGCCGCCCAACACTTGCTGAGTCTGCGTCGCTCCGGGGCGCTGATCGCCATCGATGACTTCGGCACCGGCTATTCGTCGCTGAGTTACCTCAAGAGCCTGCCGCTGGACAAGATCAAGATCGACAAGAGCTTCGTGCAAGATCTGCTCGATGACGACGACGATGCGACCATCGTGCGCGCCATCATCCAACTGGGCAAAAGCCTGGGGATGCAGGTGATCGCCGAAGGGGTGGAAACCGCCGAACAAGAGGCCTACATCATCTCCGAAGGCTGCCACGAAGGTCAGGGCTACCACTACAGCAAACCGCTGCAGGCCCGGGAGCTGGCGGCCTTTCTGAAGCAGTCCGAGCGCAACAACGCGGCGATTCTCTGAAACAGCAAAACGATACTAAATATTTCCCTCGCATAAACCTTTACACAAAATGCAAATCTTTCGCATTATGTCGCAGTTTTTGCGCTCCCCCGCGCGCCCTATCAACAACCGAAGCAGGATGTTCGCCATGATTCGTATGCCCCTGGCCACCGCCAGTCTGCTGGCCATTGCCATTTCTCTCGCCGGTTGCGGCGAAGGTAAAGACAAGGCCGCCGCAAACCAGGCGCCGACCCCGGCTGCCAGCACTACCGCTCCAGCGGCTGCCACCCCAGCAGGCCAGGTCGACGAAACGGCCGCCAAAGCCGTGGTCGCGCATTACGCTGACATGGTATTCGCGGTGTACAGCGACGCCGAGTCCACTGCAAAAACCCTGCAAACCGCCATCGACACGTTCCTGGCCAACCCGAACGACGAAACCCTGAAAGCAGCCCGTACTGCTTGGATCGCCGCGCGCGTGCCGTACCTGCAGAGCGAAGTGTTCCGCTTCGGCAACACCATCATCGACGACTGGGAAGGCCAAGTGAACGCCTGGCCCCTGGACGAAGGCCTGATCGACTACGTCGACAAATCCTACGAGCACGCCCTGGGCAACCCGGGCGCCAACGCCAACATCATCGCCAATACCGAGATCCAGGTCGGCGAAGACAAGGTCGACGTCAAGGACATCACCCCGGAAAAACTCGCCAGCCTCAATGAGCTGGGCGGTTCCGAAGCCAACGTTGCCACCGGCTACCACGCCATCGAATTCCTGCTCTGGGGCCAGGACCTCAACGGCACCGGCCCTGGCGCGGGCAACCGCCCTGCCTCCGACTACCTGACCGGCGACGGCGCCACGGGCGGCAACAACGAGCGTCGCCGTACTTACCTGCGCGCCGTGACCCAACTGCTGGTGAGCGACCTGGAAGAAATGGTCGGCAACTGGAAACCCAACGTCGAAGACAACTACCGCGCCACCCTGGAGGCAGAACCTGCCACCGACGGCCTGCGCAAAATGCTGTTCGGCATGGGCAGCCTGTCCCTGGGCGAACTGGCCGGTGAGCGCATGAAGGTTTCCCTGGAAGCCAACTCGCCAGAAGACGAGCAAGACTGCTTCAGCGACAACACCCACAACTCGCACTTCTACGACGCCAAGGGCATCCGCAACGTCTACCTGGGCGAGTACACCCGTGTCGACGGCACCAAGATGACCGGCGCCAGCCTGTCGTCCCTGGTGGCCAAGGCCGACCCGGCTGCCGACAGCGCGCTCAAGGCCGACCTGGCGTCGACCGAAGCGAAGATCCAGGTCATGGTTGACCACGCCAACAAAGGCGAGCACTACGATCAGTTGATCGCTGCCGGTAACGACCAGGGCAACCAGATCGTGCGCGACGCCATCGCGGCACTGGTCAAGCAGACCGGTTCGATCGAAGCCGCTGCCGGCAAGCTGGGCATCAGCGACCTGAACCCGGACAACGCTGATCACGAGTTCTGATTCGTGCGGTGTTGAGAGAGGCGACCTTCGGGTCGCCTTTTTTATGCGCGCACTCTCAGCCACCCCATACTCCTGTGGGAGCTGGCTTGCCTGCGATAGCGGCGTATCAGTTAATGAAGATGTTGCTGACCCACTGCTATCGCAGGCAAGCCAGCTCCCACAGTTGATCTACGTTGCTCCCAAGCCCCGGTTTACATGCTCTGCACCGCAGGTAGAATGGCGCCTCTGCCCAATCACCCGAGCACATTTCATGGCGTTGCCGACCCTACGCATCATCGGTTTCATCATCGGCATCTTCCTGATCACCCTTGCGATCGCCATGGTCGTCCCGATGGCCACCCTGGTGATCTTCGAACGCACACAAGACCTGCCCTCGTTCCTGTGGGCCAGCATGATCACCTTTATCGCCGGCCTAGCCCTGGTCATTCCCGGCCGCCCCGAGCATGTGCACCTGCGTCCCCGGGACATGTACCTGCTCACCGTCACCAGCTGGGTGGTGGTGTGCGTGTTCGCCGCCCTGCCCTTTCTGCTGACCCAGCACATCAGCTACACCGACTCGTTTTTTGAAAGCATGTCCGGCATCACCGCCACCGGTTCCACGGTGCTGAGCGGGCTGGACAGCATGTCCCCGGGCATCTTGATGTGGCGCTCGCTGCTGCACTGGCTCGGCGGCATCGGCTTTATCGGCATGGCGGTGGCGATCCTGCCGCTGCTGCGCATCGGTGGCATGCGCCTGTTCCAGACCGAGTCCTCGGACCGCTCGGAAAAGGTCATGCCCCGCTCACACATGGTGGCGCGGCTGATCGTGGCGACGTATGTGGGCATCACGATCCTCGGCAGCCTGGCGTTCTGGTGGGCCGGCATGGGCCTGTTCGACGCGATCAACCACGCGATGTCAGCCATTTCCACCGGGGGTTTCTCCACCTCCGATGAGTCCCTTGCCCACTGGAAACAGCCTGCCGTGCACTGGGTGGCGGTGGTGGTGATGATCCTCGGCAGCCTGCCGTTCACCCTGTATGTGGCCACGCTGCGCGGCAACCGTCGGGCACTGATCAAGGATCAGCAGGTACAAGGCTTGCTCGGCCTGTTGATCGTGACCTGGCTGGTGCTGGGCACCTGGTACTGGTGGACCACCGACCTGCACTGGCTGGACGCGCTGCGGCATGTGGCGGTGAACGTCACGTCCGTGGTCACCACGACCGGTTTTGCGCTGGGGGACTACAGCATCTGGGGCAACTTCTCACTGATGCTGTTCTTCTACCTGGGCTTTGTCGGCGGCTGTTCCGGCTCTACGGCGGGCGGCATCAAGATCTTCCGGTTCCAGGTCGCCTATATCCTGCTCAAGGCCAACTTGAACCAGCTGATTCACCCGCGCGCGGTGATCAAGCAGAAGTACAACGGCCACCGCCTCGATGAAGAAATCGTCCGCTCGATCCTGACCTTTTCGTTCTTCTTCGCCATCACCATCTGCGCCATTGCCCTGGCCTTGTCGCTGCTTGGGCTGGATTGGATGACCGCGTTGACCGGCGCCGCCAGCACCGTTTCAGGCGTGGGCCCGGGCCTGGGCGAGACCATTGGCCCGGCCGGCAACTTCGCCAGCCTGCCGGATGCGGCCAAGTGGATCCTGTCGTTCGGCATGCTGCTGGGACGGCTGGAGATCATTACAGTCTTTGTTCTGTGCATTCCGGCGTTCTGGCGTCACTGACCGTCGAGGCTTCCAGCAAACGCGCCCGGTATTCGCCGGGCGTGGCGTCGAACCAGCGGCGAAACGCGCGGAAGAAATTGCTCGGGTCGGCAAACCCCAGCAGGTAGGCGATTTCCAGCAGGGTCATGCTCGGCTGTGCCAGGTACTGCTCGGCCAATTCGCGGCGGGTGTCGTCGAGCAGCGATTGGAAACTGGTGCCTTCCTCCTGCAAACGCCGCTGCAGCGTGCGCTGGGACAGGTGCAGGGTCTGGGCGACCACCTCACGCTTGGGCTCGCCCTGGGGCAACAGGCGACACAGCACCTGCCGCGCCTTGTGGGTCACGCGGCTTTCCGAAAAACGCGCCAGGTATTCACCGGCAAACCGATCATGCAACAGCGCCATGGCCTCGTTGGCCGTGGGCAGCGGCGCGTCCATGTCGGCCCGCTCGAAAATCAACGCGTCATAGGGTGCGTTGAATTCCAGGGGGGCGTGGAAGGCTTGTTTATAGGGCGCCAGGTCCACCGGCTGATCGCCTTGCAACAGCACCTTGCGCGGCTGCAGGGTACGTCCGGTCAACCAGCCGCAGAGCGCCAGGGCGCTGGCCAGCGAGGCCTCGGCGCTTTGTCGGGTGGGCGGCAAGTGGTCACCATGCACCGTCAGAATCAGCGCATAGCCTTCGGGCAACAGTCGGAAACTCAGGTCGGCACTTTCAGCGATGATCCGCTGGTAGCGCACCAGGCGCATAAAGCCTTCGGCCAGCGTGTTGCTGGACATCAGCGCATAACCGGCCACATGAAAGGATGCAGGGCGCACCACCTTGCCCATGTTCAAGCCTATCGCCGGGTTGCCCGACAGCTCGACCGCCCGCTGCCAGAGCCGGGTCATGGAGTCTTGTGGAAAACGCGCATCAGGGTCACTGAGGGCGGCATAGTCCAGGCCCAGCTGCTTGAACAAGGCACGGCAGTCCAGGCCGTCCATTTCCAACGCCTTGACTATCCCCATCGCCCAGCTTGCAGAAGTTGTTCGTTCGCTCATGGCGTCTTCTTAAAAAAGCAGGCTTAAACGGCAGCCAGGAAGCCAAGGATACTAAAGTGGCATCTATTGTCACTGGCTGTTACCACTGATCACTCTAGACTCAAATAAGCTCCCCGCCGAACATCTGTTGGGCACCACAATAACGAGAGGGCCGGCTACAGTGGAAAATGTCAGACAATTCAATAGCTTCGCTGAGTTCTACCCGTATTACCTGAGCGAACACAGCAACAGCACCTGCCGGCGCCTGCACTTTATCGGCACCACGCTGGTGATCGGCATCCTGGCCTATGCCATCGGCAGAGGTTCATTGGGCCTGCTGATCGCCTTGCCGATAGCCGGTTACAGCTTTGCCTGGGTCGGCCATTTCTTCTTCGAAAAAAACCGCCCGGCGACCTTCCAGCACCCGTTCTACAGCCTGTTGGGGGATTTTGTGATGTACCGTGACATGATCCTGGGCAAGGTGCCGTTCTAGCCCCACGACCGTTTTAAGCGTGAAAGTTCGTACATCCGTCGAGATAAAAATCTTTTTGTCATTTTAGGTGCTGTATCCTGCCAAGGCTTTTTGAGAGCGCGGAATCACCTGCGATTGATAAAACAGACCTTGCGAGGAGCGACGACGATGCACGAGATACCTAATCTCCCCTTCCCAAGCCTGCACCCAACCGAGCAGCCAACACCGCAGCAGGCCAGCACCAAGCAGCCTGAGGCCAAAGAAGCAAAACCAGTCGACAGCAAACGCCAAGACTGACGCCGTAACAGACCGTGTGGAAAGCGCAACTTTGAGCGCTTTCCACACTGCCTGAAGACTTTGGATACCGCGATGACCGACACCCTCCCCGACTCTCCCGACGCCGCCGTTCTCGACGCTGCCCTGCAGATGGTCGACGTGTGGAACCGTCTGAGCCCCGACAAACAAGCCCTGCTGCTCAAGCGCTTCGGCACCCAGGAAAACGCCCTGGCCGCCCTGGTGACCACCCAACTGTTGGCCCCTGCCCAGCCCTGACGTCTTTTTGAGCTGACGTTTTTTGCTTTTGCCGCCCTGCGCAGGCCAAAGCACCGGTATCATTAGCAGCCTATCTTTACCTGCTGCGACAGTGGACCTTTCCCATGCCAGATACCCAGCGCCCCATGGCGGTCACGCTGCAAGTCGTTTCCATCGTGTTGTTTACCTTTATCGGCTACCTGAACATCGGCATTCCCCTCGCCGTATTGCCGGGCTATGTGCACAGTGAACTGGGCTATGGCGCGGTGATCGCCGGCCTGGTGATCAGCGTGCAATACCTGGCCACCCTGCTGAGCCGCCCGTATGCGGGCAAAATCATCGACAACCTGGGCAGCAAGCGCGCGGTGCTGATCGGTTTGGCCGGTTGCGGCCTGAGCGGCGTGTTCATGTTATTCGCGGCATTCTTTTCCAGCTTGCCGGCCTTGAGCCTGGGCAGCCTGTTGATCGGCCGACTGGTGCTGGGCAGCGCCGAAAGCCTGGTAGGTTCCGGCGCCATCGGTTGGGGCATTGGCCGCGTCGGTGCGGCGAATACCGCCAAGGTCATCTCCTGGAACGGCATCGCCAGCTACGGCGCGCTGGCCGTCGGCGCACCGCTGGGCGTGTTGCTGGTCAGGAACTTCGGGCTGTGGAGCATGGGCGTCAGCATTATTCTGCTGGCGGTCGTCGGCCTGATGCTGGCCTGGAATAAAGTCGCCGCGCCTATCGTTGCCGGCGTGCGCCTGCCGTTCATGAACGTGCTGGGCCGGGTATTGCCCCACGGCTGCGCCCTGGCCTTGGGTTCGATCGGCTTTGGCACCATCGCCACCTTCATCACGCTGTACTACACCACCCAGCATTGGGATAACGCGGTGTGGGCCTTGAGCCTGTTCGGCGCCAGTTTTATCGGCGCACGCCTGCTGTTTGGCAATTTGATCAACCGGATCGGCGGCTTTCGCGTGGCAATCGCCTGCTTGTCGGTAGAGGTGCTCGGCCTGCTGTTGTTGTGGCTGGCACCGGATGCCAACCTGGCCCTGGCCGGTGCGGCGTTGAGCGGGTTCGGCTTTTCCCTGGTGTTTCCGTCCCTGGGCGTGGAGGCGGTCAACCTGGTGCCTGCGTCCAGCCGGGGTTCGGCCGTGGGGGCTTATTCGTTGTTTATCGATTTGTCCCTGGGCATCACCGGCCCGCTTGCAGGGGCCGTGGCGGCAGGCTTTGGCTTTGCGTCGATCTTCCTGTTCGCCGCCCTGGCCGCCTGCGGTGGGTTGCTGCTCAGCGTCTACCTGTACCGCCAGGCCCCCAAAGCCCGCGAAGCGCGCGACGCCTAGAAGTCGACCTTGCCGCGCCCGGCCTTGATCGTGCCGCGCTTGGTCTTGGATTCCAGGCGGCGCTTTTTCGAACCCAGGGTCGGTTTGGTCGGGCGGCGCTTCTTTTCCACCTTGGTGGCGCTGAGGATCAGTTCCACCAAACGCTCCAATGCATCCGCGCGATTCTGCTCCTGGGTCCGGTATTGCTGGGCCTTGAGCACCAGCACGCCTTCACTGGTAATGCGGCTGTCCCGCAGCGCGAGCAAGCGCTCCTTGTAGAACGCCGGCAGCGACGAGGCTGGAATATCAAAGCGCAGATGCACCGCGCTCGACACCTTGTTGACGTTCTGCCCACCGGCGCCCTGGGCGCGGATGGCGGTCAGCTCGATCTCGGCATCGGGCAAGTGCACATTATTGGAAATGACCAGCATCACTGAAAAACCTTAGGCAACGGACAAGCCCAACTCGGACAACAACATCGACGCCTGGGCTTTGGAAATCACGGCGCCTTTGAACAGTTTGGCATCATTGAGGCGAAACCCGCTCAAATCCGCGCCACGCAAATCCGCGCCAGCGAAGTTGGCACCGTTGATGCGCGCATGGGCCAGGCTGCAGTCGATCAGTTCAGCCTTGCGAAAGTCCGCGTCCGACAAGTCGCTGTCAGAAAAGTCCAGGTTATTGAGCACGGTACGCGCAAACGACAAACCGGATAAAAACGCGCTGTTGAGCAAGCTCTCACTGAAGCTCAGGCCCAATGAAGCGCAATGGGTAAAGTTGGCGCCGGTCAACTTGCACTGCTCAAAATGGGCCTGGGACAGTTTGCTGCGTTGCCAGCGAGTGTTGTTCAGGTCGCAACTGTGGAACTGCGCTTCCAACAGATTCGCCGCTTCGAAGATCGCCTGGCCGGCGCGACAGCTTTTCCACTGCGTGCCTTCCAGCCGTGAGCCGAGGAACGAGGCCTGGACCAGGATACAGCGTTCGAATATCCACTGGTCCAATGCCATGCGCGACAGGTCGGCCCCACTCAGGTCGACACCCACCAGCCGCAAAGGCCCGCCATGTTTGTCGATCAGGTCTTCCAGCTCGTCGCGCTGCAGGGTGCCGCCGTCGATGTCGGTGTGGTGCATGGAGGTCTCATGAAGAGCAGGAACGAGGTGAGAGTCTAACTCGCAACATCATGAAGTGCAGAAAAAATGCAGCTAGCTTCGTATTTGGCTATATTGGGATCCTCTGAGCATCATCAATTGCGGGTTTTCTGCATGTTAATCGAATTTTCTGTCAGTAATTTTCGCTCCTTTCGGGAGAAACAGACCTTGTCGATGGTGGCATCGCCTCGTCTAGGAAAGAAGCAAAACGTTTTTGATCCAGAAGTGATCGGTGAAAACCTGCCAAAGTTGTTAAAGGTTGCCGCCATTTACGGACCTAACGCTTCAGGCAAGTCGAGCCTTATCAAAGCACTTCAAGTCATCTCTTCTCTATTACACCAATCGCCAAGTAACCAATACTTGATACCCGTGGCCCCGTTTCGATTCGATGCTGCGCTCGCAGATAAACCGAGCTGCTTTGAGTTCAACTTCATTGAGAACGGTCTTCGTTTCCAATATTTTCTATCCACAACCTCAACACGCGTCTTTGAAGAGTCTTTGATCTCGTACCCGAGAGGACGGGAAACACTGCTTTACTCAAGAACATTCCATCCGGAAACGGGGGAGAAATATATTCTAGGAGACTCACTGGAAGGCGACACTATTGTTCACGAGGCGTGGAAGAACCTTACTTCCCCCAAAAGCCTTTTTTTGGCTCAAGCCGTACTTAATAGCAGCGAAAAACTCCAGCAATTGAGGACTCCTTATAACTGGCTTAAGTCTTCGTCAATCTGCGTGGAGCAGGACGATATAAATTCAATTTCGCTTTCCTCTCGAACTATCATTATGCGGGATTCAAAAGCGAAAGAATTACTCCAAGACCTCCTTCAACGACTAGACGTACCCATCACCAACATACGCTTTGAGGAGAGCCCAAAGTTAAAAGAAATAGACATAAATTCCTCTGGCTTCAGGGAGTACACAAAATTAATTGAGAAAGAATCAAAAACCAAGCTAACACATACAACCGCGTTAGGAGAGGCTGAGTTTGACTTCAGTGAGGAGTCTGGCGGAACTCAAAATCTTGTAGCATTCTGGCTACCACTACTTAACTTAAGCCACGCAATTAGAGACATGCTTGTAGTTATCGACGAATTCGATAGTAGCTTGCATCCTAAAATCGTCGAAAGCCTTGTTCAAGAACATTTGAATAGCGTTGGAAAATCCCAACTAATATTCACAACACATGACACCCATCTCATGAATACCAAACTTCTGAGACGAGACCAGTTCTGGCTTACCGAACGTGATGCTAATGGTGCAACCCAAATGTTTTCCGTACACGACTTTCAAGGAAGGGACAGTGAAGATATCGAGAAACGTTATTATGAAGGCCGCTACCGCGGATTGCCGATTCTAAGCAGGAGCTGAATATGGCGCGCACAGCGGACTCATTCAATAGACCGGATTCCCGATTTCATCAACAAGCAACGATTCTAATCATCTGTGAAGACCTGCAGTCGAGCAAGGTCTACCTACAAGATGCCGCTAGTCATTTTCGCTCCAACGCGAAATTTGAAATCATTCACTGTGGTGTTACTCATCCAATGGGGATCGTCGAGCATGCCGTGCAGCGGCAGAAAAAGTTTGACAAGGTGTTTTGCGCTATCGATAGGGATACACATGAATCCTTCGATGACGCACTTCGGCTTGCAGAAAAACACGATAAAATAACAGTCATCGCGTCATATCCCTGCTTCGAATACTGGTTACTGTTGCACTTCGGCTACACCCGAAAACCGTATTCTCGTTCAGGTAAACATTCAGCAGGCGATCTAGTCGGGGCAGATCTACGAGCCAAGCGAGGAATGGAGAACTACGCCAAGTCAGGCCTGAAGGGCTACTTTAAGATGCTGGTAGGCGAGCCGCTCAATAACGCGCGCAAGTATGCGTCACGAAGCCTGCAAGATGCGATAGAGAGCAACGATAGAAACCCAAGCACCGAAATTCATCTGTTGATCGATGAGTTTGAAGCGATTTCGAAACCTAAAAAACTGTAACTCCCTTACAAAAAACAAACCCGACGCAAGGTCGGGTTTGTCGTTCAAGGCAAGCTGAATCACTCGGTTACCGAAGCAGCAACGCCCGACAACTCCTGCGCCTTACGCTTGTTCTTGACCCAGTAGCATACCGCCATGAACGCCACCCACACCGGGATCGCGTACACCGACACCTGGATCCCCGGGATCATCAGCATGATCACCAGGATAAACGCCACGAACGCCAGGCAAATGATGTTGCCGTACGGGTACCACAGCGCCTTGAACAACGGCACCTGGCCGGTGCGGTTCATGTGCTGGCGGAACTTGAAGTGGGAGAAGCTGATCATCGCCCAGTTGATCACCAACGTCGCCACCACCAGGGACATCAGCAGTTCCAGGGCATGTTGCGGGATCAGGTAGTTCATCAGCACCGCCACCAGGGTAACGGCCGCCGAGGCAAGGATCGAACGTACCGGCACGCCGCGCTTGTCGATCTTGGCCAACGCCCGTGGCGCATCGCCCTGCTCGGCCATGCCCAGCAGCATGCGGCTGTTGCAGTAGGTGCCGCTGTTGTACACCGACAACGCCGCAGTCAGTACCACGAAGTTGAGGATGTGCGCGGCAGTGTTGCTGCCCAGCATCGAGAACACCTGCACGAACGGGCTGCCGCTGTAGGCATCGCCGGAGGCGTTGAGGGTTTGCAGCAGGCTGTCCCAAGGGGTCAGCGACAGCAGCACCACCAGTGCGCCGATGTAGAAGATCAGGATGCGGTAGATCACCTGGTTGATCGCCTTTGGGATCACGGTGCGCGGTTTGTCTGCTTCGGCAGCGGTGAAGCCGAGCATTTCCAGGCCACCGAAGGAGAACATGATGATCGCCATAGCCATCACCAACCCACCGACGCCGTGGGGGAAGAAGCCGCCGTGGTCCCACAGGTTGCTCACCGAGGCTTGCGGGCCGCCGCTGCCACTGACCAGCAGGTAGCTGCCCAGGGCGATCATGCCGACGATGGCGACCACCTTGATGATCGCAAACCAGAATTCGGCTTCACCGAAGACTTTGACGTTGGCCAGGTTGATCAGGTTGATCAGTACGAAGAACGCCGCGGCCGAGACCCAGGTCGGGATCTCGGGCCACCAGTAGTGCACGTACTTGCCGACGGCGGTCAGCTCCGACATGCCCACCAGGATGTACAGAATCCAGCAGTTCCAGCCCGACAAGAAGCCGGCGAAACCGCCCCAGTACTTGTGGGCAAAGTGGCTGAAGGAACCGGCGACCGGCTCTTCGACGATCATTTCGCCGAGCTGGCGCATAATCATGAAGGCGATGAAGCCGCAGATGGCATAGCCCAGGATCATCGACGGGCCGGCGGATTTGAGCACCCCGGCCGAGCCCAGGAACAGGCCGGTGCCGATGGCGCCACCGAGGGCGATCAACTGGATATGCCGATTTTTCAGGCCGCGTTTCAGCTCGCCTGAAGAGGAATGGGGTCCACTCATGAAAAGGGTCTCACGCAAGGTTTGATGATGTTGAATGCACGTTGCTGTCTTGAATCTCGACTCAAGCAGCGCCGCTCAAACCCCAGCGCAGGCACCAGGAATACAGCGTCTTTCTAAGGGTCATGCGTCACCTGTTTGTTTTTATCTGTGACGAAATCGAACCCGTCTGGCTCGTGGCCAGGCGGAGTGATCAGGGTAGGTAAACCCTGGGTCTTAGCCTTTTGCGTGGGTACGCAAGGGGGGGTCACAGTAAAACGCGGCGCATTGTACACCGCTCGACAGCTTCGGGCGGCCCTCGGGAGGGGCACGCGACAATCTGTCAGGCATTCCTTACAGCGGCGCCGACCTCAAGAATGTGGCAATTTTTTCGTAAATTAATCGTTACAGCACGGAAAATAAGCGTTACAGCCGGCAACAACCAGAAAAATGTCGGTAGGAAATTTCCGCCAAATTACCTTCGCCAGTCCGTTGTTTTTTCTAAATAAATATTTCTGGCGCAAAAACAGAACAAAAAATCCAAATGAGACCGTGTCAATAAATATTTTGCATTCCGAAACACTCTCTCCTAGGTTCTTCCCACTTGCCCAGTGAAGCCCGCTGGCAAGCCGTTCTCAAACAACGTCCTCTAGGAGAAACACCATGCAAGCACTGGAAAACGACCTGGAAACCGAACTGCAACTCGACGATTGGTTTGAAGCGCCGACCCATGAGGCCGCCGTTGAAATGATGCAAGCCGACGCCGTCGTGCCGTTCGGCACCGCGATGTGGCCGTTCTAATACCCGGCAGGCACTGGCAGGTGCTGTGCACGGCATCTGCCTCCTTACCCAAGGCACAGAAGGACACCCGTCATGGACAAGGCCCGCGCCGTCGAACACTTCCTCTACTACCTGGCCCACCACCCGGCCCTCAGCGGCCTGAACCGGCCGACCGTGCTGCTGGGCCATACCGAGCGCTATGACGCCATCGCCCAGGCGATCACCCACGGCAGCGCCGCCCGTTTCAACTTCCAGGTGCAGCGCCTGGACCTGGTCGCCAGCGACAGCCTGGCCCAGGCCATCGAAGCCTGTGACCTGTACCTGTTTCTCTACGACTCTTCCACCCTGCCCAACCCACGCGCCGAAGGCCCGGACTTTATCCGCGCCCTGCAAGGCGTGATGGCCGAGTACTGGAAGAAATCCCTGCTGTTCAAGGACTACGGCGACTATTTCTACGACACCTTCAGCGTCGAACCGCAGCGTATCGCCGACCTCAACGCCACGCTGATCCGGCGCATGTCCCAGGCCAACGTGCTGAGCTTTACCGACAAGCACGGCTCGCGCCTGGAAGCGCCGATGAGCAGCATCAAGAAGTGGACCAATATCAACGGCGTCGGCAACCACGACTTGGCCCCCGGCGAGATCGCCACCCACAGCGAGGCCATCAATGGCCAGGTGCGGTTTGTCGGCACGTTTCTGAGCACCATCCCCTTTGCGCGCAAATACGGCGTGTTGCAGTCACCGTTGGAACTGTGGATCGAGAACTCGACCATCTGCAGCGTGGCCAGCGACGTGCCGGGGCTGGCGGATGACTTCAACAAGTACCTGAACGCCAACCCCTCGAACCGGCGTGTGGAGGAATTGGGGATTGGCACCAATGAAGGCGTGAAGGATTTGTACGCACGCAATGCCGGGTTCGAGGAGCGCCATTGCGGGTTGCACTTGGGCCTGGGCGGCGGGCAGAAAGGCAGCCATCATCTGGACTTGATCTTTGCCAGCGGGGTGTTGGCGTTGGATGACAAGCCCGTCTTCGACGGCACCTTTGCCTTCTAGAACACACCGCTGACCCACGTAGGAGCCGGCTTGCCGGCGATGGCGCCAGCAAGTCTTGCACCCGGCTTCAGGACGCCATCGCCGGCAAGCCGGGCTCCTACAAGGATTGGCGTTGGTCATGAATTCGATCCAAAAAAAACGCCAACCCTAGGGTTGGCGTTTTTGTGCAGCGCTTAAAACATCACTGCGGTTTCTTGCGACCGAAACCAGGACGCTGGCCCGAACCGGCCGGGGCGCCGCGGCGTTTGCCCGACGGCTCGTCCGCCACCAGTTTCGGGCCAGGGCGCTTGTTCGCCGCTGGCTTGGCTGGACGCTTGGTGCTGGCGTTGTCAGCCGGGCGATCGCTTTCACCGCGGTTGCTGCGACCACCGGCCGGCGCTGGGCGCGGTGCACGTGGCGCACGCTCACCTTCCTGGCGGGACGGCGCAGTTGGGCGACGCTCGCCTTCGATCTGCGGCTCACGGGAAATGCGACCGCCAGTGGCCGGTGCATTCAACGCTGGGCGCAGGGTACGGGCCACGCGCTCGGTACGGGCCACAGGGCGCGACGATTTACGCTGCATACGCTCAAGCTTGTCTTTGCTCTTGGCGTTCATCTGCGGCATCGCCACCGGTGTCAGGCCCATTTCGGCGCTGAGGATGTCAACTTCGTACTGGCTCATTTCGCGCCAGCGGCCCATCGGCAGGTCGGAGTTCAGGAACACCGGGCCGAAACGCACGCGCTTCAGGCGGCTGACCACCAAGCCCTGGGATTCCCACAGGCGACGTACTTCGCGGTTACGGCCTTCCATCACCACGCAGTGGTACCAGTGGTTGAAGCCTTCACCACCTGGCGCCTGCTTGATGTCGGTGAACTTGGCCGGGCCGTCTTCGAGGACAACACCCGCTTTCAAGCGCTCGATCATCTCGTCGTCAACTTCGCCACGTACGCGCACGGCGTATTCGCGGTCCATCTCGTACGACGGGTGCATCAGGCGGTTGGCCAACTCACCGTCGGTGGTGAACATCAGCAAGCCGGTGGTGTTGATGTCCAGGCGACCGATGTTGATCCAGCGGCCTTCTTTGGGCTTGGGCATCTTGTCGAACACGGTCGGACGGCCTTCCGGGTCGTCACGGGTGCAGATCTCGCCGTCCGGCTTGTTGTACATGATCACGCGGCGCACCGATTCGGCGGCCTCTTCACGCTTGATGACCTTGCCATCAATGGTGATTGCATCGTGCAGGTCGACGCGCTGGCCGAGGGTAGCCTCGACGCCGTTGACCTTGATGCGCTTCTGGGTGATCCAGGCTTCGACGTCGCGGCGCGAGCCCACGCCGATACGCGCCAGCACCTTTTGCAGTTTTTCGCCTGCTGGGCCGATTTCCTGGCTGTCGTTCTGGTCTTTGTCGTTCATCTTAAGCACCTCCCGGTGGGTCGATTCAGGCGTGGCCTGAAGAGTGTTGAAAGCGGGGCTTTGGCCGACGGTGTCGGCAAAGGGTCGCGAATCATACGCGTATGGCGCGCGTTGCGCATCAGAGACTAGTCGATAAAGGTTAAGTCACCTGCTGTGCGCCGACAGATGGCCCTGTAGGAGCCGGCTTGCCGGCGATGGCTGCCTTGAGGCAGGCAGTGTCTATTCGGGCGCTATCGCCGGCAAGCCGGCTCCTACAGGGGACGGTGGTGTTTGGCAGAGGGTGTCAGTCTTCGAACTGCCGACGCTCGGCTTCGATGGCTTCGGCCAGGGCGCGGGCTTCGTCTTCTTCGTCGCTCAGGGGCGGCTGTTCGAGGGCGGCGACGGCGGCCAGGAGCTTTTCGCGGGCTTCGGCGACGCCGAGGATGTCCTCCTCGGGTTCGGGCTCAGGCTCGGCCTCGGGCTCACTGTGTTCCTGGGTTTGCGGCTCGGCAGCCCCGTCACGCAGCAAATCGTCGAAGTCGGTCTTGATGCCCTGCTCCATGTCGTCCAGTTCCAGCAGCAAGGTGTGGAAACTGGTTTCATCCTTCGGCTCTTCCGGCTCGGCGCTGGCATCGGCCAGTTCCTGCAGGCCCTGGGGCACCGGCGCATCGTCGAAGTCGAGTACCGGCTCGGCTTCCATCTCGCGCAGTTCGGCGAGCGGCGGCAAATCGTCGAGGTTCTTCAGGTTGAAGTGGTCGAGAAACACCTTGGTGGTGGCGAACATCGCCGGTTTGCCGGGCACGTCGCGGTAGCCGACGATGCGGATCCACTCGCGCTCCAGCAGCGTCTTGACGATATGGCTGTTGACCGCCACGCCCCGCACGTCCTCGATCTCACCCCGAGTGATCGGCTGGCGATAGGCGATCAGTGCCATGGTCTCCAGCATCGCCCGCGAATAACGCTGCGGGCGTTCTTCCCACAAGCGGCCGACCCACGGCGAAAACTTCTCACGGATCTGCAGGCGATAACCCGACGCCACTTCGCGCAGCTCAAAGGCACGGCCCTCGCAGGACTTGCGCAGGATCTCCAGCGCCTTCTTGAACACCGGCGGCTCAGGGCGCTCGGCTTCTTCAAAGAGTTCGAACAGGCGCTCCAACGATTGCGGTTTGCCCGAGGCCAGTAGAAAGGCCTCCAGCAACGGGGCCAGTTCGCGGGGTTCAGTCAGATTCATCGATTCAGCTCTTTATTCGGCTCGCGCCCGCACGTGGATAGCCGCAAAAGGCTCATTCTGGACCAGCTCGACCAAGGATTCCTTGACCAGTTCGAGGATCGCCATAAAGGTCACCACCACCCCCAGGCGCCCCTCTTCCGCAGTAAACAGCTCGACAAACGGCACAAACCCGCCGCCCTTGAGGCGTTCCAGCACGTCGCTCATGCGCTCACGGGTCGACAGCGCCTCGCGGCTCACCTGGTGGCTTTCAAACATGTCGCCACGGCGCAGCACCTCGGCCATGGACATCAGCAGTTCTTCCAGGCTCACGTCCGGCAGCAGCTTGCGCGCGCGGGCCTCGGGGGCGTCGAGTTTGGGCACCACCACGTCACGGCCCACGCGGCTCAAGCCGTCGATGCCTTCGGCGGCGGCCTTGAAGCGTTCGTACTCCTGCAGGCGGCGGATCAGTTCGGCACGCGGGTCGTCTTCTTCGGCTTCCACCGTCTCCGAACGCGGCAGCAACATGCGCGACTTGATCTCGGCAAGCATGGCGGCCATCACCAGGTACTCGGCGGCCAGTTCCAGGCGCACCGACTGCATCAACTCGACATAGCCCATGTACTGGCGGGTGATTTCCGCCACCGGGATGTCGAGGATGTTGATGTTCTGTTTGCGGATCAGGTACAGCAGCAAGTCCAGCGGGCCTTCGAAGGCTTCAAGGAAGACTTCCAGGGCATCCGGCGGGATGTACAGGTCCAGCGGCATTTCCATGACCGCCTGGCCATAGACCATGGCAAATGGCAGTTCCTGCTGGGCGCCGGCCTGGGGGTCAACCGTTTCCACCACCGACATTCAGGCCTCGACCATGAACGGAGCCGGGTCGCCGCAACCCACGCGGATCACTTCGGGTTCGCCGTCGGCCAGGTTGATCACGGTGGACGCCTTGTTGCCGCCGTAGCCGCCGTCGATGATCAGGTCCACCTGTTTTTCCAGCAGTGAACGCATTTCGTACGGGTCGTAAAGCGGCTCGGTCTCGCCGGGCATGATCAGCGACACGCTCATCAGCGGCTCACCCAGCTCCGCCAGCAGCGCCAGGGCAATCGGGTGCTCGGGCACGCGCAGGCCGATGGTGCGCTTCTTGGGGTGCAGCAACAGGCGCGGCACTTCACGGGTGGCGTTGAGAATAAAGGTGTAGGGCCCCGGCGTGTGGGCCTTGAGCAGGCGGAAGGTGCCGGTGTCGACCTTGGCGAACAGGCCGAGCTGGGACAGGTCGCTGCAGATCAGCGCGAAGTTGTGCTTGTCGTCCAGCTGACGCAGGCGTCTGACACGCTCGACCGCGCCCTTGTCGCCGATCTGGCAACCAATGGCGTAGGACGAGTCCGTGGGGTAGATCACCACGCCACCGGCACGGATGATCTCCACGGCTTGTTTGATCAGGCGCGCCTGAGGGTTTTCCGGATGAATCTGGAAGAATTGACTCACGTGTTCTACCTGTTCAGACGGTGGCAATAATGGGGTCATGCTTGAATCGCCCCCACAAGAGCGGCAGGTCTTCCGGGACGGGGCGGTATTCGCCGATCTCGGACCAGCCGCCTGGGCCATGAAAATCACTGCCGGCGCTGACCAGCAGACCAAATTCGCGGGCAAGAATCGCCAGGCTGCCCACCTGTTCGGCGGGCTGGTGCCCGTTGACCACCTCGATCGCGTGGCCGCCCGCTCCAATATAGTCGGCAATCAGCTTGCGGCGCTTGCTGCGGGTGAAATCGTAATGCCAGGGATGTGCCAGGCTGACCCAGGCCCCGGAGGCCCGCAGGGTCTCGACGGTGTCTTCCAGGGTCGGCCAGTGTTGCTTCACATCCCCCAACTTGCCGGCGCCCAGCCATTTGCGGAAGGCTTCGGCACGGTCTTTAACAAAACCTTCACGCACCATCCAGTCGGCAAAGTGCGGCCGGGCCGGTGCGTTGCCGCTGTCCCCCAGCTCCTGCTGGATGGCGCGAGCGCCGTCGAGGGCATTGGGCATGCCTTTGAGGCTGAGTTTTCGGCTTATTTCTTCGGACCGCAGCCAGCGGCCATCGTGCAAATTGGCGATGGCCTGCACCAACGGCGGGGCCTTTTGGTCGAAGCCGTAGCCCAGCACATGAATGGTGGCGCCGCCCCAGGTGCAGGACAACTCCACGCCGTTGACCAGTCGCATGCCCAATGAATGGGCGGCTTCACGGGCTTCGTCCAAGCCTTCGAGGGTGTCGTGGTCGGTCAACGCCAGGACTCGCACGCCTTTTTCAAACGCACGCGCAACCAGTACCGCGGGCGCCAGGGCGCCGTCGGAGGCCGTGCTGTGGCAGTGCAAATCAACATTCACGGGGATATGTAACCTCAAGTCAGCTGGCGCTTTCGCTACCAAGGATGTTTGTTATTATGCCGCCACATCCAGCTTCTGGCTCCTACTGTGAAACAATTCATCGACTTCATCCCGCTGTTGTTGTTTTTCATCGTTTATAAACTCGCCCCCCGGGTCATCGATCTCGCCGGCCATGAGCTGACCGTCGGAGGCATCTACAGCGCCACCGCCGTACTCATCATCAGCTCTGTCGTGGTCTACGGCGCCCTCTTCATCTCCCAGCGCAAGCTGGAAAAAAGCCAATGGCTGACCCTGGTCGCCTGCCTGGTCTTCGGCAGCCTGACCCTGGCCTTCCACAGCGAAACCTTCCTCAAGTGGAAAGCCCCGGTGGTGAACTGGCTGTTCGCCCTGGCCTTCATCGGCAGCCACTTCATCGGTGACCGCCTGCTGATCAAGCGGATCATGGGCCACGCACTGACCCTGCCGGAGCCGGTCTGGACACGCCTGAACGTGGCCTGGATCGTGTTTTTCCTGTTCTGCGGCGCTGCCAACCTGTTCGTGGCGTTCACTTTCCAGAGCTACTGGGTCGACTTCAAGGTCTTCGGCAGCCTGGGCATGACCGTATTGTTCCTGATCGGCCAGGGTATCTACCTGTCGCGCCACCTGCATGACACCGACCCTACCACGCCAAAAACCGAGGACTGACATGCTCTACGCCATCATTGCCACCGACGTCGCCAACTCGCTGGAAAAACGCCTGGGCGTTCGCCCGGCCCACCTGGAGCGCCTGAACGTATTGCAGGCCGAAGGCCGCCTCGTACTGGCGGGCCCACACCCGGCTGTCGACAGCAATGACCCGGGTGCAGCAGGTTTTACCGGCAGCCTGGTGGTTGCCGAGTTCGCTTCCCTGGCTGACGCCCAGGCCTGGGCCAAGGCTGACCCCTACGTCGCGGCAGGCGTTTACGCCGACGTCGTGATCAAGCCGTTCAAGCAAGTCCTGCCTTGATAACAGCGGCGCCGAACCTATTCGGTTCGGCAAACGCCTGATGGCTCATCATTCTCGGTAACCTGCCGACAACGTTCTGAATATTCGTGTGGAATCAGGAGTTCCGATGCGCTTAAGTCAGTTGTGTCTGTTGGCAGTGTTAATGATCGGGGCCACGGCCCACGCTGAAGAAACCTCGAACACCGGCAGTTCCACGCCCCTGTCCTTGAGTGCCGGCAGCCAGATCACCGATTTGCAGCAACGTTTGAAAGAAAGCGAGCGGCTGCGCGAAGAACTGAGCAAACAATTGCAAAACGCAGACGCTGCTCGCGAAAGCGCCCAACTGAGTCGCTTGCGCCAGGAGAACCAACGCCTGGTCCAGCAACTCAAAGAAGCACAGGGCGGCGCCTTGACCCGCTGGCTGACCGAGCAACAACAGTGGTTTGTCACCGGTGGGGCCGTCGCACTGATCGCCTTGCTGTGCGGGATCTTCGCCAGCGGTGGGCACCGTCGCCGTCGACAATGGCTAAATTGAGTGAGTCATGAGCGAGCTGTTACTGATAGATGATGACCAGGAGCTCTGTGAGCTACTGACCAGTTGGTTGAGCCAGGAAGGTTTCCAGGTGCGTGCCTGCCACGACGGCTTGAGCGCGCGCAAAGCCCTGGCCGACAGCGCGCCGGCCGCGGTGGTGCTCGACGTGATGCTGCCCGACGGCAGCGGCCTTGAGCTGCTCAAGCAATTGCGCAACGACCACCCGGAATTGCCGGTGCTGATGCTCTCGGCCCGGGGCGAACCGCTGGACCGCATCCTCGGCCTGGAGCTGGGCGCCGATGATTACCTGGCCAAGCCCTGCGACCCGCGCGAACTCACGGCCCGCCTGCGCGCCGTGTTGCGCCGCAGCCACCCGGCCGCCGTGTCCACCCAGCTGGAACTGGGCGACCTGTGCTTCAGCCCGGTGCGTGGCGTGGTCACGATCGATGAACAGGAATTCCCCCTCACCGTTTCCGAAAGCCGCCTGCTGGAAGCCTTGTTGCGCCAGCCGGGTGAGCCGCTGGACAAGCAGGAACTGGCGCAGATCGCCTTGGGCCGCAAGCTGACCCTTTACGATCGCAGCCTGGACATGCACGTGAGCAACCTGCGCAAGAAGATCGGCCCGCACCCGGACGGCCGCCCACGTATCGTGGCGTTGCGTAGTCGGGGCTACTACTACAGCCTATAAGCGCTGCACTAATCCTCTGTGGGAGCTGGCTTGCCTGCGATGGGATCAACTCGGTCCGTCTGTGAGACCGAGTCGTCTGCATCGCAGGCAAGCCAGCTCCCACAAGGAATATACCCAGCGCTCTTAATAGTTTTGTCAGTTCGCACCAAAACCCTCTTTACCCAAGCTTTACCCACACCTGACCGCCGCTGACCTCTATCTCCTTAATCTACTCACATCCGGACTCACCGGAATAGAGACAGGAGAATCACCATGCGCAAGACCCTTATCGCTTTGATGTTCGCCGCTGCCCTGCCCACCGTTGCCATGGCGGCACTGCCTGACGGCCCAGGCCCGATGGGCGGCCCCGAAGGCCACATGATGGGTGGCCCGGGCCACGGCGGTGAACACGGTCCGCGTGGCAAAGGCGGCCCCTTCAGCCAGCTGGACCTGACCAAGGAACAGCGCCAGCAGATCGGCAAGCTGATGGGCGACCAATGGCACGCTCGCAAAGACCTGGTCAAAAAGTACCTGGACAAACTCCCGGCCGCTGACCAGAAAGCCATGCAGGACGAGATCGCAGCCGGCAAGCAGAAAACCCAGGCCGACATCCGCGCCGTGCTCAAGCCTGATCAGCAGAAGAAGTTCGACGAGATCGTCAAGAAGCAAGCCGAGCGCCGTGCCGAGTGGAAGGAATTCCAGGCCTGGAAAGCGCAACAACCGCAAAAAGCGCAATAATGGCTTAGCGTCACGCTCCAGCCCAGTGGTCACCGCCACTGGGCTTTTCCTGTTTGAGGGTTTCCTGTGCGTTCATTGTTCTGGCGTATCCTGGCCAGCTTCTGGCTGGCCATCGCCCTGGTTGCCGGGTTGTCGATTCTGCTTGGGCACATGCTCAACCAGGACGCCTGGATTCTCAGCCGTCACCCTGGCCTTAACAACCTGGCGCAGGAGTGGACGCAGCTCTATGAAACCCAGGGCGAAGATGCCGCCCAGGAATTGCTGCAACAGCGCAAACGCCAGTACCACATCGACGTACAAGTGCTGAATGAAAGCGGCGACCCGGTGGTGCGTGGCACCTTCCCGCGCCGTGCCGCCGCCTTCGAAGCCCGGCAAAACGACAGCCAGGACGGCCACCTGCCCTGGCGCCGCCTGACCGCCGAATACACCAGTGAAAAAACCGGCGACACCTACCTGCTGATCTACCGCATTCCCCACCCGGAACTGGATGCCTGGCACCGCAGCAGCCTGGCGTGGCCCTTGAGCGCGCTGGCGATCGCCCTGGTGGTGCTGACCCTGTTCAGCCTGCTGGTGACGCTGTCCATTACCCGCCCGCTCAGCCGCTTGCGTGGCGCGGTGCATGACCTCGGCCAGACCACCTACCAGCAAAACAGCCTGGCGCGACTGGCCAACCGGCGCGATGAGTTCGGCGTATTGGCCACCGATTTCAACCGCATGGGCGCGCGCCTGCAAAGCCTGATCGGCAGCCAGCGCCAACTATTGCGGGACGTGTCCCACGAGCTGCGCTCGCCGCTGGCACGCCTGCGCATCGCCCTGGCCCTGGCCGAACGCGCCAGCCCCGAAGAACGGGAAAAACTCTGGCCCCGCCTGACCCGTGAATGCGACCGCCTGGAAGCACTGATCAGCGAGATCCTGGTACTGGCCCGCGTCGATGCCGACAACGCCGGCGCCGAAGAAGTCGACCTCACCCCACTGCTCAAGGCCTTGCAAAAGGACGCGCAATTGGGCGCGCCCGACCAGGTGGTGCAACTGAGCGCCGAACCCGACCTGCACCTCAAAGGCTGGCCGACCATGATCGAACGTGCCGTGGACAACCTGCTGCGCAATGCCCAGCGCTTCAACCCGCAAGGCCAGCCCATCGAATTGAGCGCCCAGCACCTGGGCGAACGCATTCTGATCAGCGTGCGCGACCACGGCCCCGGCGTTGAGGATGAACACCTGAGCCAATTGGGCGAGCCGTTTTTCCGTGCCCCCGGCCAGGCCTCCCAAGGCCACGGGCTGGGCCTGGCGATTGCGCGCCGCGCAGCGGAACGCCATGGCGGCAGCCTGATCCTGGCCAACCATCCGCAGGGCGGTTTCATTGCCAGCATCGACCTGCCGTTGGAACCGGGGGTTGCCACACCGCCCTGAGGATCTTCTATAGTGGCCCTTCTCTTACGGAGGGCCTTTGATGACTGACCTGCTGACCCCCATCCAAGCCGCACTCGCTCTACCCCCTACACCGCTGACCTTTACCGAAGCGGGCGCCCTGCCCTCGACCTTCGCCGTGACCGACCTGGCCAGCGCCAGTATCGGCGCCGCCGGCCAGGCCGTTGCCCGGTTGATCGAGCAACAGACCGGGCGCTTGCCCAGTGTCACCGTGGACCGCCGCCTGGCGTCGTTCTGGTTTTCTTCCTCGATTCGCCCGGTCGGCTGGCAAGTGCCGCCCCTGTGGGACCCGGTGGCCGGTGATTACGCCTGCGCCGACGGTTGGATCCGTTTACACACCAACGCGCCCCACCACCGCGCCGCGGCCGAACGCGTACTGGGCAACGTCGCCGACCGTACCGAGATGGCGAGCAAAGTGGCTCACTGGAACGCGGCCGAACTGGAACAGGCGATCGTCGATGCAGGCGGTTGCGCCGCGCAGATGCGCAGCTGGCAAGCCTGGCAGGCCCACCCGCAAGGGCTGGCGGTAAATGCCGAAGCGCTGGTGCAGCGCCACACCTATGAAACCACCACCGACAAACCCTGGCTCGGCAGCGTGGCGCGCCCCTTGGCCGGCCTCAAGGTGCTGGACCTGACTCGCGTATTGGCCGGCCCGGTGGCCAGTCGTTTCCTCGCAGGCTTGGGCGCCGATGTGCTGCGCATCGATTCGCCCTCCTGGAACGAACCCGGCGTCGTGCCGGAAATGACCCTGGGCAAACGCTGCGCCCGCCTGGACCTCAAGAGCGCCGAAGGCCGGCAGGTCTTTGAAAACTTGCTTAAAGAGACCGACATCCTGTTCCACGGTTACCGCGCCGATGCCCTGGAGCAACTGGGCTACACCGCCAACGCGTTGCAACAGATTGCGCCCGGCCTGATCGACGTGAGCCTCAACGCCTACGGTTGGAGCGGCCCATGGCGCAACCGTCGTGGCTTCGACAGCCTGGTGCAGATGAGCAGCGGGATCGCCGACGCGGGCATGGCCTGGAAACAGGCGGACAAACCGGTGCCTTTGCCGCTGCAGGCGCTGGATCACGCCACCGGCTATCTGATGGCGGCCGCTGCGATTCAGGCGTTGAGCGAGCGGTTGAAGTCGGGGCGTGGTGGTTCGGCGCGGTTGTCGTTGGCGCGCACGGCGACCTTGTTGGTGGAGGCTGGGCAGGTGCCGGAGCAGCCGGCGTTGCGGGCCGAGGAGCCGAGTGATCAGGGGTTGGTCGTAGAGCAAACCAGTTGGGGCCCTGCCCATCGTTTATTGGCGCCGTTGACCATCAGCGGCACGCCGTTGCAGTGGGATTTGCCGGCAGGGGAATTGGGGTCGCATCGGGCGCAGTGGTGACCTGAAAGCCGCTATCGCCGGCAAGCCGGCTCCTACAGGTGATCGCATTCCAATTGTAGGAGCCGGCTTGCCGGCGATGAGGCCCTCACGGCCACCCTCAATCCCCCCGGCTCAACGACGTCCACAAATGCTGCGCGGCATACGCCCGACGCGGCCGCCACGCCTCGGCACGCGCCAATAACTGCCGCGCCGACACCGGCCCGCCTTCCAGCGCCGCCAGCGCATTGATCAAGCCAATATCCCCCGACGCAAACGCATCGGCTTCACGCATCTGGCGCATGGCGATGTACTGCGCCGTCCAATCGCCAATCCCGGGCAACGCGACCAAGCGCGCCACGCCTTCCTTGAGGCTGGCCTTGGGTTCAAACAGTTCAGGGTCATCCAACAGCGCCTGGGCCACACCGGACAAGGTGCGACCACGGGCCTTGGGCATGCCCAATGTGGCCAGGTCCGCCGCCGCCAACACCTCGGCTGACGGGAACACATGGGTGATGCCAGCGCAGGGCGTCTCCAGCGGCGTACCGTATTGCGCCACCAACTTGCCCGCCAGGCGGATCGCCGCGACCACCGTGATCTGCTGGCCCAGCACGGCACGAATGGCCAGCTCCAGGCCATCCCAGGTGCCAGGCACCCGCAAACCGGGGCGCGCGGCAACCAATTGCGCCATCAGCGGGTCCTTCGCCAATTGCGGGTTGATCAGTCGCGGCTGGGCGTCCAGGTCGAACATCGTGCGCAATCGCCGCTCGATCTCGGGCAAGGCCGACCGGGTTGGAAAATCAACGTCGACGTCCAACCAATCCCCCGCCCCCGGCGCCACGCTGATCAGGCCAGGTTGCCCGTTCACACTGATACTGCGCCGGTACACGCCGGCCTCGACGGTCTCCAACCCGCTGATCGCCCGCACCGACAAAAAACCCACCATCGCCGCCCAATCGTAGGGCGATTGATACGCCAGTCTCACAACGACAGCACCCCGCTGTACAACCCATACGCCGCCAGCCCCGCGCCAGCGATCACGCAGCTGAAAATGCCTTTTTCCATGGCCGTGAACAAGGGCTGGCCCTGCTCACGCTTGGCCAGTGCAAACAGGATCACCCCCGGCGCGTACAGCAGCGCCGACAGCAGCAGGTATTTCAAGCCGCCGGCATACAACAGCCACACGGCGTAGCCGAGGGCGATCAGACCGACGAGCAAGTCCTTCATGCGCCGCCGCTGGGCACCTTCATAGGTTTCACCGCGCCCGCTCAACAGTACCGCATAGGCCGCCGACCACAGGTACGGCACCAGAATCATCGAGGACGCCAGGTAGATCAGCGTGGTGTAGGTGCTTTGGGAAAACAGCGTAATCACCAGGAACAGCTGGATCATCACATTGGTCAGCCACAAGGCATTGACCGGCACCTGGTTGGCATTTTCCTTCTTCAAGAACGCCGGCATGGTCTTGTCATGGGCGGTGGCGTAGAGGATTTCCGCACAGAGCAGCGCCCAGGACAGCAAGGCACCGAGCAACGAAACCGCCAGGCCGACGCTGATCGCCATCGCGCCCCAAGGGCCGACGATATGCTCCAGCACACCGGCCAACGACGGGTTTTGCAATTGCGCCAGTTCCGGCTGGCTCATAATCCCCAGGGACAGCACATTCACCAGCACCAATAGCGCAAGCACGCCTAGAAACCCGATCACCGTGGCGCGCCCCACGTCCGAACGCTTTTCGGCGCGGGCCGAATACACGCTGGCGCCCTCAATGCCAATAAACACAAACACGGTGACCAGCATCATGTGACGCACCTGGTCCACCACGCTGCCCATGCTCGGGTTGCCCAGGCCCCAGATATCGCGGGTGAAGATATCGGCTTTGAACGCCACGGCAGCAATCACGATAAACATCAGCAACGGCACGATCTTCGCCACGGTGGTCACTTGGTTGATGAACGCCGCCTCCTTGATCCCGCGCATCACCAGAAAATGCACGGCCCACAGCAACAACGACGCACACGCGATGGCGATGGGCGTGTTGCCCTGGCCGAACACCGGGAAAAAGTAGCCGAGGGTACTAAATAGCAACACGAAGTAACCGACGTTGCCCATCCACGCACTGATCCAATACCCCCAGGCCGATGAAAACCCCATGTAGTCGCCAAAACCGGCCTTGGCGTAGGCATACACACCCGAGTCCAACTCGGGTTTGCGATTGGCCAGGGTCTGGAACACAAACGCCAGGGTCAGCATGCCGACGGCGGTGATCGCCCAGCCGATCAACACGGCCCCCACCTCAGCACGGGCCGCCATGTTCTGCGGCAACGAGAAAATCCCGCCGCCAATCATCGAGCCCACCACCAGGGCAATCAGGGCGCCAAGTCGAAGTTTCTGGGCCGGTTGGGACATGAAAACTCCTGAATAAAATAATTGTTTGAGCTGACAACTGTGCACTCAACTAATTAACTCAGCGAGTGTAGCGTTTATTAGAGACCGCGATAAAACAGGCAGGCTCATAACGTAATGGCATGTCAATTATTCAAGTTTAGGCTTATTTAGAATTTAAATACCGCTTGAACTTCGGCGTTCGCGAGCTGCGCCACACTGTCAATGAGAAAAGTTTGCACATTCAGGAAAACAGACTAGCTTCAAACGTCCACACCCCTGACTAAATGATTAACCACAACGGGCGCAAGGCTCTGGAACAAGCCTTCCCGAGGACTTCTATCGCCCCCGAACTTTCAGCCTAAGTCATTAATTCACAATGGAATGTGCCAATGAAGTGATCTGAGTCAGCTGTTTGAATAGCGCACAGAATTATTCTGTGTTCTCTCTTCTCCTGCATTGGAGTCACGCAATGTCTGAAACTCCCGGAAAACTAAGGCTTGGTGCGCTCGTTGCACTTGTCGTGGGCTCGATGATCGGCGGGGGGATCTTCTCACTGCCGCAGAACATGGCCGCCAGCGCCGACGTCGGCGCCGTTTTGATCGGTTGGGTCATCACCGCCATCGGCATGCTGACCCTCGCATTTGTGTTCCAGACCCTCGCCAACCGCAAACCCGACCTCGACGGCGGCGTCTACGCCTACGCCAAGGCCGGCTTCGGCGACTACATGGGTTTCTCGTCCGCCTGGGGTTACTGGATCAGCGCCTGGCTGGGCAACGTCGGTTACTTCGTGTTGCTGTTCAGCACCCTCGGTTACTTCTTCCCTATCTTCGGCGAAGGCAACACGCCAGCGGCCGTGATCGGCGCCTCGGTGTTGCTGTGGGCCGTGCACTTTTTGGTATTACGCGGGATCAAGGAAGCGGCGTTCATCAACCTGGTGACCACCGTCGCCAAGGTGGTGCCGCTGGTGCTGTTCGTGTTGATCGCCCTGTTCGCGTTCAAGCTGGACATCTTCACCGCTGACATCTGGGGCGTGAAAAACCCGGACCTGGGCAGCGTGATGAACCAGGTGCGCAACATGATGCTGGTCACCGTGTGGGTGTTCATCGGCATCGAAGGCGCGAGCATCTTCTCGTCCCGTGCGGAAAAACGCTCCGACGTGGGCAAGGCCACCGTGATCGGCTTTATCACCGTGCTGCTGTTCCTGATGCTGGTGAACGTGCTGTCCCTGGGGATCATGACCCAACCGGAACTGGCCAAGCTGCAGAACCCATCGATGGCCGCCGTGCTGGAGCATGTGGTGGGCCACTGGGGCGCGGTGCTGATCAGCGTTGGCTTGATCATCTCGCTGCTGGGGGCGCTGCTGTCGTGGGTGCTGCTGTGTGCGGAGATCATGTTCGCCGCCGCCAAGGACCACACCATGCCGGAGTTCTTGCGCAAGGAAAACGCCAACCACGTACCGGTCAATGCCCTGTGGCTGACCAACGCGATGGTGCAGCTGTTCCTGGTGATCACGCTGTTTTCGGCCAGCACCTACCTGTCGCTGATCTACCTCGCCACCTCAATGATCCTGGTGCCTTACCTGTGGTCGGCGGCCTACGCGCTGCTGCTGGCGGTGCGCGGCGAGACCTACGAAACCGCGTTGGCCGAGCGCAAGAAAGACCTGTTCATCGGCGCCATCGCGCTGGTGTACGCGATCTGGCTGCTCTACGCCGGCGGCACCAAATACCTGCTGCTCTCTGCCCTGCTCTACGCCCCCGGCGCGATCCTGTTCGCCAAGGCCAAGCGGGAACTGGGCAAACCGATTTTCACCAACGTCGAGAAGCTGATTTTCGCCGCAGTGGTCATTGGCGCCCTGGTGGCGGCCTATGGGCTCTACGACGGCTTCCTGACGCTGTAATTGTTGATAACTGGAGGATCTGTAATGACCACGGAAAAAGTGAAGTACGGCGTACATTCCGAAGCCGGCAAACTGCGCAAAGTCATGGTGTGCTCCCCAGGTTTGGCCCACCAGCGGCTGACCCCCAACAACTGCGATGAACTGCTGTTCGATGACGTGCTGTGGGTGGCCCAGGCCAAGCGCGACCACTTCGACTTCGTGACCAAGATGCGCGAGCGGGATATTGATGTGCTGGAAATGCACAACCTGCTCACCGACATCGTCGCCATCCCCGAAGCGCTGGACTGGATCCTGGAGCGCAAGATCACCGCCAATACGGTTGGCCTGGGCCTGGTCAATGAGGTCGGCTCCTGGCTGCGCAGCCTGGAACCGCGCAAGACCGCCGAGTATTTGATCGGTGGCGTGTCGGCCGATGACCTGCCGAGCACCTTCGGTGGCAAGGCCATCGAGATGTTCCGCGATTTCCTCGGCCACTCGAGCTTCATCCTGCCACCGCTGCCCAACACCCAGTTCACCCGTGACACCACCTGCTGGATCTACGGCGGCGTGACGCTCAACCCGATGTACTGGCCGGCGCGACGCCAAGAGACCTTGCTGACCACCGCCATCTACAAGTTCCACCCCGAGTTCACCAACGCCGACTTCCAGATCTGGTACGGCGACCCCGACCAGGAACACGGCGCCTCCACCCTCGAAGGCGGCGACGTGATGCCCATCGGCAACGGCGTGGTCCTGATCGGCATGGGCGAGCGCTCGTCCCACCAGGCGATCGGCCAGCTGGCGCGCAACCTGTTCAAGAACAAGGCGGTGGAAAAAGTCATCGTGGCCGGCCTGCCGAAATCCCGCGCGGCGATGCACCTGGACACCGTGTTCAGCTTCTGCGACCGCGACCTGGTCACCGTCTTCCCCGAAGTGGTCAGCCAGATCGTCCCGTTCACCCTGCGCCCTGACGAGAGCAAGCCCCACGGCATCGATATCCAACGGGAGAAAACCAACTTCCTCGACACCGTGGCCGCCGCCCTCGGCCTCAAGGCCCTGCGCGTGGTGGAAACCGGTGGCAACAGCTTCGCCGCCGAACGCGAGCAGTGGGACGACGGCAACAACGTGGTGGCCGTGGAGCCAGGCGTGGTCATCGGCTACGACCGCAACACCTACACCAACACCCTGCTGCGCAAGGCCGGGGTGGAAGTCATCACCATCAGCGCCGGTGAACTGGGCCGTGGCCGTGGCGGCGGCCACTGCATGACCTGCCCGATCATCCGCGACCCTATCGACTACTAAGCAAGCATCCCTGGCCGGCGCCCATAAGGCACCGGCCAGGCAGATCACCGAATCCTGGGAGAATCATCATGGCGTTCAACATTCACAACCGTAACCTGCTCAGCCTGGAACACCACACCCCACGCGAGCTGCGCTACCTGCTGGACCTGTCCCGCGACCTCAAGCGCGCCAAGTACACCGGCACCGAACAGCAACACCTCAAGGGCAATAACATCGCGCTGATCTTCGAAAAAACCTCCACTCGCACCCGGTGTGCCTTCGAGGTGGCGGCCTATGACCAGGGCGCCAATGTCACCTACATCGACCCGAATTCCTCGCAGATCGGCCACAAGGAAAGCATGAAGGACACCGCCCGCGTGCTCGGGCGCATGTACGACGCCATCGAGTACCGTGGCTTCAAGCAGGAGATCGTCGAGGAGTTGGCCAAGTTCGCCGGCGTGCCGGTGTTCAACGGCCTGACCGATGAGTACCACCCCACCCAGATGATCGCCGACGTGCTGACCATGCGCGAACACGCCGACAAGCCGATCCACGAGATCAGCTACGCGTACCTCGGCGACGCGCGCAACAACATGGGCAACTCGCTGCTGCTGGTGGGCGCCAAGCTCGGCATGGACGTGCGCATCTGCGCGCCAAAAGCCCTGTGGCCCCACGATGACCTGGTGGGTCGCTGCAAGAAATACGCAGAAGAAAGCGGCGCACGCATCACCCTCACCGAAGACCCGAAAGCGGCGGTGAAGGGTGTGGACTTCATCCACACCGACGTGTGGGTATCGATGGGCGAGCCGGTGGAAGCCTGGGCCGAGCGTATCGAGCAGCTGCTGCCGTACCAGGTGAACGCCGAGCTGATGAAAGCCACTGGCAACCCACGCACCAAGTTCATGCACTGCCTACCGGCGTTCCACAACAGCGACACCAAGGTGGGCAAGCAGATTGCCGAGCAGTACCCGCACCTGGCCAATGGCATTGAAGTGACGGACGACGTGTTCGAATCGCCAGCCTGCATCGCCTTCGAGCAAGCGGAAAACCGCATGCACACCATCAAGGCGATTTTGGTGTCGACCCTGGCTGACCTTTAAGGCACGACACCGTCAATGTGGGAGCCGGCTGGTGTGAGATCTGGCTTTTGTGGGAGCTGGCTTGCCTGCGATGCAGGCAACTCGGTCGTTCAGGTAGACCGAGGTGATGCCATCGCGGGCAAGCCCGGCTCCCACAAAAAGCCCGGCTCCCACATTGACCGTGCTCCTTCATCAGAATTTTTAGAAGGACATTCGCTATGCGTATCGTCGTAGCACTGGGCGGTAACGCCCTGCTCCGCCGTGGTGAACCCATGACGGCGGACAACCAACGCGCCAACATCCGGATCGCCACCGAACAGATCGCCAAGATCCACCCCGGCAACGAACTGGTGATCGCCCACGGCAATGGCCCGCAAGTCGGCCTGCTGTCGTTGCAGGCGGCGGCCTACACCCAGGTCTCGCCGTACCCGCTGGACGTGCTCGGTGCCGAAACCGAAGGCATGATCGGCTACATCATCGAACAGGAACTGGGCAACCTGCTGGACTTCGAGGTGCCGTTCGCCACCCTGCTCACCCAGGTGGAAGTGGACGCCAAGGACCCGGCCTTCAAGAACCCGACCAAGCCCATCGGCCCGGTGTATTCCAAGGCCGAAGCAGAAAAACTCGCCGCTGAAAAAGGCTGGGCGATTGCGCCGGACGGCGACAAGTACCGTCGCGTGGTCGCCAGCCCACGGCCCAAACGCATCTTTGAAATCCGCCCGATCACCTGGTTGCTGGAAAAAGGCAGCATCGTGATCTGCGCCGGCGGCGGGGGTATCCCGACGATGTACGGCGAGGACGGCAAGCTCAAAGGCATTGAAGCGGTGATCGACAAAGACCTCTGCTCCTCGTTGCTGGCCGGGCAGTTGAAGGCCGATTTGCTGGTGATCGCCACCGACGTCAACGCGGCCTTTATCGACTACGGCAAGCCCACTCAAAAAGCCATCGGCCAGGCCCACCCGGACGAAATGGAAAAACTCGGCTTCGCCGCCGGCTCCATGGGGCCCAAGGTGCAAGCCGCCTGCGAGTTCGCCCGCCAGACTGGAAAAACCGCCGTCATCGGTTCACTCTCGGACATCGAAGCGATTGTCCAGGGCAGCGCCGGCACGCGCATCAGCACGGCAAAACCTGGCATCACCTACCTGTGAAGTAGAGGAGAAACGCCTATGGCCACCTTTGAACCGGGTCACTTGCACGTCGAACGTCATGCGCTCAACGCCCAGGACTATAGCTACAACCTGTGCATCGACTATGAAGTCAGCCAGGATCCCAAGGAAGGCAAGGGGATGCTGTTCAAACTGCATGGCTCGGTCCAGGGCAAAGACCTCAAGGAAGAGTTTTTCCTACCCAAGGACCAGGCGTTCGACTTTGCCCGGCATGCGATGAACATCGCGCAGAAGTACGGCATGCCGAAGATCGCCGTGCTCAATGGGGCGATGCACAAGCAGTACGACCTGATGTTCGAGGATGTGCGGCATCAGCTGGATGTAAAACCCGGCGATCCGATCAAACCCGAACACCTGGAGTAACCCGATTTCACTGACACCGGCGATCCCCTGTGGGAGCTGGCTTGCCTGCGATGGCGGTGGATCAGTCACTGAAAATAGTGACTGTCAGTCCGCTATCGCAGGCAAGCCAGCTCCCACATTTTTTGATCTGCATCGCCTGTCAGGCATACTGGCCACCTCCCGCTTCCCAGAACCAAACGCCACCCCATGCGTATCCACGTCAGCTTCATCGACCGCGTCGGCATTACCCAGGAAGTCCTGGCCCTGCTCGGTGGGCGCAATCTCAACCTGGATGCGGTGGAGATGGTGCCGCCCAACGTCTACATCGATGCGCCAACCCTGAGCGCCGACGTACTCGAAGAACTGCGTGACGCGCTGTTCAGCGTGCACGGTGTGCAGGCCGTGACCGTGGTGGACATCCTTCCCGGCCAGCGCCGTCACCTGCAACTCGACGCCCTGCTGGCCGCCATGACCGACCCGGTACTGGCCCTGGACAGCGCGGGCAAGATCCTGCTGGCCAACCCGGCCCTGATCGCGCTGTACGGGCGTGAACCGGCCGGCGAAAGTATCAGCGACCTGTTCAACGACCCGGCGCTGCTCGACACCTTGCTCGAACACGGTTTTCGCCTGCCCCTGCGCGAGATCAGCGTCAACGGCCAGACCCTGCTGCTGGATGCCACGCCGATCACCGACGCCGGCGCACTGCTGACCCTGTATCAACCCAACCGCATCGGCGAACAGCTGTCAGCGTTGCACCACGACCATGCCGAAGGGTTTGACGCGCTGCTGGGCGAGTCCCCGGTGATCCGCACCCTCAAGGCGCGGGCGCAGCGGGTGGCCGCGCTGGATGCGCCGCTGTTGATCCAGGGTGAAACCGGCACCGGCAAGGAGCTGGTGGCCCGCGCCTGCCACGCCATCAGTGCGCGGCACAGTGCGCCGTTCCTGGCGCTGAACTGCGCGGCGTTGCCGGAAAACCTCGCCGAAAGCGAACTGTTCGGTTATGCGCCCGGTGCCTTTACCGGCGCGCAACGGGGCGGCAAGCCGGGGCTGATGGAGCTGGCCAACCAGGGCACGGTGTTCCTTGATGAGATCGGCGAAATGTCGCCGTACCTGCAGGCCAAGCTGCTGCGCTTTCTCAATGACGGCAGCTTCCGTCGTGTGGGGGGCGACCGTGAAGTGAAGGTCAATGTGCGCATCCTCAGCGCCACCCACCGCGACCTGGAAAAGATGGTCAGCGAAGGCACCTTTCGCGAAGACCTGTTCTACCGCCTCAACGTGCTCAACGTCGAAGTGCCGCCCCTGCGCGCACGCGGCCAGGACATTCTGCTGCTGGCGCGCTACTTCATGCAGCAGGCCTGCGCGCAGATCCAGCGCCCGGTGTGCCGCCTCGCGCCCGGCACGTACCCGGCACTGCTGGGCAACCGTTGGCCGGGCAACGTGCGTCAGTTGCAGAACGTGATCTTCCGCGCCGCCGCCATTTGCGAAAGCAGCCTGGTGGACATCGGCGACCTGGACATTGCCGGCACCTCGGTGGCACGCCAGAGCGACGGCGAAATCGACAGCCTGGAACAAGCCGTGGAAGACTTCGAGCGCAACCTACTGGAAACCCTCTACACCAGCTACCCCTCCACCCGCCAACTGGCCAGCCGCTTGCAGACCTCCCACACGGCGATTGCCCATCGCCTGCGCAAGTACGGCATTCCCGCCAGCAAACCCTGAATACGCACGATCAAAATGCACGCGATCACATTGTAGGAGCCCGGCTTGCCGGCGATGGCGATCTCACGGGCGCCATCGCCGGCAAGCCGGGCTCCTACAAAGGGTGCATTCCAAATTTCAGTCATGCATTCCAAATTTCAGGCATGCCTTCCAAATGCCAGGCGTGCCTTCCAGATTTTGGTCTGAGAACGACATCGGCTGTACTGAAAGCGCTACAGCGTAACGATATCGCTACAACCCTGTTTTTTGCGCGCCATGCAAGGCTTTGATCCACATAGGCTTTTTTTCTTGCGCCTGAGTGTAGCGAAATCGCTACAGCCAAACCGCATAACGCTATAACCAATTTCTCTAAGTTATTGTTTTGTAACGATTTAATAACCTTGGCCGCGATTTTGCTAAGCAACTCCCCATTATTCCAATCCCGTCCACCAGACGAATCTGGCCCCGAGGAGTTTCCATGAGCGAGTTGCGTTTCACTGAAGATCACGAATGGCTGCGCGCCGAAGCTGACGGCAGCGTCACCGTGGGTATCACCGCTTTCGCGCAGAACGCGCTGGGTGATGTGGTTTTCGTGCAACTGCCGGAGTTGCAGGCCTACGAGAAAGGCGCCGAAGCCTCCACCGTGGAATCGGTCAAGGCCGCCAGCGGCGTGTACATGCCCCTGGCCGGTGAAGTGCTGCAAGTGAACGACGCACTCAGCGACAGCCCGGAACTGGTCAACGAAGACCCGATGGGCGAAGGCTGGTTCTTCCGCTTTAAACCGGCCGATGCCGGGGCGGTAGCTAAACTGTTGGATCAGGACGCGTACGACCGCCTGATCAAAGCCAACGCTGAAGCCTAGGAGCGCGCCATGACCGCACACTCTTTTTTACAAGACGTGACCACCGCCAACGAATTCATCGCCCGCCACATCGGCCCGCGCGCGGAAGACGAGCAGCAAATGCTCGCCAGCCTGGGCTTTGACTCCCTGGAAGCCCTGAGCGCCAGCGTGATCCCGGAAAGCATCAAGGGCACCAGCGTGCTCGGCCTGGAAGACGGCCTGAGCGAAGCCGAGGCCCTGGCCAAGATCAAGGCCATCGCCGGCAAGAACCAACTGTTCAAGACCTACATCGGCCAGGGCTACTACAACTGCCACACGCCGTCGCCGATCCTGCGCAACCTGCTGGAAAACCCGGCCTGGTACACCGCCTACACCCCCTACCAGCCAGAGATTTCCCAAGGCCGCCTGGAAGCGCTGCTGAACTTCCAGACCCTGATCAGCGACCTCACCGGCCTGCCGATCGCCAACGCCTCCTTGCTCGACGAAGCCACCGCCGCCGCCGAAGCCATGACCTTCTGCAAGCGCCTGAGCAAGAACAAGGGCAGCAACGCTTTCTTCGCCTCGATCCACAGCCACCCGCAAACCCTCGACGTGCTGCGCACCCGTGCCGAGCCGCTGGGTATCGACGTGGTGGTGGGCGATGAGCGCGAACTGACTGACGTCAGCCCGTTCTTCGGCGCCCTGCTGCAATACCCGGCGAGCAACGGCGACGTATTCGACTACCGCGCACTGACCGAGCGTTTCCACGCCGCCAACGCCCTAGTGGCCGTGGCCGCCGACCTGCTGGCCCTGACCCTGCTGACCCCGCCGGGTGAGTTCGGCGCCGACGTGGCCATCGGCAGCGCACAACGCTTCGGCGTGCCGCTGGGCTTCGGTGGCCCGCACGCGGCGTACTTCTCCACCAAGGATGCGTTCAAGCGCGACATGCCGGGCCGTCTGGTCGGCGTGTCTGTTGACCGTTTCGGCCAGCCGGCCCTGCGCCTGGCCATGCAGACCCGCGAGCAACATATCCGCCGCGAGAAAGCCACGTCGAACATCTGCACCGCCCAAGTGCTGCTGGCCAACATCGCCAGCATGTACGCCGTGTACCACGGCCCCAAAGGCCTGACCCAGATCGCCCAGCGTGTACATCAGCTGACCGCGATCCTGGCCAAGGGCCTGACCGCACTGGGCCAGAAGGTCGAGCAGGAACACTTCTTCGACACCCTGACCCTCAACACCGGCGCCAACACCGCCGCCCTGCACGACAAGGCCCGCGCCCAGCGCATCAACCTGCGTGTGGTGGATGGCGAGCGTCTGGGTGTATCGGTGGACGAAACCACCACCCAGGCCGATATCGAAACCCTGTGGTCGATCTTCGCCGACGGCAAGGCCCTGCCCGCTTTCGCCCGGACTGAAAGCACGCTGCCAGCCGCCCTGCTGCGCCAGTCGCCCGTGCTCAGCCACCCGGTGTTCAACCGTTATCACTCCGAAACCGAGCTGATGCGCTACCTGCGCAAGCTGGCCGACAAGGACCTGGCGCTGGACCGCACCATGATCCCGCTGGGCTCGTGCACCATGAAGCTCAACGCTGCCAGCGAAATGATCCCGGTGACCTGGGCCGAGTTCGGCGCCCTGCACCCGTTCGCCCCGGCTGAGCAAAGCGCCGGCTACCTGGAGCTGACCTCCGACCTGGAAGCCATGCTCTGCGCGGCCACCGGTTACGACGCGATCTCCCTGCAACCGAACGCCGGTTCCCAGGGTGAGTACGCAGGCCTGTTGGCCATCCGTGCCTACCACCAGAGCCGTGGCGATGAGCGCCGCGACATCTGCCTGATCCCGTCGTCGGCCCACGGCACCAACCCGGCCACCGCCAACATGGCCGGCATGCGCGTAGTCGTCACTGCCTGCGATGCGCGTGGCAACGTCGACATCGAAGACCTGCGCGCCAAGGCCATCGAGCACCGCGATCACCTGGCAGCGCTGATGATCACCTACCCGTCCACCCACGGCGTGTTCGAGGAAGGCATCCGCGAAATCTGCGGGATCATCCACGACAACGGCGGCCAGGTGTACATTGACGGCGCCAACATGAACGCCATGGTTGGCCTGTGCGCACCGGGCAAGTTCGGCGGCGACGTGTCCCACCTGAACCTGCACAAAACCTTCTGCATCCCTCACGGCGGTGGCGGCCCGGGCGTTGGCCCGATTGGCGTCAAGTCGCACCTCACGCCGTTCCTGCCAGGCCACGCGGCCATGGAACGCAAGGAAGGCGCTGTGTGCGCGGCGCCGTTCGGCAGCGCGAGCATTTTGCCGATCACCTGGATGTACATCAGCATGATGGGCGGCGCGGGCCTCAAGCGCGCTTCACAGCTGGCGATCCTGAATGCCAACTACATTTCCCGTCGCCTCGAAGAGCACTACCCCGTGCTCTACACCGGCAGCAACGGCCTGGTGGCGCATGAGTGCATCCTCGACCTGCGCCCGTTGAAAGACAGCAGCGGCATCAGCGTGGACGACGTGGCCAAGCGCCTGATCGACTTCGGCTTCCATGCGCCGACCATGTCGTTCCCGGTGGCCGGCACCTTGATGATCGAGCCGACCGAAAGTGAATCCAAGGAAGAGCTGGACCGCTTCTGCAACGCCATGATCGCCATCCGCGAAGAAATCCGCGCGGTGGAAAACGGCACCTTGGACAAGGACGACAACCCCCTGAAAAACGCGCCGCACACCGCTGCAGAACTGGTGAGCGAGTGGACCCACCCCTACACCCGCGAGCAGGCGGTGTACCCAGTGCCATCGTTGATCGAAGGCAAGTACTGGCCGCCGGTTGGGCGTGTGGACAACGTGTTTGGTGATCGCAACCTGGTGTGCGCGTGCCCGTCGATCGAGAGCTACGCGTAACCGACTGACGGAACACAGTCCAATGTGGGAGCTGGCTTTTGTGGGAGCTGGCTTGCCTGCGATGCAGGCACCTCGGTCTATCAAGTAGACAGGGGTGATGCTATCGCAGGCAAGCCAGCTCCCACATAGCCCGCCTCCACAGTTGGACCGAGCACCTTCAGAAAATAATAAGAAACCGGAGAACAACCATGTCCCTCAGCGTGTTCGACCTGTTCAAGATTGGCATCGGCCCCTCCAGCTCCCACACCGTCGGCCCGATGCGCGCCGCCGCTCGATTCGTCGAGGGCCTCAAGCGTGACAACCTGTTGAGCGCCACCGCCTGCGTCAAGGTGGAACTCTATGGCTCGCTGGGCGCCACCGGCAAAGGCCACGGCAGCGACAAGGCCGTGTTGCTGGGCCTGGAAGGCGAACACCCGGACACCGTGAATACCGAAACCGTCGCCGCTCGCCTGGCGCAGATGCGCAAGGACGGCCGCCTGAATTTGCTCGGCGAACACAGCATTGCGTTCAACGAGAAAGAACACTTGGCGATGATTCGCAAACCCCTCGCCTACCATCCCAACGGCATGATTTTTCGCGCCTTCGACGCCGCCAATATCCAGATCCGCAGCCGCGAGTATTACTCGGTGGGTGGTGGTTTTGTGGTGGACGAAGACGCCGCCGGCGCCGACCGCATTGTCGAAGACGCCACGCCCCTGACCTTTCCGTTCAAACACGGCAAAGACTTGCTCAACCATTGCACCACTTACGGGCTGTCCATCAGCCAGGTCATGTTGACCAACGAAAGTGCGTGGCGCCCAGAGGCGGAAACCCGCGCCGGGTTGCTGAAGATCTGGCAGGTGATGCAGGACTGTGTGGACGCAGGTTGTCGCAATGAAGGGATCTTGCCGGGCGGCTTGAAGGTCAAGCGTCGTGCTGCCGCCCTGCACCGTCAGTTGTGCAAGAACCCGGAATCCTCACTGCGCGATCCGTTGTCGGTGCTGGACTGGGTCAACCTCTACGCCCTGGCCGTCAACGAAGAAAACGCCAACGGCGGGCGCGTGGTCACCGCGCCCACCAATGGTGCGGCCGGGATCGTGCCAGCGGTGCTGCATTACTACATGCGCTTTATCCCGGGCGCGAACGAAGACGGTGTGGTGCGTTTTCTGCTCACCGCTGCCGCCATCGGCATTTTGTACAAGGAAAACGCCTCGATCTCCGGCGCCGAAGTCGGCTGCCAGGGTGAAGTGGGCGTGGCCTGTTCCATGGCGGCCGGTGCGCTATGTGAAGTCTTGGGCGGCACGGTTTCCCAGGTGGAAAACGCCGCCGAGATCGGCATGGAACATAACCTCGGCCTCACTTGCGACCCGATTGGCGGGCTGGTGCAGGTGCCCTGCATCGAGCGCAATGCCATGGGCTCAGTGAAAGCCATCAATGCGGTGCGCATGGCGTTGCGCGGGGACGGGCAGCATTTTGTGTCCCTCGACAAAGTCATCCGCACCATGCGCCAGACCGGCGCCGACATGAAAAGCAAATACAAGGAAACCGCCCGTGGCGGTTTGGCGGTCAACATTATCGAGTGCTGACGCCCCAAGGCGCGCCAGCACGTTTTTCAGGAGCTGAATATGTCCACCGAAACCCTGTTGAAAACCCCGTTGCACGCACTCCACATCGAGCTGGGCGCACGTATGGTGCCCTTCGCCGGCTACGACATGCCGGTGCAATACCCGTTGGGCGTGATGAAAGAACACCTGCACACCCGTGATCAGGCCGGACTGTTCGACGTGTCCCACATGGGCCAGATCCGCCTCACCGGCGCGAACGCCGCCAAGGCCCTGGAAACCCTGGTGCCGGTCGACATCATCGACCTGCCGGTGGGCATGCAGCGCTACGCCATGTTCACCAACGAACAGGGCGGCATCCTCGACGACCTGATGGTGGCCAACCTGGGTAACGACGAGTTGTTCCTGGTGGTCAACGCTGCCTGCAAAGACCAGGACCTGGCCCACCTGCGCAAGCACATCGGCGACCAGTGCAGCATCGAACCGCTGTTCGAAGAGCGCGCCCTGCTGGCCCTGCAAGGCCCGGCAGCGGTGAAGGTGCTGGCGCGCCTGGCACCGGAAGTCACCAAGATGACCTTCATGCAGTTCGCCACCCTGCGCCTGCTGGGCGTGGACTGCTACGTCAGCCGTTCGGGCTACACCGGTGAAGACGGTTTCGAAATCTCGGTGCCCGCCGCCAACGCCGAGAGCCTGGCCCGCAGCCTGCTGGCCGAGACCGAAGTACAGGCCATCGGCCTGGGCGCCCGCGACTCCCTGCGCCTGGAAGCCGGCCTGTGCCTCTACGGCCACGACATGAACACCGACACCACGCCAATCGAAGCCAGCCTGTTGTGGGCGATCTCCAAGGCCCGCCGTGCCGATGGCGCGCGCGCCGGTGGGTTCCCGGGCGCCGACCGGATCTTCACCCAGCAACAAGCCGGTGTGAGCCGCAAGCGCGTGGGCCTATTGCCTCAAGAGCGCACCCCGGTGCGTGAAGGCGCAGAAATCGTCGATGAACACGGCACCGTCATCGGCAGCGTGTGCAGCGGCGGTTTTGGCCCGACGCTGGGCGGCCCGCTGGCCATGGGTTACCTGGACAGCGCGTTCATCGCACTGGACACCGAAGTGTCTGCGTTGGTACGTGGGAAAAAGGTGCCACTACGTGTAAGTAAAATGCCATTTGTGCCGCAACGTTACTACCGTGGCTGAGTGACTGTTTCTATAAGTAACGCGGCTGCGTTAATGTGCACTAAACTGTAACGCAACCGCCATAAAACAGTGCATTGACGATAGTCAATGCACTAGGGAATAACCTATAACAAGTGATCAACTCTATCGAATAAGTGGGATCCACATTGTTGACCAAAGTGTCACAAAGCCGAGCAAAACCTGGGCTTTTGGCAGGGCTTGTTTTTTCTCCTTTAGTTGGCGTAGAGTTTGTTCACTGTGTTTGCATGGGTCGCTTTGAACCTGGACCTGGGCAGTAGCTGAAGTAGTTGTGCTACAACCCGTTCGACGTCTCTTACTTTCCTGCAACTCAGCCCAGTACTCTTTCATGCGAAAGGGGCTGTCATTAATTTTTAGCGTCAAAGGAAAGAAGAAAATGTCAGATCGTCAGAGCGGCACCGTCAAGTGGTTTAACGACGAGAAAGGGTTTGGTTTTATCACTCCAGAAAGCGGTCCGGATCTGTTCGTGCATTTCCGCGCTATCCAGGGCAACGGCTTCAAGAGCCTGAAAGAAGGCCAGAAGGTCACGTTCAAAGCCGTGCAAGGCCAGAAAGGCATGCAGGCTGACGAAGTACAAGCAGAAGGCTGATCCTTCCTGCGACAAAAAGCCCCTGATGGTGACATCAGGGGCTTTTTTATGCGCGTTTGTTCGTAGAATGACTTTTTTATTCTGAGAGCCCTGCCATGTCCAAACCCTTGCTGACCCCCCAGGGCGATTTCCCCGCCGTTGGCCTTGGCCGGCGTCTGGCAGCCATGTTCTATGACTTCCTGCTGTGCACCGCGCTGCTGATCGTCACCGCATTCCTCTACAAGCTGGTGTGGATGGCGTTTATCGGCGAGGCCAGGATGCGCACGCTCACCGAGTCCGGCGCACTGGACGGCGACCCGTTGCTGTCGACGATCCTGTTTTTCGTGCTGTTTGGTTTCTTCGCCAAATTCTGGACCCATTCGGGGCAGACCCTGGGCATGCAGGTGTGGGGTGTGCGTGTACAGAACGCCGATGGCTCACGCATCAGCCTGTGGCAGGCGCTGCTGCGCTTTGTGGTGTCGATTGCGTCGTGGCTATGCGTGGGGCTGGGGTTTATCTGGTCGCTGTTTGATAAGCGCAAACGCAGCTGGCATGACATCTACTCGGACACGCAGCTGGTACATATCCCCAAGCAAAAGAAGTAATTCCAGGCTAGCGAAGATGCAAATGTGGGAGCTGGCTTGCCTGCGATAACGTCAGTCCAGTCACTGCAATATTGACTGATAGACCGCTATCGCAGGCAAGCCAGCTCCCACACAACGAAGTCAGGCGTTACCGGCCAGCTTCAGTCGCGCAGCCTGGGTGAAGTCAAGCATGCGCTTGAGCGGGCGCACTGCATGCGGGATCACCGAAGGCTCCACGAAGATCTCGTTGCTGCCCTCACGCAGGCACTGCAACGTGCGCTCCAGGGTGTTCATCGCCATCCACGGGCAGTGTGCGCAACTGCGGCACGCAGCGCCGTTGCCGGCGGTAGGCGCTTCGACAAAAACCTTGTCCGGGCACAGCTGCTGCATCTTGTAGAAGATGCCGCGGTCAGTGGCCACGATGAAGGTTTTGTTCGGCAAGCGCTGCGCGGCGGCAATCAGCTGGCTGGTAGAGCCGACGGCATCTGCCAGTTCGATCACCGAGGTCGGCGACTCCGGGTGAACCAGGATCGCGGCGTCCGGGTACAGCGCCTTCATGTCCTCCAACTGCTTGGACTTGAACTCCTCGTGCACGATGCACGCACCGTCCCACAGCAGCATATCGGCACCCGTCTGGCGCTGGATGTAGGTGCCCAGGTGTTTGTCCGGGCCCCAGATGATGGTTTCGCCGTTGTCCATCAGGCTTTCGACGATTTCCAGCGCGCAGCTGGACGTCACCACCCAATCGGCGCGGGCTTTGACCGCCGCCGAGGTGTTGGCGTACACCACCACCGTGCGCTCGGGATGCTGGTCGCAGAACGCCGAAAACTCATCCACCGGGCAGCCAAGGTCCAGGGAGCACGTGGCTTCCAGGGTGGGCATGAGGATGCGTTTTTCGGGGGTGAGGATCTTGGCGGTCTCGCCCATGAAACGCACGCCGGCCACCAACACGCTCTTGGCCGGGTGGGCAGCGCCAAAGCGTGCCATTTCGAGGGAGTCGGAGACACAGCCGCCGGTTTCTTCGGCCAGGGCCTGAATCACCGGGTCGCAATAGAAGTGGGCGACCAGCACCGCGTCTTGAGCCTTGAGCTCGGCAGCGATGGCGGCGCGCAGGCTCGCCTCTTCTTCGATGCTCAGGGCCTTGGGCTGCTTGGCATCGAGGTGGGCTTGAACCAGAAGGCGTTCGGAAATGTGCGTCATGTTCGCAAGACCTGCAGGCGCAGTTGCGCGAAAGTCGAGTGTACCACCGGCTCTGGGCCCCTTCGGGCACCGCCGGACGAAGTGATTGTGTTCATCAAGCACGGGTGAAGCTGCGCAAGGCTACAGAATATCGAGGGGTTTCAAAAGCCTAAAAGATGCGCCCCAGACACCGCAGCCGCAAACCGCATCGCCTTTGCCCGTGGAGAGGTCGGGCGCCATAACGTTCTTTTGTAGAACTGCGCGAATCGGTGACGCAGCAGAAATCACTCAACGTTTATAAATATTTAAACCCCGCGCGCCTCAGCCTATACAAAAAACAAACTTAAGACTTGTCTCAAAAGCACTCTGAAAAATTGCCAATCTCGTAAGTAACGGTAAGAATTGCCTCAACTCAATTCATACCCGAGCCACACCGTGAACAACAGAACCGTAATCGCCGACAATCATCCGATCGTCCGCCTGAGTCTTCGTAAAATACTGAATGACCACGGGCACAAAGTTGTCGGTGAAGCCAACACTGCGAAAGACGCATTAGAGCTATGCGCCTCACTTCGCCCTGGCTTTTTACTACTGGATGTCGCACAACCCGAACTGGATGGCCTGCACTTGATCAGGCAATTAAATCTGCAAAGGATCCCCACGAAGATAGTGGTATTTACGAGTTTAGTCTCGAACACCATTACCGAACGCTGTATGTCAGAGGGTGCACACGGCCTGGTCTACAAGCATGAAGAACCGTCCAGATTAATCGATTCCATCCGAATAATCGCAACGGGGTACAACTACTTCCCGAACAGAGGGCCCGCCGCTGTTGGTGTGGAACATGACACCCGAAAGGATGAAAAACTGTTGAGTTCACTGTCCCTGAGAGAACTGTGCATTCTGCAAAGGCTGTCTTGCGGGCAAACTCAAAAGTCCATTGCCGAAAGCATGCACCTGAGCAACAAAACCGTGAGCACCTATAAAGCCAGGCTGTCATTGAAGTTGAACGCCAACACGACCATTGAGTTGTATGAAATAGCCAGGCGCAATGGGTTGTCCTTGACACATTCGGTGTAACACCCGCGCCGTGCTCACCCTAATTCACACGATTAATTAAAACACCCGCAAACTCCACCCGTAAAAGATAGGCGTGCACTTCTGCACCTTATTTATCTCAAGATCAAGGAGGTTGGATTGCACTAGAGGTCTATCAATGAACACCGCCAATACACTCTTGTGTTTAGCATTAAATATTTATCACGAGTCCCGTGGAGAGCCCGAAAACGGCCAAATCGCGGTGGCAAGCGTCACCATGAACCGCGCCGGCTGGCAGACGGAAAACATTTGCAGGGAGGTATACCGGGAACGGCAGTTTTCCTGGACGCACTCCAATGCCCAGCGCCAACCGAAGGAAGAAAAGGCGTGGCGCAAGGCCAAGACCATCGCGACGCAAGTGCTCAACGGAGAGCACAAGGATCCCACCGGCGGCGCCACGCACTTTCATGCCTCAAACATCCAACCCTACTGGAGTCGATCCTTTCAGAAAAAAATGCGCATAGGCCGGCATATTTTCTATACCGAGAACTGACCATCGGGCCAGGTGATCGCTTCAGATGTCCTTGAGGTGCAGGTGTAACTTGAACAGTTCCGTATCGGTGCGCACATTCAGTTTGCGTAATGCGGCCTGTTTCTGACCGCTGATCGTCTTGCGACTGCGCAGGAACTTGACGGCAATTTGCGAGACGGACATCCCCTCAAGGCAGCAACGCAGCACTTCACGCTCCTTGGGCGACAACGCAGGGTAGTTGACCAGTTGTTCAGAGCCCGAATCGCCTTCCTCAACCGACGCAGAAGTGGGTGTTTCGGGGGTTGAATCCAACTCTGAGGCCATGGCCGGCGAAAGGTACAAGCGGTCCAGCGCCACCGTGCGAATCGCGCGTACCAAGTGCTCAGGGTTCTGTGACTTGCCGAAGAAACCGTTGGCACCCGCGCGTATGGCCATATTGACCGTCGCGGGCCGTTCCATGGACGAAAGCACCAGGATGCGCAAGTCAGGATGATGGCCGCGCAACAGCTGAATCAGCCGCAAGCCGTCGAGTTCACCATCGCTCAATTGGTAATCGAGGAGCACCAGGTCGATTGCCTCTTCACGTAGCGCCTGCAGAAGCTGGTTACCTTGGGAATACACGCCGACGACTTTGATGTCGGACTCGGAGGACAAACGAACCGTCAGTGCGTCACGTATCAACGCGTGGTCATCCAGGAGCGCCACCTTGAGCGGTGAAACGACCGACCATCTCATCGTAAAGCCCTCCGGATACACACGAAATTGCGCGAATTACCTGACAGGTCATTCGCCATTATAAATACACACTATCCTAAGTCTGAGAGAAAAAAAACCTGGGAATAGCGATTCTGAGGATTCGACCTACAACCGCGAACTACAACATATAACATATTGATTTTATTGAAATAAAATAAATACCAGCACACTAATGCGGCATAAAACCGGTCAGTCTGGCGTGACTGCAAAGCCCATCGTTTTTTCCAGAAAAAAAGCGCTCAAACAGAGCCGCGGCACAGGCCAGAGACCGACAAAAGGATGCCAGAGGGAGATATTGCACAAGCGTGAATGCAGGCAGGGAGCTATGTTGACTGGTATTAAATCTTACAGAATAAAATGACGGAAACTACGGACGCTGATTTTTCAGGGCGCCCGTCCTACCGGGCTTGAACGTCAATGCTTCCTACTGGACCTGACACCTTGAAGACCTTTCAACGTTTGTTCGCCTGGTTAACGGGCACCTTGATCCTGTTGATTGCGACCTGCGCCCTGGCGCAACCCCGTGAGCCGGTGCAGCTGCTAGTCAACGCTCCCACCAACATTCCTCACGTCGAATTCGATACCCAGACCCGCGCCTGGCTCGCCACCGGCCCCGAAATCAATGTGGCGATCTGGAACGGCGCGCTACCGCCCTTGCACATGGGCTTCGACCAAAGTCAGTTCGAAGGCGTGGCGGCGGACTACCTGGGCGCCATACGTGCAGCCACCGGGCTGCGTTTGAAGATCTGGCGCTACCCCACCCCCAAGGAGGCCCGAGAGGCGCTGGCCCGAGGCGAAGTGGACCTGCTGGCGCTGCACGACATCACCCAGGGCCAGGAAGGTGCGCTGACACAATCGCGTCCCTACCTGCTCAATCGCAAGGTCATCGCCCGGCGTATCGGCGAAACCTTGCCGCCGACCGCCGACCTGGACGGCCAGCGCCTGGCCTACGTGGGTGACGACAGCGTCGGCGCCGCCCTGCAAACGCAGTACCCCAAAGCCCGGTTGATCCAATACACCAACCATCTGATCGGCCTGACGTCACTGGTGTACAACCAGGCAGACGCCATGTGGATGGATGCGATTACCGCCGAGTTCATGATTCGCCTGCTCTACAACAACGACGTATATATCTCGGGCGACGCCCTCCCCCGCGCCTCGGCCGACATCAATTTCGCGGTCAGCGACCGCCAGCCGCACTTGTTGAAGGCGATCAACACCACCCTCGACGCCATCCCGCCCCTGGACATGATGCGCATCACCACCCGCTGGGGCTTGAGCAACAACTTTGTCGTGGACCAACCCCCGCTCGATCTGGATGCCGCCGAGACGGCCTGGCTGGCCAGCCATAAGTCCATCCGGATTCTCGTGGCCGGCGCCTATGCGCCCCTGACGTTTTTTGATGACCATGATGAGTTCCAGGGCCTCAGTGCGGACTTGCTGAAAATCGTCAGCCAACGTACCGGCCTGAAACTGGAGATCGTGCGCAGCAACAGCATTTCCACCATGCTCAAACAGCTTCAGGACAATCAGGCCGACCTGATCGCCGCCCTCAGCATTGGCGAAGCGCGGCTCAAGCCCGAACAATTCACCCGGCCTTACCTCATCAACCCGTTCGTGCTGGTGACCCGACGCTCGGGCACCACGCTGGACAACCTCGACGCACTCAACGGCAAACGCCTGAGCATTCCCACCGGCAACCCGCTGGCCAACTGGCTGACGCAGCACTACCCGCAAATCATCCAGGTACCGGTTCCCAATGCCGTGCGCGGTATCGAAATGCTCTCCAAGGGCGACGTCGACGCGGCGGTGCATATCCAGATCGGCGCCGATTACTTCATCAAGCAGCATTTCCAGGATGCCTTGCAGATCAGTGCCGTGATCGGTGAATACCCCGCCCGCATCGCCATGGCGGTCGGTGATGACGACCCGCAGCTCAAAAGCATCATCAACAAGGTGCTGCTGGGCATTCCCCCCGAAGAGCTCAAGACCTTGAGTGACCGCTGGCGCAACCATGCCGCGCCGGCCGTTTCCAGTTCGTGGAACGCCTACAAGGATGACCTCTACCCCATCATTGGCGCGGCCGTGGCGTTTGTCCTGGCGTTTCTGGTGTGGAACTACTACCTGCAGATCCAGATCCGCAAACGGCGCAGTGCCGAACGCGCCCTCAGCGACCAACTGGCGTTCAGCAAAACCTTGATCGACGGTTCCCCTATCGCGCTGTATGTGCGGGACAAGTCAGGGCGCCTGGCCCAGTGCAACCTGGCTTACCTGGAGTTTCTGCACACGACCCAGGATGAAGTCATCGGCAAGACCCTGAGTGAAACCGGCGTGATCTCGCCAGCGCTCAGCGTCCAGTACCAGCAGATCTATGCACAGAGCGAGAAGAGCCAGGAACCGACCTTCGCCGACCTGGACATCGAGATCGACGGCCAGCAGCGCCAGATCTACCACTGGACGCTGCCCTTCCAGAACGCTGCCGGTGAGTTCTCCGGGGTGATCGGTGGCTGGTTGGACATCAGCGAGCGCGAGCAATTGATGGAGCAATTGCTGCTGGCCAAGGAAGCGGCCGATGATGCCAACGAATCCAAGTCGACCTTTTTGGCGAGCATGAGCCATGAAATCCGCACGCCCATCAGTGCGCTGATCGGGCTGATCGAGATGCTGCGGGTGCGCGGTGGCACCCCGGAACAGCTGGACGAAAACCTGCGGGTGGCGCACCTCTCCGCGCAATCGTTGCTGTCATTGATCGGCGATATCCTGGACCTGTCGAAAATCGAAGCCGGCGCGATGCACCCGTTGCATCGTCCCACCCACTTGATCGAACTGCTGGAGTCGGTGCACACCCTGTTCGAGGTCAATGCACAGAACAAACACCTGGGCTTCGACCTGCGGGTCGACGCCCATGACCCGCTGGTGATCATCGATTCGTTGATGCTCAACCAGATCATCGCCAACCTGATCAGCAACGCGATCAAGTTCACCGAACACGGGTCGGTGACGTTGTCGCTCAAGCAATTGCCGGATGACGCCACCACAGGGTTTTGCCGCTATTTGATCGAGGTACGCGACTCGGGCGTGGGCTTGAGCGAAGCCGCGAAAAAGGCCATTTTCGAACCGTTCGTGCAGGTGGCGTCCGGCACCCGTAGCGCGCGCGGCACCGGCTTGGGCCTGAGCATTTGCACACGCCTGGCGGCGTTGCTGGACGCCCGCCTTAGCGTCACCAGCACGCTCGGCCAAGGCTCCTGCTTCCAGCTGGAGTTCGCCGCCGAGCGCACCCAACTTGCGCCCGCCTCACAACCGGCGCAAGCGCCCGGCACACCGAACCACCGCCTGAACATCCTGGTGGTCGAGGACCACGCACCCAATCGCTTGCTGCTGTGCCAGCAACTCGAGTTCCTGGGGCACCGCGTGGTGCCTTGTGACGATGGCGAAACCGCCCTGGCCGAATGGAAGCAGGCCGACCCGCCCTTCGACCTGACCATCACCGACTGCAATATGCCGCTGATGGACGGCTATGAGCTGACCCGCCAGATGCGCAACCTGGAACAGGACCGGGCCATGAGCCCGCACCCCATCTTTGGCCTGACGGCCCATGCCCAGTCGCAAGTTATCCAGGACTGCCTGGATGCGGGCATGACCCAGTGCCTGTTCAAGCCGACCGGCATTGAGGCCCTGGCCCAACACATCGGTGCCGTCTCTGCCGAAGCGGCCCGGCGCGCCGGTGCGGCCAACGCGAGTGGCGGGGAATTGCAGAAGCTTAAATTCCTCGCGCCCGACGCGTACAAGCCCCTGGTCGAGCAATTCATCAATGCCAGCTACGAAGACCGTGCCAGCTTCAAGGCGCTGCTGAGTACCAACGACACCCGGAAAATCGGCACGCTGACCCACAAAGTCAAAGGCGGCGCCTTCATGGCCGGCGCCCAGCAACTGGTCGAGGCCTGCACGCAGTTGGAAGACCTGCTCGAACAAGATCCGCCCGGGGCGTATCACCCGCAAGTGGAACGCGTCATGGCGGTGATGCAAACCCTGGAACAACAGTTGTTGGCCGAGATTGCCTAACGCCGGGGCACTGGCGGCTAGTCCGTCAGTTCCACCCGCCACTGCCCGGCGCTGAGGGGCGCCGCGACAAAAAACGGCAGGTCCGCCGACCAGCACTGCGCGTGTACCTTCGAATGGTAGCGGCACACTTCCTGGCCCGCCTGATCGAGTACACGCCAGCCCTGGTATTCACCACAGGCCTTGGTGCTGGGGCCACGGATCGCCTTGAAACTCGCATTGCTGCCCACATGAAAGCGCTCGGTCTGCCAGCGAATCGGGGCATGCGCCGGAAACGGCTGGGCGTCATGAAAATCGAACCACTCATCATGGTTCAACACGCTCTGGCGCAGCATCGGCCACACCTGCTCACGCAGGAACAACTGGTCGGCAAAGCGCGTCACGTCGGACTGCTGCGCCAGCCAGGCTTGCATCAGCGGTTTCAACGCAGGCAAACCGCCACGGCAACCGCCCCACAGCCCCGCCAGGATCAATTCGGTGTGGGTGAAATAATCGCGCATATGGTGAAACCAGCAGGGGCTCGCCAGCCACTGCTCGACGGCCACTTGCTCACGCTCAGACAGCAGCGAGTCCGCATCGCGGATCAGGTAGCGGTCTACCTCCGGGTCATCCACCACCAGGAAACGCCACATCAACGGGTGCACACCGTCACGCGCCGAACCGCTCATGTCGATCACCTGGGCGCCGGCCGCCAGCAGGCGTTGCCGGATCAGCGCCGGCACGCTGTCATCCAGGTAGACACGGCAACGCCACGCGGGAAACAGCTCCCGGGCCACCTGCACATTGGCGACAGCCGACTCGCAATAGCGCGGGCTGTCACCGAACAAGGTGTAGGCGATGATGTTGCGTTCAGGCGCGCCCGGCTCAAAGGCCGCCGGTGCAGCCGCTCGCGGCCCCGGCTCGACGGCATGGCCGTGGCGTGCGTCGGCACGTTCCAGTGAAAGCTTGCCATAGGTGCGTATGTCGTCGTACAAGCCCAGGCGGCCGCAGACCTCAGCCAACCCATCCAGCCACGTAGCGCTGGCCTGGGCTTGCAAGGCGGGCGGTGCGTTGAAGATCCGCAGGTACACCGCGTGCGCCTGGCTGAAATGATTGAGCCGCATCAGGCACAACGCGTAATCCGACAACACGCCCATATGCTGCGGCACAAGCTTCAATGCGCCTTCGGCCGCGCCCAGCCCCGTGGCAAAGTCATTGCGTGCCATGGCCGCCTGGAACGCCTGGGCGCAGTGCTGAAACTGCTGGGCCGGGCTGGAACGCTTGTGTTTAGCCAGGCTCATCGTGCTTCCCCACGCAACCAGGCGCCCAGCGCACCAGCGCCGGCGTACTGGCGCAAAATCGCCTGGTAACCGTCGAAGCGGTTACTGATCTCGCTGACGCGGTTGCCGTAGTGATCGGACTCGGCCGACAACACGTCGAGCAAGGTACGTTTACCCAAGTGGTACCACTGCTCGTAAAACGCCACGCGAATGCCGTCCGACTCGTTCGTCAGGCTGCGGTACAACTCGGCACGCTCCAGGAAGGTCTTGGCCTCATGGTTGGCGGTGCGAATGCCGTATTCCAGGTCCAGGCGCTGTTGCTCGGCCGTTTGGCGACCGGCTTCAGCGCGCTGCAATGCCGCGCGTTCCGAGGCGCGGGTGGAGCCGCCCCGGAAGGCGCCCCAGGACAACGACAAATGGGTTTCCCACGGCTGCTCACGGCCCAAGGCATCATCAGCCGTGGACTTGTTGATCACCCAGTTCAACTGCGGCAAGGACGATGCACGCACCACCTTGGCCTGCAATTCGGCAGACTCGGTCTGCTCCCGCGCCTGATTGAGCGAGGGATGGTTGTCCACCTTGCCCAGCAACGCATCGAGGTTGGCCAGGCGGATGTTCCATTGCGGGGTGCGCGGGATCGGGATTGGCCGGTCACCCACCAGTTTGCGCAGGTTGATCTCGGCATCCTTGGCTTTGGTATCGGCCGCATCGCGTGCCGCCTGGGCCTGCAACTGGCGTGACTTGGCCTGGGTCAATTCACTGGCGCGGCCTTTGTCCACGGCGACGATACCGGCCAACATTTTCACCAGCTCGTTCATGCGATCAACGTACTGCTGGCTGAGGTCGACGATCAGGCGTTGCTTGCCCAGCTCGACGATACGGTGGGTCACATCGAAGGCCGATTTTTCCAACTCGGCCTCAATGGCCGAAGCGGCTGCCGCCGACAGGTGCCGACGACTCTCGATGGTGCTCTGGATACGCCCCCAGTCATACACGGGGGTGACGAGGCTCAAATTGATCCCGGTACTGCCCGAGCTTTCGTTATCCGACGAGCCGCCGAACTTCTTGGAACCGGCGGTGGTGCTCAGGTCGACCTGGGGCCAACGCTGGCCCTTGGCTTCATCGATGTCGGCGTCGGCGGCATACTGCTCGGCCACAGCGGCCTGCACCTTGGGGCTGCGCTCGGCAGCGGCGCGCACGGCCCGCTGCAGGATCTCGCGCAGCTCGAATTCCGACGGACCTACGGCAGTGACCTGCCGCATCGCCACAGACTCAGAAACGCCCAAGGTGGCCAAGGCCGAAACCCCCGGCAGCTCGCCGCTGCGCGAAGGTGCCACGTTCACCGTCGAAGGCGCACGGGGGGCCGGCTTCGCCACGCTGTTGGCGTCCACCTTGGAAAACGACAGTGCTTCGCTGCGCGACGACACGGGCCGCGCCGGTGGTGTATAGGCCGTTGGCGCTGCCGGCTGGAACGTCACCACCTCGGCGCGACGCGGTTCGGCTTCGCGCACCACCGCAGGACGTGGCGGTGGCGTATAAGCCTTTGCCACTGCGGGCTGGAACGTCACCACTTCTGTGCGACGTGGTTCAGCTTCACGCACCACCGCAGGACGCGGCGCTGGCGTATAAGCCGTTGGCGCTGCCGGCTGGAATGTCACGACTTCTGCGCGACGCGGTTCGGCTTCACGTACCACCGCAGGACGCGGCGGTGGCGTATAAGCCGTTGGCGCTGCCGGCTGGAACGTCACCACTTCTGCGCGACGCGGTTCAGCTTCACGCACCACCGCAGCACGCGGCGGTGGCGTATAGGCCGTTGCCACTGCCGGCTGGAAAGCCAACACTTCTGTGCGACGCGGTTCGGCTTCGCGCACCACCGTACGCACGGCAGGACGCAGATCCCTCCCAGGTGCAGCCGCTAAAAACGCGAGGAATTCATCGGCCTGGACCGACACGCTATGCAACCCAACCGACAGGCTCCAGACCAGTGTGGCCAGCAGGCTCAGGCGAAACGCCGGCGCAGCCGTGCCCTGTGCCGACGGCATCGGCCGTCGGTCATGTGTGTAAGTCATGATCATCTCTCCCGGAAGGCTTCGCGCGCCTTGAGCACGGGCTTGAGCAGGTAATTAAGAATGGTCTTTTCACCGGTACGGATTTCCACCGATGCCACCATCCCCGGAATGATGGGCAGCGACTTGCCGCCCGCCGTCAGCTCACTGCTGTCGGTCAACACCAGGACGCGGTAGTAGGTGTCATCCGGGCGACCCGACGCCGCCTTCTGGTCGTCCTTGAGGGTGTCCGGGCTGATGTGTTCCACCCGGCCCTTGAGGCCGCCATAAATCGCGTAGTCATACGCCGTGATCTTCACGGTCGCCGCCAGGCCCGGGCGCAAGAAGGCCACATCCGAAGGGCGGATCTTGCCTTCCACCAGCAGTTGTTCTTCCAGGGGCACGATCTCAAGGATGTGCTCACCCGGCTGGATGACCCCGCCAATGGTGCTGACCCGCACGTTCTTCACGGTGCCACGCACGGGTGCGGTGATGGTGGTGCGGTCACGGATATCCGCGCGGCCAATCAGGTTTTCGCTGATCTGCGACAGCTCCAGCTCCAGCTTGGAAAGCTCGGAGTTGGCGTCTGCCTGGAACTTGTTGGTGCGCTCGACGATTTGCGACTTGATGTCGTTGGCCGAACGGCGAATACGCAACAGCTCCACTTCCGACATCAGGCCCTTGGCCGCCAACGGCTCGGCCAGGCGCACTTCACGGGTCGACAACTGGTAGCTGCGCTCCAACGCACTGATGCTGTCGTTGAGGGCACGTTTGCGCGACTCGTAGGCACGGGTTTCCTGGGCCACCACGTCCTTGTCTTGCTTGACCTGGTCGTCGAATTGCAACGGCTGGGAATACGCCTCGGAACGCAATCGCGTGATCGACGCTTTCAGGCCAATGACCTTGGACAGCACTTCGCGGTAGCTGGACTCGGCGCGGGTCGGGTCGATGCGCAACAGCACGTCGCCCTTTTCGACGATGGCGCCTTCACGCACATTCATGTCCAGCAGAATCCCGCCCTCCAGGCTCTGGATCACCTGCTCGCGGCTCATGGAAATAATCTTCGCTTCGCCCAGGGTGATTTCCTCGACCCGTGCGAAGTACGCCCACACCACACCGATCACCAGCACAGCGGCGATGAGGTACAACACCAGCTTGGAGCCGGGGGTGGTCTGGGACAGCAACGACTCTTTGACATCGTTCATGAACGCGGCATCGCCGGGTTCGAGGTTGGCCTTGGGTTAACGGCCGAAAAGTGTGCGGATCACGGGGCTACCTCGCCTGTCGCGGGGCCTGAAACAGGAGAGACCGCGGGTCGTGTTGCGTTGTTCGTTGGCACCTGAGTGCGTGGGGTGATCTGAAACGCCGGCGCTTCTGTTGCTGGCGCCCGCACCGGCGCCGGGGCTGGGCGCGCCCTCGCCGGCGCCGCCTTGGCCGTTGCCTCTGTGGGCGTTGGCGTCGGCGCAGCTTTTGCGGCGGGCTTGCCCGACAGCGCCTCAAGAATCTGTGCCTTGGGGCCATCGGCCACGATCTTGCCGTCGTCGACCACCACGATGCGGTCCACCAGCGCCAGCAATGAAGGGCGATGCGTCACCACCACCATGGCCTGGCCTTCGGTGGCACGCTTGAGGTGGTCCAGGAACGCCATCTCGGTCTGTGTATCCATGGCACTGGTCGGCTCATCGAGCAGCAGCATTTTTGGCCGCGCCAACAGGCTGCGCGCCAGGGACACCAACTGCCGTTGACCGCCCGACAAGCCCTCGCCCATTTCGCCAATCGGCAGGTTGATGCCTTTGGGGTGCTTGGCGGCAATGTGGTCCAGGCCGGTGAGGCGCAGCACTCGCAAGAACTCCTCGGCGGTGGCGTCGGGGCGGCCGAGCATCACGTTTTCACGCAGCGAGCCGTAGAACAGGCGTGCATCCTGGCCCACATAACCGACGGCTTTGCGCCAGTCGGCCGGGTCGATCTGGTTGACGTCCAGGCCATCGGTGAACATCTGCCCTTCGACCGGCGCGTACAGGCGGCCCATCACCCGCAACAGCGTGGACTTGCCACTGCCGATGCGGCCCAGGATCGCCACGCGCTCACCGGGCGCAACGGTCATATTGATGCCTTGCAGCACCGGCGGGTTGGGCTGCATCGGCGGTGCCGGGTACGAAAAGCCGACGTTCTTGAGGGTCAACTGGCCCGACAGCGGCGGCTTGGACAGGTACTGGCCTTTAGGGTCGCGGTCCACCGGCATGGCCATCAGGCCATTGAGCGAACCGAGCGCCGCCTTGGCTTGCTGGAAACGCACCGCCAAACCGATCACCTGGCCCAATGGCCCGGTGGCGCGGCCGGCGAGCATCACGGTGGCGATCAGGCCGCCCATGCTCAGGTCACCGGCATCGATCAGGTACACACCGATGATGATCAGCACCACGGTCTGGATCTGTTGCAGGAACGCCACCACGCCGGTTGCCAGGCTCGACAGCGAACGCGACTTCATGGACGTGGCCGCCGACAGCGCGCTGAAGTTTTCCCAGCGACGCTGCATGTAGGCTTCGCCGCCCACGGCCTTGAGGGTTTCCAGGCCTTCGACCGACTCCACCAGCACGCCTTGCTTGAGCGCGCCTTCGCGCATGTTCTCTTTCATGGTGCGCGCCAGTGGCCACTGGATGATGATGCTGATGATCAAGATCAGCGGGATCAGCAACAACGGCACCCAGCCGAGCGGGCCGCCCACCACAAAGATCACGCCGACGAACATCAGCACAAACGGCAGGTCGGTGAGCGCCGCCAGCGTGGCCGAGGTGGCGAAGTCGCGCACCGATTCGAACTCGCGCAACTGGTTGGCAAACGAGCCGGACGAGGCCGGTTTGTTTTCCATGCGGATCGACAGCGCCTGGCGGAACAGCATCGTGCCCAGCACCAGGTCGGCTTTTTTACCGGCCACGTCGAGCAAGTGCGCCCGCACATAACGTGCAATCGCTTCGAAGATCATGGCGATGGAGACGCCGATGCCCAGCGACCACAGCGTGACGAACGCCTGGTTCGGTACCACGCGGTCGTACACGTTCATGGTGAAGAAAATGGTGGCCAGGCCCAGCACGTTGATCAGCACCGCGCCGATGGCCGCGCTGCGGTAGTAGCTGCGATAGCGCCACAGGGTGCTGAGCAACCAGTGGCCGGCCGGGCGCGGGGTTTCATCGCCGGCGCGCAGGTCGACCTTGGCACGAGGCTTGATCAGAATCGCGTGGCCGGCGTACAGCGCGTCCATGCCGGCCTGGTCCAGTTCCACCGGCTCATCACGGCTGACTTCCGGCAGGATCACCTGGTAGAAGCAGGCGCGCTTGCCTTCGGCGTCGTTGCGCACTGTGCGGCCGAGCAAGACGCAGCCGCCCTGCTCCTTGCGCAGCAGTAAGATCGGCACCAATTGCTGGGGCAACGCCTGCGGGCGTCGCTCCACCAGGCCAGCGGTGAGGTCGGCTGCCGCCAAGGCGGCCAGCGCCAGCGACGGTGCCAGCATGCCACCCTTGGGCAGGCCGGCGGTCAGCGCTTCGGGGCTTTTGCCCACGCCGTAGTGATCACAGATCCACGACACGCTGTCGAGCAGCGTGTCCTGGACCGTCGTTTGAGTGGCGGGCAACACGGGAGGCTGCTCGCTTGGGCCAACAGGCGCGTCAGTAGTCATCACAAGAGTCCTGGGCCGCCGGTGGCGACCGCGTTGAAAATGGATGTCTCAAGGCATGCCCTGCTGATTCGGCGAGCCTTGGAAACCGTTAGGAGAATTCTGACGAGACGGCCTGTTTGTAAGAATAAGACCTGTCCCAAAACACCCGGTTTGCTGTCAGGCAGGCGTCAAGGGCGGCCGAGCTCCACCTTGACCACCACACGCCGGTTCGGCGCATAGCAGGCAATTTGCTGCGCACGGTTGCCGTAGCAGCTGTACACCACCGGTTCACGGTTGCCGGCGCTGGAAGCGCTGACGATGGATTCCGGAATGCCTTTGTTGATCAACAGCTGGCGCAGCGTGTCGGCGCGCTGCTGGCCCAACTGCTGGTTTTTGGCTTCATCACCGATGGGGTCTGTATGCCCGATCACCTGAACATTTTTGACCTGTGCATCGTCCTCATGCAGGTCGTTGATCAGGCGTGCAATGGCCTGGTGCCCGGCTTTGGAGATATCCCCCGAGCCGGCTTTGCCAAACGCAAACAGCACGTCGCTGGACAGCGCGTAATGCTTGAAGCGCGACGTGTCCACCAGGTAGTCGTAATGCCGGCACGCTTCGACGGACGCGGCGCGGGACACCGCGTGCACTTGGGTGCGCGAGGTGGTGAGTTCGGCCTCGGCCGCATCGCGAGCCACAGGCAGCGGGAAGGTGTTGCCGTCTTCGCGCACGCGCAGGTAGTAGGTCTTGCCGCCTTGCAAGGTGGCTTGGTACAGGTCGCTGTGCTTGCCTTTGTAGGTCGGCATGTCGTCCAGGTAAGCGCCCAGGGTATGGGTGCCCGGCGCCACGCAGAACGTGGTGTGGCCGCCCGGCAGCAGGCCGGTGTGGAACTCACGGTCAACGTAGATATGGGCCGCGCCCTTGCGCTGCACCCCGCCCAGCGCGCGGTAATACACCACCTGGGCCTGGTCGTCGCCGATGGCCGCGACCGGCTCGTAGGTGGCATCGAACACTTTGCCCGCCACGGGTGCCGGCACATTGGCCAAGGCCGGTAAATTGAACAAGGCTGCGCCGATCAGTACGGCGGCTCGGGTCCTGTTAAGTAAAAACATGGGCGTCACTCCGCCGTGGCCACCAGCGAACCGGTGACGGATTATTGAGTCGAGAAAAAGGCCGCAAACGCACAGCGCTTGCGGCAAAGAACGGGAAGCCCGAAGGCCTCCCGGAGCGGGCTTTGCGTGAGGGCCTTACTGGCCGCTCACGTCCACGCGGACCACCACACGACGGTTTGGCGCGTTGCACGCCACTTGCTCGGCCTTGCTGCCGTAGCATTCGTCGGTGACCGGCTCGCTGCTGCCGGCGCTGCGGGCAACCACGGCGGTTGACGGAATGCCACCGTCGATCAGCAGGCGACGTACGGTTTGCGCACGCTTGAGGCCCAGGGCCTGGTTAGCCTGGTAGGCACCGATCGGGTCGGTATGGCCCACCACGACTACGCGGTCGAGCTTGGTGTGTTCGCGGTTGAGCTGGGTGACCAACTCCAGGATCGCCACACGACCACGGCTGCTGATGTCCTGGTAGCCGGACTTGCCGAAGGCAAACAGCACGTCGCCGGACAAGGCGTAGTCCTTGAAGGCCTCGGCCGGTTTGTCGACGAAGTTGCACTGCTGCACCTTGGAGGCACGGGACAGCGCCTGCACCTGGGCACGGCTGCCGGCCAGCTCGCGCTCGGCGTCGGCACGGGTCACGGCCAGTGGCGCGCCGTTGCCGTTTTCACGGACCTTGAGGAAGTAGGTCTTGCCGCCTTCCAGCTTGGCCGAGTACAGGTCGGTGGTCTTGCCACGGTAGCTCGGGGCATCACCAATGTAGGCACCGAGGGTACGGCTGCCTGGCTCCACGCAGAACGCGGTGTAGCCGCCTGGCAGCAGGCTGGTGTGGAACTCGCGGTCAACGTAGACGTTGGCCGAACCGCGCTGCTGAGCATCGGTACCACGGTAGTAAACCACTTGGGCCTGGCCGTCGGAGACCGGGGCCACCGGCTGGTAACCATTGCCAAACGACTGGATGGCCGCCGACTGGTAGGTGTATTGCTGTTCTGCGTGGGCCAATGGCATCGCGCAGACGGCCGCCGCGAACAGCGCAGCGGTAAGGGTGTTGTGACGTGCAAACATGATCAAAACTCCGCGCAGGTGCCGCTGGGCACCCGGGCTAAAAAAGTAAAAGACAATTGAGAGAGGCAGTCACCTGCCTGGGTAAACCCTGGCACCCAGGCCCCGGGGGAAACCCCAGGGCCGGGTGCGGCCGGCTTACACCAGGTTGGTGGTGACGCCGTCCTGAACCAGCAGTTGTGCGTCCTGGGACGAGTGTTGGTAGACGTTGTAAACCACGCCTGCCACCGTCGCGGTGCCCGCACTGGCCCAATCACCCGGATCGGTGCCGTCTGGCAGCAGATCCGCGAGGTTGACCACATCGCCGGCATTGCCCTTGATCATCATCTGCGTGCTGTCATCCCCGGTGAACAGGCTGTTGCCACCCTGTGCCAGTACATCGCTCAGCGACAGGTTCAACACGTTGTCGCCGGTGCCGGTGATGTCGATGACCTCCATCGAAGTCACTTGGCCTTCCGCCAGGGCGGTCAGGTCGAGGACCTGGTTCGCGCCGGTGAGGGTCAGCGTGTCGATGGCGTCGGTGCCTTCGGCTTCGACGGTGAGCTCTTCGCCTTCGGCCACTTCGATGAGTTGGTCGGCGGCGGAGAGGTCGTCTTGCTGCTCTTGAAGGGCAGCGATTGCCTCAGGAACGGTGGAGTCATCGCCGAGGATGATGTTGTCAATAGAAATTAAGCTAAACGCTGTCGATGGCGGGCTATATTGGAAAACCGTAAAGCTGGAAAATGCCAGCCCGTTCGGCATGGTTATGCTCGTAAAGGAGCCCTCTTGAGTATTTTCAATTACGTGGGTATGGATAAGTTCCCCATTCTCATCGTAAAACTCGATCTTTCCGACCTCGGTTCCGTCTGGGACGGACGATCCCGGCCTAGCGATAACAACAGCGTACATCTTCAAAGCAATAGACGTAGCACTCTCGCCCTTAAGATCAAACTCCATATTTTGCGCGCCGTAAGTTCCGGTAAGAGTATCGAAACCACTTTGCATACGGAGCGTGTCGCCTCCAGTAACTCCGGTGGGATTACCCTCTACGACCTCACGCTTGGCAGTAACCAAACCAAAATCTCGGACTTCATTGATCCCTAATTGGGAATTGGCACCATAATTATCGACAACTGAAAACGGGATATTGCTTATGGAGATATCATCCAAATTGACGATTCGAGTTTCATTATACGGAGCTGGAGATATAACCACTTCGAACGACGCAAACTCTTTCCCTTCCGGCATCACATAAGTTTTATAACCCCCACTTACAAGCGACCCATTAGATACAATATTTTGCGTATCAATCAAGTCCCCATTCGCATCGTAAAAATTGATCCTAGCCACGATGGTATTAGGTGGGGATGGATAACCGCCCGAGACATTACCTGATTGAACCTTCACATCAATACCAAGTAACTTAGCGGTCTCACCTTTCAAATCAACTATTGCTTTAGAACTACCATATTTGTCAGGTGTGCCCCCCCCTCCTGAGCCACTGCGCAAAGATATAATGTTTCCGATAGCTGGCGTATACGAGTCACCACTGACACGCTGACCTACAACTGTGAATAACCCAGCGTCAACTTCTTCGTTAAATCCAACTCCACCGGGCCCGAAAGTAGATGTAATCACCGGCCGATGGAAAACACTCACCAAATCAAACTCAAACAACGCACTTTCCGGCCCGGTATTCCCGGCCTTATCTGTCGCAGTGGCCGTCAAGCTATAAGCACCCAACTCCAAAGGCTCCGCAGGCTCGAAGGTCCAAACACCAGACGCGTCGGCCTGGGCCGAACCCAGCTCCACACCGTTGGCGTAGATGGTCACGATGGAACCCGCCTCGGCCGTACCGTTGATCACCGGCGAACGGTCATCGGTTTCGCCGCCATTGGCAATGGTTTCAGGCAGGGTTGGCGTACCGGTGCCGAAATCGTCAGTCAACGAAGTGATAACGGCAACGGGACCGGTGGTATCGACAATCACTGTCCAGGGTGCAGACGGCGCACTGGCGTTGCCGGCCGGGTCACGGGTGACCACGGTCAGCGAGTGGCTGCCGTCGTTGAGTGGCGTGGTGGGCGTGTAGCTCCAACGGCCATCCGTTCCCACCGTGGTAGAACCGATCAACAGGCCGTCGTCGTAGATCTCGACCGTGTCACCCGGCACCAGGCCCTCACCGTTCAGGGTCGGGGTGGTATCGTCGGTGGTCGCGCCATCGGCAATCGAGCCCTGGATGCTGCCCACGTCGTCACTGGCACCGCCAATCGCCGGAGCGGTCGGAGCGGTGGTGTCGATGATGGTTTCGAACACCGGGGTCGGGTCGCTTTCGCCGCCGGCCGGGGTGGTGGCGGTCGCGGTCAAGCTGTGCGCGCCTTCACTCAGCACGGGCGTGGTGAAACTCCACTGGCCGGTGCCGTTGGCGGTCACGGTACCCAACAAGGTGGCGCCGTCATAGATGCTGACGGTGGAACCCGGGGTGGCCTGGCCGTTCAGGGTCGGGGTGGTGTCGTCAGTGGCCTGGCCGCTGGTCAGGTTACCGGTGACGCTGCCTGCGTTGTCTTCCACGGAGGTGATGGAGATCACAACGGACGCGGTGTCCACGGTAAAGTCCATTGCCGGGCCCATCGGGCCGACGTTACCGGCTGCGTCGACAGCCTGGGCGGCCAGCGAGTGCGGGCCGTTGGCCAGCGGGGTAGCCGGGGTGAAGCTCCAGGCGCCAGTAGCGCTGGCGGTGGTGCTGCCAATGAGCACGCCGTTGTCGTAGATGTTCACGATGGAACCGGCTTCGGCCATGCCTTCGAACGTCGGGTTGGCGTCGTCGGTGGTGCTGCCAGCCGAAATCGGGCCGGTCACGGCGCCCACGTCGTCGATCAGCGCTTGGCCGGTCGGTGTGGTCGGTGCGGTGGTGTCCACGGTGATCGGGTAAGCACCGGTTGCCGGGCTCAGGTTGCCGGCGGCGTTTTGCGCCTGGGCGGTCAGGCTGTGGTTACCTTCTGCCAATGGGGTGGACGGAGTGAAGCTCCACTGGCCGCCCACCACGGTGGTGGTGCCCAGCAGGGTTTCGCCGTCGTACACGTAGATGATGTTGCCGTCTTCACCGGTACCGTTGAGGGTCGGGGTGGTGTCGTCGGTGGTCGCGCCCTGGGCCAGTGGACCCTGCACGGTGCCCGCATCGTCGATCACGCTGATGATGGCAGGTGCCGCAGGAGCGCCGCCGGCGATGACTTCCAGGTCGAAGCCCGGGGTCGGTGCGCTGACGTTGCCGGCCGCATCGGTGGTAGTCACGGTCAGGGTGTGGTTACCGTTGCTCAGTGGCAACTCAGGGGTAAAGCTCCAGCTACCGTATTCACCGGCAATAACGCTGCCGATGGCCGTGCCGTTGTCGTAGATGGTCACCAGGGAACCGGGTTCGGCGGTACCGGAGAGGTCCGGACGTGCGTCATCGGTGATGTCGCCCGAGGTCAGTTCGCCTTGCACGGCGCCCTGGTCATCGATCACCGAACCGAGGGTCGGTGCAGCCGGTGCCTGGGTATCGACGATGATGGTGATCGGGTCGGACGGCTCGCTTTCGTTGCCCGATGGGTCTTTGATCACGACCACGATTTCGTGGCTGCCTTCAGCCAGCTCATCGCCAGTACCCGGGGTGAATTCCCACTTGCCGTCTTCGCCCACGACCACGCTGCCGATTGGCGTGCCGTTGTCGATGATGGTCACGATGTCGCCAGGCACGGCGCCGCTGCCGCCAAAGGTCGGTGCGGTGTCGTCGGTGCTGTCGCCATCGGCAATGATGCCGGTGACCGGGCCGACGTCGTCGGTGATGATTTCAATGCCGCCCGCGCCAGGGGTTGGCTTGGCCGGTGGGGTGGTGTCTTCCACGATGATCACGGTGATCGGGTCGGACGGCTCGCTTTCGTTACCGGCCGGGTCTTTGATCACCACCACGATTTCGTGCGGACCTTCGTCCAGCTCGGGCTCAGGGGTGAATTCCCAGTTGCCATCGTCGCCCACGACGACGCTGCCGATGGGTTGGCCGTTGTCGATGATGACCACGGTGTCGCCCGGCGTTGCGCCGCCACCGGTGAAGGTTGGGGTTTTGTCGTCGGTGCTGTCGCCGTCGCCGATGCTGCCTTGGTCTGGGCCGACGTTGTCGAAGATGTCGTCAATGCCGCCAGTGCCCGGGCCTGGTTTTTCAGGTGCGGTGATGTCGATGACGATAGGGAATGGCAGCGAAGGGATGCTGATGTTGCCAGCGGCGTCTTCAGCGGCGATGGTGAATTCGTGGTCGCCCTCTTCCAGTTCGGTTTCCGGGGTGAATTCCCACTTGCCGTCTTTGTCGGCGATGGCGGTGCCGATTTCCACGCCGTTGTCGTAGATGTGCACGGTAGCGCCCGCTTCAGCGGTGCCTTTGAGCGTCGGGGTGGTGTCGTTGGTGCTGTCGCCGGCGGCCAGCAGGCCTTCGCTCGGCGCGGTGTCGTCGTACACGCCGTCAATCAGCGGGGCAGCCGGGGCCACGGTGTCGACGATGATGATGTGGCCAGGCGAACCTTCGCCCTTGTTGCCTTCGGCATCGACCGGAATGATCACGATGTTGTGGGAGCCGTCATCCAGGCCTGGCTCCGCAGGGGTGAATTCCCACTTGCCGTCTTCGCCCACCGGCGCGGTGCCGATGACTTTGCCGTTGTCGACGATTTCTACAGTGGTGCCGGGCTTGCCGATACCGGTGAAGGTTGGGGTTTTGTCGTCGGTGGATTCGCCTGGGCCGATCAGGCCTTGTTTGTCGCCCACGTCATCGGTGACGCCGCCCAGCGAGCCTTTGTCGCTGTTACCGCCGCCAACCGGGGTGTCTCGGTCGTTGTCGTTGTCTTTGTTGCGAACGGCGGCATAAACGCCACCGAGCAGGCCCAGTGCGCCCAGGCCCAGCAATGCAGGCCAGAACCAGCCGATACCGGCGCCAGCGACCAGGCCATTGCCAAAACCGGCCAATGGTTGGGCACCCAGCACTTGGGCAGACTCAGCGCCTTCGTACAGGAACGCCGCGGCGCCATCCTGATCAGCGTCGGAGGAGATGTATTCGTAGTAGGAACCGTCTTCGGCGAGGCCGACCAGTTGACCGCCGCTGCCTTCGAAGTTTTCGATGATCAGTTGAGCCTGGTCCGGGTCAGTGCCTTCCAGGGCGATGTGCAGGTTTTTGCCCACACGCTTGACGGTGAGGTTTTCGGGCGCGAAGCCTTTTTCGCCTTCGCCAATAAGGTATTGGCCACCCTGTACCGCTTTGATGCGTACAGGAAGACCGGTTTTGGCGGCACCGAGGTCCACCGTTTGGGTAATCGTCTTGCCGTCTACTACGGCGATATTCACAGAGTTAGCGTTCACGTTTTCTGCCTTTGAGTTAGTCAGGATTGCGTACACCGGTTCATCCGGCATTCCTATCAACCAAGCCACTCCGTTAAGAGGAATCCTTGGGATGTCGGAATTCTCCTCAAACGACGTAATAGGCAATATAAGAACTGTCTCAAAACCCCCAAGGCTTCATTATTTTTGTGTGCAATTGCTTGGTTAATCGCGCCTAAACAAAAACCCGCACGAGGCGGGTCTTTACGATAAAAATGACTGACTAACACCGCCCTAGGCGGGTTGTCTTTGAGACTTGTCTCAAAGCCCTTTCATGGTTTTGTATTGAGACAAACGTTTAAACAAATCCATGTCACTGGTCACGCCCAACTTGCGGTACGCCGCCAACTTTTGCGTGCTGACGGTTTTAAGGCTGCGGTTGAACATTTCGGCGATTCGCGTCACGGTCAGGCCGCTGATGCACAGCCTTAACACTTCACGCTCGCGCAACGACAGCGAAGCGTGGGACGCCAAGGCTTCTTCTGCACCGGTGGCCTCCCACCAGGTCGATACGGTGTCATTCTCCTGGGCCACGACGATGCTGGAGCAGAGGTAGCGCTGGCCGCACGCCAGCATTTCGATTGCGCGGATAAACACGCCCAGGGGCTGGCGCTTGCAGACCACGCCCTGCACACCGGCGGCCAGCAGGAGCATGGCGACCCTGGGGTCAGCCTCGGGCACCACGACCAAGACCCAAACCTGCGGGAACTGCGCCCTCAAGGCCTTGATAAAGTCCTGCGCAGCACCGTGTTCCAGTTCATTGTCCATCACCAACAGGTCCAACCGACCCTGCTCGATAGCCTGCCAGGCACTGTCTGTCGTCTCGAACAGGCCCGTTACTTCAATACCGGTTTGATCAGCCAGGTGGTAACGCAACCCCTGACGGACCACTTCATGTTCATCCAGCACCCCCACTCTGATTAACCCAGACATCACACACCTCGTCTTCCCAGGAATTTAACCTGCATCCTTTATCGCGCGGCCTAAACCGTTTAACGCCGAATTAAATAATGGCTTCGCTGCTATTAGCGAATACCCCGTATTAGAACTGTCGGGCACAACACCCGTTAAAAGTCCACTTCAAACCCCGGCGGCGAGCCGGAATGTTCGACCGATAGAACCACAGTAAGGGTCGAGACAAAGAAAGGCTCTAAGAACTGTCTCAATAACCGGGACGTGCACCCTCCCTGCCCAAACTCAGGTAATTGAGACATTTCTTAAATCACTGACGGGTGTGCGGCGAACACACTAAAAAAGTACTCACGCCTGCCATTCAAATGCCCACTCGGGTGATGTTGGCTTATTAATCTTATTGGGAGCCTTACCATGTTTGCCTGCACGCCTGTGCGTTTCGTTCGTCCCTTGCAGTTGTTATGTGTACTGACCCTGGGTTCTGTTTCAGTGGCCGCGCACAGCAGCTCACTCACCCGAGACAATGGCGCGGCGGTGGGCGATAACCAGAACTCGCAAACCGCCGGTCCCCACGGCCCGGTGTTACTGCAAGACGTGCACCTGATCCAGAAACTGCAGCGTTTTGATCGCGAGCGCATTCCGGAGCGTGTCGTGCATGCGCGTGGCACAGGTGCCTACGGCGTGTTTACCGCCAGCGAAAACCTGGTGGACCTCACCAAGGCCGCGCTCTTTACCTCCGGCACCGTCACACCGGTGTTCGTGCGGTTCTCCTCGGTGGTGCACGGCACCCATTCACCTGAAACCCTGCGCGACCCACGGGGTTTCGCCACCAAGTTCTACACGGCAGAAGGCAACTGGGACCTGGTCGGCAATAACTTCCCGACGTTTTTCATCCGCGATGCGATCAAGTTCCCCGACATGGTCCACGCGTTCAAGCCGGACCCCCGCACCAATTTGGGCAACGATGCACGGCGCTTCGATTTCTTCTCTCATGTACCGGAAGCCACCCGCACCCTGACCGAGCTGTACTCCAACAACGGTACGCCGGCCAGCTACCGGGAAATGGATGGCAATGGTGTGCACGCCTATAAATTCGTGAATGCCAAGGACGAGGTGAGCTACGTCAAGTTCCACTGGAAGAGCCTGCAAGGCGTGCGCAACTTCACCCCGGAAGAAGCCACCCGCGTGCAGGGCGCCGACTTCAGCCACATGACCCTCGACCTGATCAAGCACATTGAAAAGGGCGAGCTCCCGAAGTGGGATTTGTACATCCAGGTGCTCAAGCCTGAAGAACTGGCCACGTTCGATTTCGACCCGCTGGACGCCACCAAAGTCTGGCCGGAAACCCCCATGCGCAAAATCGGCCAGTTGGTGCTCAACCGCAACCCGGCCAACGTGTTCCAGGAAACCGAGCAGGTGGCCATGGCCCCTTCCAACCTGATCCCCGGCATCGAGCCTTCTGAAGACCGCTTGCTGCAAGGGCGCTTGTTTTCTTACGCCGACACGCAGATGCATCGCCTGGGCGCCAACGCCCTGCAATTGCCGATCAATGCCAGCAAGGCACCTGTGGATAACGGCAACCAGGACGGCGCGATGAACACGGCCTCGACCCTCACCGGTATCAATTACCAACCAAGCCGCTTGTTCCCACGTGAGGAATCTTCCGCTGCGCGTTACAGCATGCTCCTACTGACCGGCAGCACCCAGCAGGCCAAGATCCAGCGCGAACAGAACTTCAAGCAGGCCGGTGACTTGTACCGTTCCTTCAACAGCAAGGCGCGCAAGGACCTGATCCACAGCTTTGGCACCTCCCTGGCGCAGGCCGACACCGTGAGCAAACACCACATCCTGTCGTTCCTCTACAAGGCCGACCCGGAATACGGCACCGGCGTGACGGATGTGGCCAAAGGCGACCTGGATCAGGTGAAAAAAATGGCGGCGCTGTTAAGCGACTGAGCCTTCCCTCGACGGCCGCTTTGGCCATCACCCCACAAGGCCTGCGCTCACTGCGCGGGCCGTTTTTTTAGCAACAAGGTGCAACATGGATTTCAAATTCGATCAACTGATTCAACACAGCGAGGCCTGGTTACCCGTCATTCTGGAACACAGCCTGAACATTGCCTTGGCCGGCCTCACCCTGGTGCTGGGCTGGTGGTTCATCAGCACGGTGACGCGGCGTATTGGTGAAGTGCTGGGCAAGCGCAGCGTGGACAAAACCTTGCAAGGTTTCGTCGGCAGCCTGGTCAAGATTGCCCTGAAGATCATGCTGGTGATCAGCGTGGCCTCGATGGTCGGCGTGCAGACCACCAGTTTTGTCGCCGCCCTCGGCGCCGCGGGCCTGGCGATTGGCCTGGCGTTGCAGGGCAGCCTGGCCAACTTCGCCGGTGGCGTGCTGATCCTGCTGTTTCGCCCGTTCAAGGTGGGCGACAAAATCGAAGTCCAGGGCGTGTACGGCACCGTCGATGCGATCCTGATTTTCCACACGGTGATTCTCAGCACCGACAACAAACGGATCGTCGTGCCCAATGGCGGCTTGTCCAATGGGGTGGTGGTGAACTTCTCCAGCGAGGCCACGCGCAAAGTGGTGTTCGACGTAGGCGTGGACTACACCGCCAACCTCGACACCGTGCGGCACGTGCTGTTGAGCCTGTGCGACGACCCGCGCATTCATCGCGACCCCGAGCCGGTGGTGGTGGTGACTACGTTGGGCGACAGCGCGATCACCGTATCGCTGCGCGTATGGACCGACAATGACGACTATTGGGACGTGCTGTACCGGCTCAACGAGAAAACTCGCTGTGCCTTGGCCAAACAGGGTATCGGCATTCCCTTCCCGCAACGGGTGGTGACCCTGGTCCAGGGTTGATCCAGCCGGCACAAAAAAGCCCCGCGCTCTGTACAGAGGCGGGGCTTTTGGTTTGGCGCGCGTTCGTCAATGAAAGCGCTTGGCGGTGAGGTAACTCTTGTTCCAATAGGTGTTGCTCAACGAGTCGATGCGGATGGTCTTGCCCGTCCTGGGCGAGTGAATAAAGCGATCGTTGCCGATGTAGATCCCCACATGTTTAAGTTGCGCGGCACCGTTATGTTTAAAGAACACGGCGTCGCCGACTTTCAATTGGTTGCGCGCCACGGTCTTGGCGTTCGACGCCAGCATCGTGGTGGTGGTACGCGGCAGCTTGATACCGGCCTCGGTGCGGAACAGGTACACCAGCAGCCCGCTGCAATCGAAGCCGTCCTTGACCGTTTGGCCGCCCCAGCGATAGGGCGTGCCGATCAGCTCGTGGGCCCGCTCCACCACGCCGTTGATCCTGGGGTTCGCCTGGGCGGCGAGGCTTGAGTCGTGGCGCATAAAGCTCACGTTCATCGCGTCGGCGCGGGAAATAGGTGCGAATAAATACTCGAACAAACAAAAAACAGAACCTGCCACTAACGATAACTTGAACACGATAAACACCCTTGAATGTTTCTAAACCAGAAGAAACACAAGGGTATTTATCGGAACCCTCCCAAAATATGAGACTTGTCTCAGTAATCTTGGGAGCGCTCTTAGGCCGACAAACGGAAATTCCTACGCTTATCGGTAAGACAACGTCAGTGCATCAGCACAGCCGGATAGTCATGCAGCAACACCGAACCCTGCATGGCCGCCAGGGCGTCCTTCAAGGTGGATTGCTCCAGCGCCTCTTTGGACTTTTTAACTTCCTTGGCCGCGTGCTCCAGCAACGCCAGGTAGTCGCGTTTGGACGAGCCATCTTTGGGCTCCACCGTGTCTGACACCAACTGGGCCATCTCGTACTTCTGGGTCCGGGTGTTCTGCACCGCCGACTGCGACACAGAAGCACTCGCCAGTTGGCCATCCTTATAGGAGAAGCTCGCGGTGCTGCTGGCCTTGTCCTGCACGTGCACATACAGGTAGTTCTGCGATTTGCGGGTATCATCCAACACCGGTGGCTCGCCACCGCCGAGGCTTCTGTGGAAGTTTGCCGACAGCACCGACTGCTGGTTCTGGGTCACGCTGCGGTCCGCGCTGCTGCGGCCATTGACCTCGGTCTTCTGCGACACGGTGTAGGAGAAGCTGTCGACTTCCTTAGGACGCATCGGGTTGGACGCACCGACGGCCTGCTTGATCGAGGCCTTGAAGTCCGCCAGCCCCGTCAGCAAACCTTTGTCGGTCGGGTTGTTGCTCAAGGCATTCGGTGCGCGAACCGTTTGGGGATGGTTGCTGTTCATGGCACTGAACGCGTCCTTGAACATCGCCATCAAGTCAGCGTTGGCGCTACCGCGCTCCTGCACCCGGTCGAACTGGGCGAGGTAGGTTTTCAGCGCGTTGGCTTGCTGTTTGGCGTCCCCCTGTATTGCGCTGTTTTTCAGGTCGACGGCCAGGTCGATGTCACCGGCCGGGCCACTCATGCGTGTGGTGCGGGTTTGGCTGTCGGCGTGGAACGCCAGGCTCAGGTCCTCGTCCGCCTGGTTTTTGAGCTTGGCGATGAGGTCCACCGACTTCAGCACGTGGGTGTCGAACTGGGTCAGCTTGCTCAGGTCGAGTTTCGGCGGTACAGCGGTCAACCCGTCGACCGACGCCTGGAACGCCGCCCCCAATTGGCCGACGGCCTTGAGCTCATCCGCGCTCAAATCGCCGCCCTCGACCGTGGCCTGCACGCCCAAGCCGTGTTTCTGACTGAACAGGCTGAACGTCACCGTCTTGCCGCTGGCGGTCTTGATGCTGAGGCTGACCTGGTTGTCGGCCTTGCTGTGCAGCACCGCCTGGTCGGCCTTGATCCCGCCCGCATCACCGGCACGCTCTGCCGTGGTGTTGAGCACCGATTGTGAAATCCCCGCCCCACCGCCCCCGGTGAACTGATCCATCAACGCAGCACCGAGGCCGCTGTAACGGCTGGCCGTGGAGATTGAACCGAAGCGTTGGCTGATCAACTGGGTGACGGCGTCCTGATTATCGTTTTCCCAGGCCCAGACGGTTTCGCGGCCGGGGAGCTGCCCGTTTTTGGAATAGAGATCGATAACGTCGGCCACGGGATTTCCGAGGCTGACCACGGAGGACGGCCTGACGGGCGAGACGTCGAGAGTGTTGGCCAGTGCTGCCGGCGGTGAGGTCGTGGCGGCGCGAAGAATGAGGGGATTGGTCGCGATGATCGGCGTTAGCGTAGTCATGACAGTCCGTGTCTTAAAAGCTGATTAGCCTTCAATCTAACCAAGACACGCCGCGATTGACAGCATTTAGGTCAAAATTTATGGCAAAGGGCCACGTCAAAAAACCGGCCCTTTGCCTTTATCTTCAGGTCAGAAGCGGTAAGTCACCGAACCACCAAACCCATTGGCGCTGTTTTCGTACTTGGCGTCGTAGGTCAGGGCCAACTGAGGGTTGTTGTCGCGCACTTTGATCGGCTCTTCCTTCAGGTAGGAATAGGCCACGTCTAAGGTCAGGTTATCCACAGGCGTCCAGCCGGCACCGAGGCTGAACACGGTGCGGTCACCCGTCGGAATCCGCACGGAACGGTCGGTGTTGTTGGTTGGGGTCTGGTCCACCGAGAAGCCGGTCCGCAGCACCAGTTGCTTGTTGAGCTGATACGCCAAGCCGATCGCGTGGGACCAGGTGTCGTGCCAGTGCTGTTCTTCGGTGATGGAGTTCAGGCCGGCCAACGCCGTGGTGATGTCGGACACGCCGGTGTTGTTGACGGTGATTTTCTTCAACTGGCTCCAGCGGGTGTAGGTGCTGCCCACGTAGAGGGTCAGGTCATCGGTCAATTGGTGGGTGACCGAGAAGTCCACGGAGGATGGCGTGGTGACGTCCAGCTTGGCGTCATACTTCTGCGGCCCGCCGTCCAGCAGGTCGGACAGTACACCGGAAGCGTTGGTATGGCCGCTCAGGTGATAGACCACTTGCGAATGGTAGGTGACGCCGATGCGGGTGCTGTCCAGGGCCTGCACCAGGATACCGGCGTTGAAGCCCGTGGCGGTGTCATCCCCTTTGATCTTGGCGGTTTCGGTGCCCAGGCCAAAGGCCGGGACCTTGGAATCCAACTCGCCGCTGATTTTGTTGAAGGTGGGGCCGAAACCCACCGAGACCTTGTCGTTGAACGCGTAGCTGACGGTCGGCTGCACGGTGATGACCTGAACCTTGCTCTTGTTGCCAAAGCCATTGCCCTGGAAGCTGTGTTCATAGTCGGTCACCAGGCCAAACGGTGCGTAGATCCCCAGGCCAAAGGCCCAGTGCTCGTCGATCGGCGTGACCAGGTAGCCCATCGGCACGGCAATGCCGGGGACCATGTCGCCTTTGTTGGTGCCGGGGTTGTCGGCGCCGCCCTGGGAAGAGCTGGCGTCCTTGATGTTGGATTTGGCATCGAGGTAGGTCGCGCCGATGCTCACTTCATTCTGTTTGATGCGGGACATGCCGGCCGGGTTGCCGAACACCGTGCTGGCGTCGTCGGCCGAGGAAGAGCGACCGGCGTAGCCCGTCCCCATTGAACTGATGCTTTGTTCATTGAGCGCGAAACCACCGGCGAGCAGGTGTGTGGAGGCAAGCGAAACGGCGAGCGCCAAAGCGCTTCTCAGAGTTTTTTTATTCATTATTAGGACTCGAATTATTGGGCAGCGATGGGGAAACTACCAACGATCGAGGGGGGCGATTATGAAGAGTTTTTCATGCTCAGGATTGTCGGACAATCCTATTGGTTTCAAAGACTTTGAGCGATTTACGCTGTCTTTTTATGACTTTTTAACCCGATCGTGACTGACCGGTTTCGAGCCCTTTACCCTGTCGATTCCGACATTTTTCAGGGGCAGCCAATGGCTGGCATTGGCTGCCCTCTTCGCCCTACGGGTTCCAGTATTTATTGGCCGCCGCGATGGTTGCGAATTCAGTCGCCACCACCTGGCCGATGCTGATCAGCATCGCCGCGTCATTGGCGTACACATCGCGCAAGCGGCCACGCACCGCCTCGTCGGGTTGGGTGGCCTTGATCACCAGCCGCGCCATCTTGATCGCCAGCTCGCGCCCCTCTTCCGGGGTGGCGGTGATCAGTGAATTGTTCGGTATCAGACTCATCAGGGCGTTCCTCTTATTATCGGTAGGGCGACGACTTACTGCCGACGGCCGAATGAAACAGGATAGGCGGCGGAACGCGCATTGATCATCGGATCCTGCGGTTCAATGCCGGCCGGCACGTTGTTGGGCAGGAACATCAGGCTTTTCTGCGCGGCGACGTTGTCGGCCACGGCCTGGGTGATTTCAAGCGTGCCCAGCTCCACCAACGGGCGGCTGGCGGGCCAGGCGATGGACGGATCGTCCAGCTTGTCGCCCTCGGCAGCTTCCTGCACCACCAGCTTGAAACGCACGGCGCCCTTGGCGATGCGCTGCTGGATCTCGTCGCTCAAATAATCCGGTGTGGCCTTGGCGGTTTGCGCCTCGCTAAGGAAGTGACTGCCGCTGACCGGCAGGAACTGGTAGCGACCGAAGGTGACCTTGCCCGCCGCGTTGATGAAGCGGAACGTGTTCACGCCGTAGTACGGCAGCGTGGCGAAGCTTTGCGGCGCCGGCTTGGGGGCGGTGAGGAAGGCCTTGGCCACCGGGTGCGTGCCGAGGTAGCCGTCCAGCGGTGTGGGCTTGGCGACATCCGGGCCGCTGGTGCCGAGGGCAATCAGCAGGTCGCGGAAATCATCGGCGGTGGGCGACGGAAAGCCGTTGAACGAGTGCGCGACGATATCGGTGCTGCCACCGCCCGGCAGGCTGAAACGCACCGCCAAGCCGCGTGGGCTGGCCAGGGCGTGGTTATCCGGAATGTCCGGGATACCGGCGAAGTTGGAGAACCGCACGGTCACCGGCACTGCGGTGGCCTGGAGGTGCGGCGCCTTGCTGATGGCCGCGGCGGAAGGGCTTGGGGTGAAACGGCCTTCCAACACGATCCCTTTGGCATGCACCGCGCGGGCACCCGCGTGTTTACCGAAGACGCCGTTCAGGGCGTCCACCAGTTGGGTGGGCGTGGACGGTTGCGGTGGGTCTTGCGCCAGGGCGCTGCCTATCAAGGTGAAGGCGAACGGGAGCGCGATCAACAAGCGTTGGGCGTTTTTCATGGGACGGACCTGCGGGTGGGTGGGTGATTTCGGCGAATTCTAATCACCTAACGACAATAATGACAATATGTTTTGTCATTATTGTTTTTCCTCTTCGATCCACCCCTTAAGGCGTTATACTCGGCCTCTCCCAAACGCCAGCGAACCGAGCCACTCGTGAGTACCAAAAGTGACATCCTGCACCTCCTTCAGCGCGAACCACTTACGGTGGTGCAACTGTGCGAATCCCTGGCGGTCACGCGCAATGCGGTGATCGTGCAGCTCAAGCAATTGGAGGCCGAGGGGCTGGTGCGGCGCAGCAAGGTTCGCCCGCGCAACACGGTGGGCAAGCCACCGGTGGTGTTTGAAGCGGCGCCGGGCAGTGAGGACGTGACGTCCACCGCCTACCAAGTGTTGCTGACCCAATTGCTCGCCACGCTCAAGGATCGCTACGACGTCGACGAACTCGGCGATGTGTTGGAACAGACCGGTCGACAGCTGGCGCAACGTGCTGGCCTGGCCAATCCCGTCACATTCGACAGTGGCCTGCGCGCCGCCATGGCCGCCGCCGATGCGTTGGGCGCCAGCACCGAGGCCGTGCCGCAAGAAGGCGGCGTGATGGTGCGCAACTTCACCTGCCCGGTGGGCAGCGTGGTGCGCGAAGAACAGTGCGTGTGCCGGGCGATGGCGGCGTTTTTCTCCGAGGCCACGGGGATGCCGGCGAGTGAACAGTGCCTGCGTGAAGATCGGCTGATTTGCCAGTATTTCATCGAACAGCAGCAGGCAACGGCTGAATAAGGCGCTCGGCACCGTCAATCGCAAACATTTCTAAATGTTTCTTCATAAAGCCAAACCGTCATCAAAAAGACACATATCGGGAATTAAATCGTCACGTCTTAGACAGGTGGACCCTTCCACTTACCCCTTCCCTTGAGGTGTTGTCGTGATGTTGCCGACTAAAAAAAGTCTGTCTGTTTTGTTGACCGCCCTGTGCCTGAGCGGCGTCGCCCACGCCACCGACGTGACCGGTGCCGGCTCCAGCTTCGTGTACCCGGTGCTGTCCAAGTGGTCCCAGGACTACAGCAAGAATTCCAGCAACCGCATCAACTACCAGTCGATCGGTTCGGGCGGCGGCATCGCCCAGATCAAGGCGGCCACCGTCGACTTCGGCGCCTCCGACGCCCCGCTGTCGGCCGATGACCTGAAAGCTGGCGGCCTGGGCCAATTCCCCAGCGTGATCGGCGGCATCGTGCCGGTGATGAACATCGAGGGCGTGGCCGCTGGCCAGCTGAAACTCGACGGCGACACCCTGGCGAAAATCTTCCTCGGTGACATCAAGGCCTGGAACGATCCGGCCATCGCCGCCCTCAACCCCGGCGTGAAACTGCCCAGCGCAAACATCACCGTGGTGCATCGCTCTGACGGTTCTGGCACCTCGTACAACTTCACCAACTACCTGTCCAAGGTCAGTGACAGCTGGAAAACCAAGATCGGTTTCGGCACCACCGTACCCTGGCCAGTGGGTGTGGGCGGCAAAGGCAACGAAGGTGTTTCGGCCTACGTGAAGCAGATCAAGAACTCCATCGGCTTCGTGGAATACGCCTACGCGCTGCAGAACAAAATGACCTTCGCCCAGCTGAAAAACGCTACGGGTAAATTCGTCGAGCCTAACGCCAAGGCCTTCCAGGCGGCTGCAGACACCGCCGACTGGGCCAGCGCCAAGGACTTCAACCTGATCATGACCAACGCCCCGGGCGAAGGCGCATGGCCGATCACCGCCACTACCTGGATCATCATGTACAAGCAGCCCAAGAATGCTGAGCAAAGCCAGGCGGCGTTCAGCTTCTTCAAGTGGTCGCTGGAAAAAGGCCAACAGCAGGCGGCAGCGTTGGACTACGTAGCACTGCCGGACTCCCTGGTGTCGCGAATCGAAGGTTACTGGAAGTCTGACTTCACCCACTGATTCGCCCTACGACCACCGCCCTCAGTCACCTGGGTGATTGAGGGCGACGGTGAGCACATCTGATATGAACGACACCGTCCAACCTCTGGTTATGACCACTCACGCCAGCGACACACACGGCGACCGCCGCGCCGCTCGCGATCAACGCCACGATCTGTGGTTCAAACGCTCGATGTTCGGGGCCGCCATGCTGGTGCTGCTATTGCTGGCCAGTATCGCGGCCTCGACGCTTTGGGGCGGAGGCCTGGCCTTCCGCACCTTCGGTTTCGACTTCATCACCAGCACCGAGTGGGATGCGGTCAATAACCACTTTGGCGCCGTGGTGCCCATCTACGGCACCCTCGTGACCTCTTTCCTGGCCTTGCTGATTGCGGTGCCGGTGAGTTTTGGCATCGCGATCTTCCTGACAGAAGTGGCACCGCCCTGGCTGAAAATGCCGGTGGCGTCGGCCATCGAGTTGCTGGCTGGCATCCCATCGATCATCTACGGCATGTGGGGGCTGTTCGTGTTCGGGCCGTTCATGGCCGAGCACTTGTCTCCGCTGATCAACGATTACCTAGGCGCCCTGCCCTTCGTCGGCTCGCTGTTCCAGGGCCCACCGTTGGGGATTGGCATGCTGACCGCAGGCATTGTGCTGGCGGTGATGATCATGCCGTTCATCACGTCGGTGATGCATGAAGTGTTTCGCAGCGTGCCGACGCAGTTGAAGGAATCGGCCTACGCCCTGGGCAGCACCACGTGGGAAGTGGTGTGGGACATTGTCCTGCCCTACACACGCTCGGCGGTGGTCGGCGGCATCTTCCTCGGCCTGGGCCGCGCACTCGGGGAGACCATGGCGGTCACCTTCGTGCTGGGCAACGCGCAGCAGTTTTCTGCGTCGTTGCTGATGCCGAGCAGTTCCATCGCGTCGGTCATCGCCAACGAGTTCAGCGAGGCCTACACCGACCTGCACCGCTCCGCGCTGATCGCCCTGGGCTTCCTGCTGTTTATCGTGACCTTTGTCGTGCTGGCACTGGCCCGGCTGCTGCTCATGCGTCTGTCCCGCAAGGAGGGGTTATGAGTCCCAACGAACGCCTCTACCGCAAACGTGCACTCAAAAATGGCGTGGCGATGTTCCTCAGTTGTGCCGCCACCGCCTTTGGCCTGTTGTGGCTGGCGTGGATCCTGCTGACAACCATCATCAACGGCTTCCAGGCGCTGAACCTGCGCCTGTTCAGCCAGATGACCCCACCACCCGGCACCGAAGGCGGCCTGGCCAACGCGTTTTATGGCAGTGCGCTGATGTCGGCGATTGCCTTGCTGATCGGCACGCCCATCGGTTTGATGGCCGGTATCTGGCTGGCCGAGTTCGCGCGCCACTCACGCTTGGGCACCACGGTGCGGTTCATCAACGACATCCTGCTGTCCGCGCCGTCGATCGTGCTGGGGCTGTTTGTCTACACCGCCGTCATCCTGCCGCTGAACCTGCTCACCAACCACCAGGTGGGGTTTTCCGCCATCGCCGGCGCATTGGCCTTGGCCCTGCTGGTGATTCCGGTGGTGGTGCGCACCACCGATGAAATGCTCCAACTGCAACCCTCGACCATGCGTGAAGCGGCGCTGGCCCTGGGTGTGCCGCAATGGAAGTTGACGCTGCAGATCGTGCTGAGGGCGGCCAAGGCCGGTGTGGTGACGGGCATCCTGCTCGCCTTGGCCCGGATCACCGGGGAAACCGCGCCCCTGCTGTTTACCGCTTTCGGCAACCAGTTCTGGAGCAGCAACCTACTCAAGCCGATTGCCAGTGTCCCCGTGGTTATTTTCCAGTACGCCATGAGCCCGTTCGAAGACTGGCACGCCCTCGCCTGGGCCGGTGCATTGGTCCTGACGTTGTTCGTGCTGCTGCTCAGCCTGGCATCTCGCCTGATCCTTTTACGCAATAGGTCTCACTGATGGACGCCACCGGCATAGATCACGAAAAAACCAAAATCCGTGTGCGTGGGTTGGAGTTTTTCTACAACAACCAGCGCTCCCTGAAATCCATCGACATCGATATCCCGGAAAAACGCATCACCGCCATCATCGGCCCGTCGGGCTGCGGCAAGTCCACGCTGCTGCGCGTGTTCAACCGCATCTACTCGATGTACCCGAAGCAGGAAGCGCGCGGCGAAGTGCTGCTCAATGGCGAGAACATCCTGGCCCCCGGCTATTCGATGAACCGCCTGCGCAGCCACGTCGGCATGGTGTTCCAGAAACCCGTGCCGTTTCCGATGTCGATCTACGACAACATCGCCTACGCGGTGCGCCATCACGAGAAACTGTCGCGGCGCGAGATGAATGACCGCGTCGAGCAAGCCTTGCGTGGTGGCGCCCTGTGGGACGAGGTGAAGGACAAGCTCAACCAGAGCGCCCAGAGCCTCTCAGGCGGCCAGCAGCAGCGTTTGTGCATCGCCCGCACCATCGCGTTGCGCCCGCAGGTATTGCTGCTGGACGAGCCTACGTCGGCACTCGACCCGATCTCGACCGGGCGTATCGAACAATTGATCACCGAGCTGAAGACCCAATACACGGTGATCATCGTGACCCACAACATGCAGCAGGCGGCGCGGGTGTCAGACAACACCGCGTTTATGTTCATGGGGGAGCTGATCGAGTATGGCAATACCGATGAGATCTTCACCAAGCCGAAGATGAAGCAGACCGAGGACTACATCACCGGGCGCTTTGGCTGATAGCCGCAAGGCCAAAAAAAACGGGGGAGCCCTTAAGGGGGCTCCCCCGTTGTGTTTTCGCAAGGCAAAAAAAAACCCGGAAATCCTCACTTTCGTGGGCCTTCCGGATTTTCTAAACCGCCAAAAATGGTGGGTCGTGTGGGATTCGAACCTACGACCAATTGGTTAAAAGCCAACTGCTCTACCAACTGAGCTAACGACCCGCTGTGTGGTGGCGCGTATAATACTGATTTCTAAGGATTATTCAATACCTTATTTTAAATAAATCAGAAATAACGCGTGGGGTCCGCAATTCCGGCCGCTTGGAAGCCTTCTGCACGCAGTCGGCAGCTATCACATTTCCCACAAGCACGGCCGTCATCGTCTGCCTGATAGCAGGAAACTGTCAGCGAGTAATCGACGCCAAGTCCTACACCAGCCTTCACGATATCGGCCTTGCTCAGGTTCTGCAGCGGCGCGAGGATACGGAAGCCCTGCCCCTCGACACCGGCCTTTGTCGCCAGGTTGGCCATGCGCTCGAACGACTCGACGAACTCCGGACGGCAGTCCGGATAGCCGGAATAGTCCACCGCATTCACGCCGATAAAGATGTCACGGGCGTTGAGCACTTCGGCCCAACCCAGGGCCAGGGACAGGAACACGGTGTTGCGAGCCGGCACGTAGGTGATCGGGATGCCTTCACTCGGCGCTTCGGGCACGTCGATGCTGCTGTCGGTCAATGCGGAGCCGCCAATGCCGTTGAGGTTGAGGCCGATCACCTTGTGCTCGACCACCCCCCTCTCACGGGCCACGCGCGCGGCGGCATTCAGCTCGGCGCGATGGCGCTGCCCGTAATCGAAGCTCATGGTGTAGCAGCTGTAGCCTTCTGCCTGGGCCATCGCGACCACGGTGGCGGAGTCGAGGCCACCGGACAACAGGATTACAGCGCGTTTTTGATCAATCGTGGGTTCAGTCATATCAGCGTCCCGGCTCGTCATTCCAAAGGTATTTGTGTAACTGCAACTGCAGGCGTACGGGCAGGTTATCGGCAACCACCCAGTCGGCCAGGTCCCGTGCGTTCAGGTCGTGATGGCTGGGAGAGAACAGCACCTCGCCCGCACGACGATCCAGGCTGTATTGGATCAGCTTGGAGTTCGCCCAGTCGTAGTCTTCACGGGAACAGATGACGAACTTGACCTGGTCGTTGGCCGTCAGCAGCTCGATGTTCTCGTAGCGGTTGCGATGCGCCTCCTTGGAGCCCGGGGTCTTGAGGTCGACCACGCGGCTCACACGCGGGTCGACCGCAGAGATATCCAGGGCGCCGCTGGTTTCCAGGGACACCTCGTAACCGGCGTCACACAGCTGCTGGAGCAAAGGGATGGCATTGGGCTGGGCCAGGGGCTCGCCGCCCGTCACACAGACGTAGCGCGGCCGGTAACTGGCAACCTGCTCCAGGATGTCTTCGAGGGTGCGCACAGTGCCGCCACTGAAGGCGTAGGCGCTGTCACAGTATTGGCAACGCAAAGGGCAACCGGTCAGCCGCACAAATACAGTGGGCAGGCCAGCCGTTCGCGTTTCACCCTGTAACGAGTAAAAAACTTCGGTGATGCGTAATGTGTCTTGCATAGTCGCCACGGGCGTAACAGCTAAACAGGCTGTCCGCCTCCGTCAGGCACTTCAAGGGATCCCGCCAACGCGTAGACCCCAAGGAGCGTGTTTCATAAAAGGGCGTGGATTCTAACGAAAAAACCCGCGCCAGGCGCGGGTTTCTTCTAAACGGGCAAACATCGCTTACAAGCGTTGCAAATCCCGTTGAGCCAACTGCGCAGCGGATGTCCCCGGATACTGGGCCACCACCTGCTGCAGAATGCCTTTGACCTTGTCGGTATGACCCAGGCGGCGCTCTACGTCAGCGAGTTTGTACAGCGAATCCGGCACCTTGGCGTGCTTGGGGTACAGCTGGCTGACCTTGGCAAAGGCCTGGCCTGCGGCTTGCAGATCACCCTTGGCCAGGTTCACCTCACCCAACCAGTACTGGGCGTTGCCCGCGTACTGGCTGTTTGGGTATTTGCGCAGGAATGCGGTAAAAGCCTGGCTGGCCTTATCGAAATCCTTGGCTTTGATCAGGTCGAAGGCTGCGTCGTAATACAGCTTTTCCTTCGCCGGATCACCCGGTTCGCTGCTGGCGGCAGGGGCTTGGCTGGCAGCCGCGGCCCCTGCTGCGGCACCACCGGCAGCGGCGCTTGGCGCGCCACCGGCAGAAGAATTATCAGGAGTTGCGGCAGGTTGAACGCCGGCTCCAATGCGTCGGTCAAGATCCTGGTATCGCTCCAGGCCTTCTTGCTTCAGCTGGTTCACTTGATTCTGCAGAACTTCAATGGTGCCTTGTTGCTGCGCCAATTGATCCTGCATACGTTGCAGCTGGTTGAACAGTTCGCCCTGTGCCGAGGGAGCGGACGTAGCCGCTCCCCCCGCATAGGCGCCGTTCGTGCCATAACCCGCTGGCGGATAACTGCTCCCGCTATTGTTATAGCCAGAGTTGCTATCTTCCACAGGAACCGCAGCCCACACCGCAAGCGGTGCGAGGCTGAGAGCCAATACAGTTAGAGCACGACGGCACGTTCGCATGACTAATTACTTACGCAGTTCGACGCGACGGTTTTGAGCCCAGGACTGCTCGTCGTGGCCAGTAGCAACTGGACGCTCTTTACCGTAGGAAACCAGTTCCAGTTGGCCTGGAGCAACACCTTGCAGTACCAGGTAGCGCTGAACGGCTTTCGCACGACGCTCGCCCAGTGCCATGTTGTACTCACGAGTACCACGTTCGTCAGTGTTACCTTCCAGAACAACGCGAGCGCCGTTAGCTTTCAGGTCCTTCGCGTGAACGTCCAGAGCGCGCATGGCTTCTGGCTTCAGGTCCGAACTGTCGTATTCGAAGTAGAAAGTGGTGATAGCGCGCAGAGCAGCTTCTTCGCTCAGGGAGCCGTCAACTGCACCAGTGTTAGCGCCGTAACCAGCGTTTGGATCAACAGCTGCGCCTTCACCGGCATTGTCGCCGCCTTTAGACGAGCAACCAACGGCTACGGACAGAGCCAGAGCCAGAGCAGCAAACTTACCAAACTTCAGCATTTCCATCGTGAAACTCCTAATGAACCCCAGTGTGTTAAGCAAATCTTTTTGTAGCGCCGCGTCAGTTCAGGTAAGGGGACCAGGATGGTTCTCTGACTTCGCCTTGAGCGGTAGGAAGTGGGAGCCTTACACGTCCATTAATGGACACGAGCATCAAGACTCCCCGGCCCTGCTGGCGGGTGGCGTAGATTACCATGGTGCCGTTGGGCGCAACAGTGGCTGACTCATCAAGGTTGGTATCTGTAAGGATTTTTACCGTTCCACGCTGCAAATCCTGGGCCGCAACCCGGAAATTAGTGAAACCATCCTGACGGTGAATCATTACCAACGTCTTTTCATCGGCCGAAAGTTTAGGGTTGGCGTTGTAGTTACCAATAAAAGTAACGCGCTCTGCACCACCACCATTCACGTTCGCCTTATAGACTTGTGGCTTGCCGCCACGGTCGGAGGTGAAGTAGATGGTCGAACCATCCTTGCCCCAGAACGGTTCAGTGTTGATACCCGGGCCGCTGGTTGCACGCGTGATCTGGCGCGAAGCCATGTTCATCACGTAGATATCCGGGTTACCGTCCTTGGAGAGCACGAACGCCAGGCGCGAACCATCCGGCGACCAGGCAGGCGCACCGTTGAGGCCTTCGAAGTTGGTGATCTGCTCACGACGGCCAGTATCGATGTGCTGGACGAAGATACGCGGACGCTTCTGTTCGAAAGACACGTAGGCAATACGCTTGCCGTCCGGCGCAAAGCGCGGCGACAGGATTGGCTCACGGGATTGCAGCAAGGTCACGGCACGGGCGCCGTCATAGTCCGAACGCTGCAAAGTGTAACGAGTGTTGTCTACAGAGAAACGTTCAGCCGTGACGTACAGCAGGCGTGTCGAGAACGCACCCTTGATACCGGTGAGCTTTTCAAACGACTGGTCCGAAATGTAGTGGGCCATGTCGCGAATCTGTTCGGCAGTACCCGAGACGCTGCCGGTCAGGACCTGCTGCTCAGTCGCCACGTTGAACAAGGTGTAGGTGATTTGCAGACGACCACCGGCCGGCGTGATATTGCCCACCATCAGGTACTGCGCGCCCACGGCTTTCCAGTCGCGGAAGATGACTTCGCTGGCCTGGGTCGGCTGGCTGATCATGTTGCCTTTGTCGATGGGCGCGTAGTAACCGGAGTTGCGCAGGTCGTCGCTGACGATCTGGGCCATGTCGTCCGGCAGCACGCTGCCGCCCTGCCAGCCAAACGGTACGACGGCAATCGGGGTGGCCCGATCGCTACCGCTGGTGACCAGGATGTTCTTTTCATCCGCCGCCGCTATCCCTGCCATACAGCAAATAACGACAAGCATTCCTCGAAGAATGTTTCTCACGGGGCTAGATCCTCAGGTGTGAATGTCATCTTGAATGAACGATAGGGAGCGAAGTCACTTGGTTTCATTCCCTGCATCTCGGTCAACCGGCCAATGTTCTTGACCGCTGCAACCGCCGAACTGTCGAACGATCCATCGCCACTGGAACTGGCCACGCCGACCGAAGCCACCGTACCGTCCGGCAACATACCGATCTGCAGTACCACTTTCATGCCTTTGCGTGCCGAAGGAGGACGTGTCCAGCCTTCTGCTGCGCGCGCTCGAATCAGGTCGTCGAAACTGCCCGCAACTTGATCACCCTGCTCATCGGCCAAGGCTTGCTGACGCTGCGGCGTGTCGGAGAGCAAGTCTGCCAAGGCCTGGGCCTTTTTCTCTTCGGCGGATTTGCGCGCTGCTTCCTGGGCCTTTTTCTTGGTGGCGTCGGCGGCAGCTTTCTTCTTCGCGTCGTCGGCGATTTTCTTCTTCGCCTCGTCTGCTTCAGCTTTTTTCTTGGCGTCTTCGGCGGCTTTCTTCTTCGCGTCTTCGACTATTTTCTTCTTGGCGTCTTCAGCGGCCTTTTTCTTGGCCTCTTCTTCAGCAGCTTTCTTCGCTTCGTCTTCGGCTTTCTTCTTGGCTATATCAGCCAATTGTTTCTCTTCGGCCTTTTTCGCTTCGGCAGCTTTCTCGGCTTTCTTGGCTTCATCAGCCTTTTTCGCCTCGTCGGCCTTCTTCGCTTCGTCAGCCTTTTTCGATTCCTCGGCCTTTTGAGCCGCCTCTTCTTTCTTTTGTTCCGCAGCAGCCTTCACCGCTTCCTGCTCGACCTTCTTCTGTTCCATCTGCTCGACTTCAGTCTGGCGCGCAGCCGACTTCTGGGCCTCACCCGCAATCTTCTGATTGGTCTGGGTAGTGGCCTGACTTTTCGATTTCAGCTGATACAGGGTCGCCTGCACGATCGGCTTGGCTGGCGGCAGGTCCGGGGTCATGGCAAAGCTGACGAACAGCATGCCAAACACCAGGACGTGCAGGGCAATTGCCCAGACGCTAGGCCAGAAGTAGCTTTCCGAGGCGGACGGCTCTCGCTGTTGCTGCATCAGGGCGCCTCGGTAATCAAGCCAACGTTACCCACGCCGGCCTTCTGCAGCCCGCCCATGGCGCCCATGACGGAGCCGTAGTCGACCGCCTTGTCACCGCGGATGAAGACCTGGGTGTGCTTGCCGCCTTCGTTGCCGGAGCGAATGATCTTGGTCACCGCATCGGTCATTGCCGGCAAGGTCAGCGCCTTGTCCTGCTGCTTCTGAGTGTCGACTTCGCTGCCAAGGTTCCAGTAATAGGTCTTGTCGGACTTGATCGAAATGGTCAGCACCTGGGTGTTGTTGTCCTGGGGCAAGGCTTCGCTGGAAACCTTGGGCAGGTCAACCTTCACACCCTGGTTGAGCATCGGCGCGGTCACCATGAAGATCACCAGCAGCACCAGCATCACGTCGATGTAAGGCACTACGTTCATCTCGGCGACCGGCTTGCGCTTGGTGCGTGCTCGAGTGATTAAAGCCATCGGGAAATACCTGCTTATTCTTCGCTGGTGTGCACTTTACGGTGCAGGATCGCCTGGAATTCATCGGCGAAGGTGTAGTAACGGCCAATCAGGTTTTCGCCACGGGCGGCAAAACGGTTGTAGGCAATTACTGCGGGGATGGCAGCGAACAGGCCGATCGCGGTGGCGATCAGGGCTTCGGCGATACCCGGGGCCACGGTGGCCAGGGTCGCTTGCTGCGCCTGGGCCAGGCCACGGAAGGAGTTCATGATGCCCCACACGGTACCGAACAGGCCGATGTACGGGCTTACGGAACCGACGGTGGCGAGGAACGGCAGGCTCTGTTCCAGTTTCTCTTCTTCGCGGGAGATGGCAACGCGCATGGCACGGGCCACGCCTTCCATCACCGCTTCCGGGTCAACACCGGGCTGCTGGCGCAGACGGGAGAACTCCTTGAAGCCGGCGCGGAAGATCTGCTCGACGCCCGAATCCGGGTCCGGGTTGCTGCCGGCCTGGCGATACAGCTTGGACAGGTCGATCCCCGACCAGAAGCGCTCCTCGAAGCTCTCCAGGGCACGTCGACCGGCACGCAGCAGGTTGCTGCGCTGAAAAATCATGACCCAAGAGGTAACCGATGCGGCTACCAGGGTCAGCATGACCAGTTGAACCACAACACTGGCATTGCTGACCAGGCTCCACATGGAGGAATGGTCGACGACGGTAGGTTCCACGCTAAATCTCCTGCTTTGATTGTTTACCCGCGCCGCTTACGTCGGCAAAGGCCGCACGTAGAGCTTCGGGAATGGCCCGGGGTTTCAAACTATTGGTGCGCACACAGGCCACCAGGAACTGCCCCTCACAGAGCAGCGTTGCATCCGATGCCCGCCTGACCTGCTGTTTAAAGCGCAGGCTGACACGGTTCAATTCGATTACTTCAGCGCTGACCAACAATTCATCGTCCAGCCGCGCCGGCGCGTGGTACCGCGCCTCGCTGGAATGCACGACGAATAACAGGTCCTCCCCTGCCAGCTGGGATTGGGCAAAGCCCAGCTCCCGTAGCCGCTCGGTTCGAGCCCGCTCCATGAACTTGAGGTAGTTGACGTAATACACGATGCCGCCCGCATCGGTGTCCTCGTAATAAACGCGACAGCGATGTGCGAACGACTGATCCCCGTTTTGCGCGCGCATACTCTAGTGCTTACTCCTCAGGTTGCCAATCCGGCTGGGCAACTGTTTTTTCATCCGTCGAAACATTTTCGGTGACTGAATGACGCCACCAGCCACTAGGACAGCACAAACTTCAGATAAATCGACTGTCGCGACCTTTTTAATCGTCCACTGCATCGAGGAATTCGTCTACCACGGGCATCTCGCCCAATCGTGACGGAATATTTAACCCAAAGTGCAAATAGGCATGGCGCGTCACTACCCGCCCCCTCGGCGTGCGCATGATGTAGCCCTGCTGGATCAGGTACGGCTCCAGCACGTCCTCGATGGTATGACGCTCCTCGCTGATGGCCGCCGCCAGGCTGTCCACACCCACCGGACCACCGTCGAACTTCTCGATCATGGTCAGTAGCAGGCGCCGATCCTGGTGATCAAAGCCATGCTCGTCCACGTCCAACAGGTTCAAGGCCAGGTCGGCCACGGCCTTGGTGATGTGCCCCTTGGCCCGCACTTCGGCAAAGTCGCGCACACGGCGCAGCAAACGGTTGGCAATGCGCGGCGTGCCACGGGCGCGACGGGCGATTTCAAAGGCGCCTTCCGGGTCCAGCGGCAAACCGAGAATGCCCGCCGAACGGCTGACAATGGTCGCCAGGTCGCCGGTGCTATAGAACTCTAGACGTTGAACGATGCCGAAACGGTCTCGCAGCGGGTTGGTCAACATGCCCGCACGGGTCGTCGCCCCCACCAGGGTGAACGGCGGCAGGTCGAGCTTGATCGAACGGGCCGCAGGCCCCTCGCCGATCATGATGTCGAGCTGGAAGTCTTCCATGGCCGGGTACAGCACTTCTTCGACGATGGGCGAGAGCCGGTGGATTTCGTCGATAAACAGCACGTCGTGGGGTTCAAGGTTGGTCAGCAGCGCTGCCAGGTCGCCTGGACGTTCCAGTACCGGGCCCGAGGTGGACTTGATCGACACGCCCATTTCCTGGGCGATGATATTGGCCAGGGTGGTCTTGCCCAGGCCTGGCGGGCCGAAGATCAGCGTGTGGTCCAGCGACTCGCTGCGCCCGCGCGCCGCCTGGATGAACAGTTCCATCTGCTCGCGCACGGTGGGCTGGCCGATGTAGTCGGCCAGGCTCAGGGGGCGGATGGCCCGGTCCTGGATTTCTTCACGGTCGCGTGGGCCGGTGGCCGCGATCAGACGATCAGCTTCAATCACTTAAATCATTCCCTTCAGGGCTCGGCGGATCATGTCTTCGCTGCTCAGGTTCTTGTCCTTGATGGCCGATACGGCCTTGCTGGCCTCCTGGGGTTTGTAGCCCAGGGAGATCAACGCGCTGACCGCATCGCTTTCGGCACTGGCCACCTGGCTCGCCGGCATGTCCGGCTGGTTCGGCACCAGGGCAAACATGCTTGGCACGACTTCCCAGGCCTTGAAGCGGTCCTTGAGCTCTACCAGCAGGCGTTCTGCGGTTTTCTTGCCCACGCCCGGCACCTTGGTCAGGGCCGAGGTGTCCTGGGCGGAAACGGCACGCACCAGTTCATCCACTTCCAGACTCGACATCAGCGCCAGGGCCAGCTTGGGTCCCACGCCGTTGAGGCGGATCAGCTCACGGAAGAAGTCACGGTCGCGCTTGCCAATGAAACCATAGAGCAATTGCGCATCTTCGCGCACAACGAGGTGGGTATGCAGGGTCAGCGGCTCGCCGACTGACGGAAGGCGATACAGGGTGGTCATGGGCACTTCCAGCTCATAGCCCAGCCCGTTCACATCCAGAATCAGGTGCGGCGGCTGTTTCTCAGCCAGGGTGCCGCGCAAGCGTCCTATCACGGTTCGAATCCTTAAAGCGTAGGGTCAGATCAAGGCCTGACCGGAAAAAACGATTGCGCTGATGCTATCAGAGACGCAGCCGCCCGCCACGACTGCGTGCAGTGCCCAGGCCGTGAGGCAGCAGGCTGGAGCGGGTATGGGCGTGGCAAATGGCGATGGCCAGGGCGTCGGAGGCGTCGATTTGCGGTTTGGCGGTGAGCTTGAGCATGTGCATGACCATCATCTGCACCTGCTCCTTGTTGGCCGCACCGGTGCCGACCACGGCCTGCTTGACCTGGGTCGCGGTGTATTCGGCAATTTCCAGGCCCTCCTCCGCCCCGGCAACGATGGCCGCGCCACGGGCCTGGCCAAGTTTCAGCGCGGAGTCGGCATTCTTTGCCATGAACACCTTTTCGATGCCCATGGTGACCGGCCCGTAGGTCTGGATCACTTCCCGTACACCGCGATAGACGATCTGCAGGCGCTCGGCCAGCTCGCCTGCGCCGGTGCGGATGCAACCCGAGGCGACATAGATGCAGCCGCGAGGGGTTTGTTGCACCACGCCAAAACCGGTGATGCGCGAACCGGGGTCGATACCTAGGATTAAAGTCATAACGCCTGCGGGTTGGGTAAACACAATTTCTGCTACAAAGAAGATCCAATGTGGGAGCGGGCTTGCCCGCGAAGACGGTGGATCAGCCAACATTTTCAGCGACTGGTACACCGCATTCGCGGGCAAGCCCGCTCCCACATTTTGATCTACGTCATACCTCAGACTAGCTGCGCAGCCACATCCTCCGGGATGTCGGCATTGGAATACACGTTCTGCACATCATCCAGGTCTTCGAGCATATCCAGCATCTTCAGCACTTTCTGCGCGCCTTCCAGGTCCAGCTCGGCGCTGGTGGTCGGCAGCATCACGATTTCTGCGTCAGTGCCTTTGAAGCCAGCGGCCTCAAGAGCATTACGCACGGCGTAGAAACTGGCAAACGAAGTGAACACGTCGATGGAGCCGTCTTCGTTGGTGACCACGTCATCGGCATCGGCTTCCATGGCCGCTTCCATCAACGCGTCTTCATCCGTACCCGGTGCGAAGGAAATCTGCCCCTTGCGCTCGAACAGGTAGGCCACCGAACCGTCGGTGCCGAGGTTGCCGCCGCACTTGCTGAACGCATGGCGCACGGCCGCTGCGGTGCGGTTGCGGTTGTCGGTCATGCACTCGACCATCACCGCCACGCCACCCGGGCCGTAGCCTTCATAGCTCAGCTCGACCATGTCGTCCGTATCGGCAGCACCGGCACCACGGGCCACGGCGCGGTCGATGATGTCGCGGCTCATGTTCGCGCCAAGGGCCTTGTCCAGCGCCAGGCGCAGACGCGGGTTGGAACCCGGGTCACCACCGCCCTGGCGGGCAGCGACGGTCAGCTCGCGGATCCACTTGGTGAAGATCTTGCCTTTCTTGGCATCCTGACGCTCTTTGCGGTGCTTGATGTTCGCCCACTTGGAATGGCCAGCCATAACACAACTCCGAAATTCTGTAGAAACCTTGATCAACCCCGCCCCAGGCGGGAGGTAGTCCTTTAACGCAAAGGCGCATCCGAAGATGCGCCTTTTTAGACTGCGTAAACCTCAGTGCGCTTTCACGCAGCAGCCTTACTCAGCCTTTGGCGTCTCGCGCAGACGGATGTGCAGTTCGCGCAGAGCCTTGGCATCCACCACGCCCGGAGCCTGGGTCATGACGTCCGCAGCACTCTGGGTTTTCGGGAAGGCGATCACTTCACGGATCGACTGGGCGCCGGTCATCAGCATCACCAGGCGGTCCAGGCCGAAGGCCAGGCCACCGTGCGGCGGTGCGCCGTATTTCAGGGCGTCGAGCAGGAAGCCGAACTTCTCTTCCTGTTCCGCTTCGTTGATGCCCAACAGGCGGAATACCGCTTGCTGCATCTCTTTACGGTGGATACGGATCGAACCGCCACCCAACTCAGTGCCGTTGAGCACCATGTCGTAGGCACGGGACAGCGCGCCAGCCGGGTTGGCTTCCAGCTCGGCCGGGGAGCACTTCGGCGCGGTGAACGGGTGGTGCAAGGCGCTGAAGCTGCCGTCGTCGTTCTCTTCGAACATCGGGAAGTCAACGACCCACATCGGGGCCCACTCGCAGGTCAGCAGGTTCAGGTCGTGACCCAGCTTGATGCGCAGCGCGCCCAAGGCTTCGCTGACGATCTTGGCCTTGTCGGCGCCGAAGAACACGATGTCGCCGTCGACGGCACCCACGCGGTCGAGGATCGCGTTCAGGTTGTCCAGCGGGATGTTTTTCACGATCGGCGATTGCAGGCCGTCAATGCCGTTGGCGCGCTCGTTGACCTTGATGTACGCCAGGCCCTTGGCACCGTAGATGCCGACGAACTTGGTGTAGTCGTCGATCTGCTTGCGCGGCATGCTCGCGCCGCCTGGTACTCGCAGAGCGGCAATGCGGCATTTAGGGTCATTGGCCGGGCCGCTGAACACCTTGAACTCGACTTCTTTCAGTTGATCAGCCACGTCCACCAGTTCCAGCGGGTTACGCAGGTCTGGCTTGTCGGAACCGTAGCGGCGCATGGCTTCTTCGAAGGTCATGTGCGGGAAATCACCGAACTCCAGGTTCAGCACTTCCTTGAACAGGTTGCGGATCATCTGCTCGGTCAGGCCCATGATCTCTTTTTCATCGAGGAAGCTGGTCTCGATGTCGATCTGGGTGAATTCCGGCTGGCGGTCGGCGCGCAGGTCTTCGTCGCGGAAGCACTTGGCGATCTGGTAGTAACGGTCGAAGCCGGCCACCATCAGCAGTTGCTTGAACAGCTGCGGCGATTGCGGCAGGGCGAAGAACGAACCGGCGTGAGTACGGCTCGGCACCAGGTAGTCACGCGCACCTTCCGGGGTGGCCCGGGTCAGGATCGGCGTTTCCACGTCCAGGAAGCCGTTTTCGTCGAGGAAGCGGCGGATGCTGGTGGTCATGCGCGAACGCAGTCGCAGCTTCTCGGCCATTTCCGGACGACGCAGGTCCAGGAAGCGGTAGCGCAGGCGGGTTTCTTCGCCCACATCGGAGTATTCGTTGAGTGGGAACGGCGGGGTTTCCGATTCGTTCAGCACTTCCAGGTCGTAACCCAGTACTTCGATGCCACCGGAGGCCATGTTCTTGTTCACGGCACCGGCCGGACGCAGGCGAACCTTGCCGGTGATTTTCACGACGTATTCGCTGCGCACGCGGTCGGCAGCGGCGAAGCTTTCGGCGCGGTCCGGGTCGAACACCACCTGGGCCAGACCATCACGATCACGGATATCGAGGAAGATCACCCCGCCGTGGTCGCGGCGACGGTGAACCCATCCGCAAAGGGTGATTTCCTGACCTTCCAGGGTCTCGTTCAGTTGGCCGCAATAGTGGCTGCGCATCATGGTAGTGGTTTCACTTCTCGTAATTCGAAATTCGGTGGAGGCCCGCCTCGTCACCGTACATTAAAGCAGGGGACGGATAATGCAGGAGCCTGCGCGTTGAGTTCAACTCAGTCTGCTTTGTCGCCGCCCGCCAGATTCTTCTTCGAGCCGGTCTTGAAGTCGGTCTCGTACCAGCCGCCGCCACTCAGGCGGAAGCCTGGCATGGACAACATCTTCTTGAGTTCCGGCGCCTGGCAGGCCGGGCAATCGACCAGCGGCGCTGCGCTGATCTTCTGAATGGCTTCCAGCTGATGACCACAGGAAGCACATTGATAGTCGTACATGGGCATGGCGATGTCTCGGCGATCGAACGTTACTGCGCCACGCCTGTTCCGGGGCAGGCCCGGCATGCGCAGCAAAGCGCGGGATTATATCTGTTAAATCGAGGCAGCGCAGCCGGCTTTCTGCCCGGGGCTTGCCCACCAGTGAAGCGGGCCGACCCCGGGCAGTCGGATTACTCCGGGTTGTGCGAACAGGCCCGGCCCGTCAGCACATGAACCACGCACACCACCCTGACCAGACCGCTGAAGTTCTTCACCCCGCCATGGCGCAAATGCACTTCCCGGTCGACGTAGGACAACAACGCACTGACCGAACAGGTGTTGATCCTGGCGATCTCCGTGAGGATGTTCCAATAGATCTGCTCAAGGCGCAGGCAGGTGGAAAACCCATTGAGCCTCACCGAACGGGACAGCGGCTTGGCCAGCCCCATGTCGAACCCCTTGGCAAAGGGATCGATTTTTATCTTATGGAAACCACCGGTTTCCATCACTCCATTACCCACTCCGCGTGACATACACCTGACACTCCATTGCCAAACAGCCGCCCATGGGTTTCTCCCATTGGGCAATGGGCCTTATCAAACAGCAGGCAACAAAAGGCAGCCAGAAGACGGGGAGTTGAAAGGTGTAGGACAACGCCAGGAAGCACGGAGAAACAAGCGAGCGGCGCCCGGACGGCGCCACCCGGAAGGTAGGGTTACTGATTCTCGAGCAGAGAACGCAGCATCCACGCGGTTTTCTCGTGAACCTGCATGCGCTGGGTCAACAGGTCGGCCGTCGGCTCATCGCTGACCTTGTCGAGCAGCGGGAAGATGCCCCGTGCGGTGCGCGTGACCGCCTCCTGGCCCGCAACCAACTGCTTGATCATCTCCTCGGCACTGGGCACGCCTTCTTCTTCCTTGATCGAAGACAGACGGGCATAGATCGAATAAGCGCCCGGCGCCGGGAAACCCAGGGCGCGGATACGCTCGGCAATGGAGTCCACGGCCAGCGCCAGTTCGTTGTACTGCTCTTCAAACATCAAGTGCAGCGTGCGAAACATGGGGCCCGTGACGTTCCAGTGAAAGTTGTGGGTCTTCAAATACAGTACATAGGTATCGGACAGCAGCCGTGAGAGCCCATCGACGATGGATTTACGGTCTTGTTCACTGATACCAATATCGATTGCCATGTTTTTCCCCTTCAATTGACGAGCATTCATTGATCAGGTGCAGGACCACTCTAGCAAGAGTGCAGGCGGCATGCAGCCCAAGGCCTTGGTCCAGGATGCGACAAATCGCCCACGCTTAGGAATGACGGTGCTCCTCACCATGTAGGAAACATCGCCAAAAGCGCGTCGAAAAGCACGCACCTGTCTAGGACAAGTGTTTGACGCAGAAATGCCCCACCCGCCGTAACACCCCGAAATGCTTGATTTGAGTAGGCACAGCCTTTGCTGTTAAATAGGCGGCGTGTGGCTGCCGTTATCGTTCTGCGGCACGTCACATAGGCTGATACCCGCGCACGTGCTCAACGCCTCCCATTGTTCAGAAGCGAACCGTGCCAGTCAGCTCTTCCTTGTGATCCGTCTTAACGTGAGTTAATCAAAATGTTGAAAATCGTCCACCTGCTAACGGGCGTTGCAGCTTTGCTGCTGTCCTTTATCCCGAGCCTGCAGCCTGAAAGCCTGCCGTATCTGGAACAACACGACGCCCTGTACCTGGCCTTGTTCGGCCTTCTTAACCTGACGCTGGCACCGGTAATTCCTTACTGGAACAAAGGCACGCGTCATCAACTGCAAAACCTGGTCAGCGCGCTGCTGGTGCTCACCGTTGTCGTACAAACCCTCACCCTTCTGGCACCGATGCCTGAAGTAGGCGGCCATCCGGCTATCCTGCTCAGCCTGGTGATTGCTGTGGTCGCCATCATTCTTCACCTGGCCATCAGCTTCTATCGTTCGTCCCCTGCCGCTGCGTCGCAAACCTACGACATGACCAACCGGGATACCGGGACCGTCAAGTGGTTCAACACCTCCAAAGGCTTCGGCTTTATTTCCCGCGATTCGGGCGACGACATCTTCGTCCACTTCCGGGCCATCCGTGGCGAAGGCCACCGCGTCCTGGTCGAAGGCCAGCGCGTGGAGTTCTCCGTCATGAACCGTGACAAGGGTCTGCAAGCCGAAGACGTGATCGCGGCACTGCCGCGTCGCTGATTGCTTCCCGTCACAAAAAAACCGCGACCCAGCCCAGCTGGATCGCGGTTTTTTAATGCCTGCTATTAATGTCGACTTCATTAATAGTGAGGCGGCGGTGCCTCTTCTTCGGAGGTTTCGAACTGGCCACCCATTTCTTCCTGGCGTTTCAACAGCGCGGTCATCTGCAGTTGCAGGCGTTCGACCGCCCGCTGCTGGGTGACGAGGATGTCATTGAGGGTCTCGATGGTGTCGTCCTGAAAGGCCAGGCGGCTTTCCAGATCCGTCACACGGTCTTGCAAATCCATAAGTCAGTCCTGCAGTTCAAGCTTGGGAAAAGATGAAGTCGGCCGGTAACAACTCACGCAAGCGCGCGCGAATCGCCGCCACTTGGTCCTCTGTGTACGGCTGAGCCGGATGCTTGCCCCACACCGGCGCAGGCCAGGCGGCGTCATCGCGTTTGCGCACGATCACGTGCACGTGCAACTGGCTCACGACGTTACCCAGCGCGCCAATGTTCATCTTGTCGGCCACCCAGCCTTCGTTGAGCCATTGCGCCAAGGCGGTCGTTTCCTGCCACAACGTTTGTTGATCGGCGACATCCAGTTGAAACACTTCGCTGATACCGTTGATGCGCGGGACCAGGATGAACCATGGGTAGTTCGAATCATTGGACAGCAGCAGGCGGCACAGCGGGAAGTCCCCGATGACCAGTGTGTCTTGTTGCAGGCGTTGATCTAGGGCGAACACCACGGGCACTCCGTTCGGCAGGTCAGTTTCAGGGGCCCAGCATACCCGCGAATGCCCAGCGCTTCACGACGAATGCATGCTACGCAGGCAGCGTTTGGCCCTGGCACGACAAAAAAACTGCACCCTTTCGAGGCAGTCCGATAATTGAGCTACGCTAAACCGGGCCTCAACGGGACGCACCAAAATGACCCACCTGTGCCTCAAAGGGATCCGCCAAGTACCCACTCATGAGGGTGAACCGGTAACATTTTTGTCTCAGGCAGGTTTTGTGCGTTCCCAAACAGGTGAAGCACCTGGGCGTCAAGCCCAAACCAAACGGCGTAAAAAGCCCGTGCTTATGCGGTTTTTACACTGTCGTAACGTTTTTCACGAAAAAATGACATTCAGTTACCGGTTTGTGCACGCTTGTTGCATTCACCCCCATATCGTCGGCAACGACACCCGCCAGGAAGCAGGTGTTTCGCGATAAAAACAGTGGCGTTTCAATGTGTATCAAGGATGGATTCAAACTTTAAAACAGGTTTGGAAACAGTATTGAAGTTGTCAGTCCGGTGACACTCGGACTGTGAATTTGCGACATGGAGCTAGCAATTTACGACAGCCTCGTAAAGAAGCTGAAAGGATAGATGGGTAAGTATCGTCAATAGAGTCTGCGTGATATAACTTTGCGCCGACACAAAAAAGAAAGAGCCGCCCAGATAAAAATACAGGTGGGACGGCAGTACTCTTCCTAAAACCAAAGGAGCAAATCACGATGCGCGTGATGAAGTGGAGCATGATCGCCCTGGCTGTTTCAGCAGGCACCTCGCAGTTCGCAATGGCGTCCGCCCAGGACGATTCCAAGGGCTTTGTTGAAGACAGCACGTTCAGCATCAACACTCGCCTCCTGAACTTTGGTCGCGACTTCCGTAACAACGACACCGGCAAAAGCCGCGTCAACGAAACCGGCCTGGGCTTCAACGGCCTGTTCCAGTCGGGCTACACCCAAGGCACCATCGGTGTCGGTGTTGACGTCATCGGCCTGCTGGGCGTGAAACTGGACAGCGGCAAGGGTCGCTCGGGCACTGGCCTGTTCCCTACCGGTTCGGACGGTCGCGCACAAGACGATTACTCCAAAGGCGGCGGCGCTGTTAAGTTCCGCATCTCCGATACCGTGCTGAAAGTGGGCGACCAATACACCACCGCTCCTGTCTTCGCTTCCGATGACAGCCGTTTGCTGCCAGAGCTGCCACAAGGTATCTCGATCACCAGCAACGAAATCAAAGGCCTGAAACTGGAAGGCGGTCACTTCACTTCCAGCGTGGCACAAGCACAGACTTACCGTGACAGCCTGGGCCTGACCAAAACCGACTTCATCGGTGGTGTCTATGCCCTGACGCCGGAAGTCAGCGCCAGCCTGTACTACGCGAAGACCGAAGACTACTGGAAGAAAACCTACGCCAACCTGAACTGGACTCACGCGCTGAGCAACGACCAGTCCCTGGCCGTTGACTTCAACATCTACAGCACCAAGAGCGATGGCGCCGGCCTGCAACGCGCAGAAAAAGACGGCACCACCAAACTGGATAACCGTGCATACAGCCTGCAAGGCGCGTACACCATCCAGGCTCACACCTTCACCCTGGCCTACCAGAAAGTCAGCGGCGACGGTGACTACGGCTACGGCGTAGACGGCGGCGGCACGATCTTCCTGGCCAACTCCATCGCCCGTTCCGACTTCAACGCTGAAGACGAGAAATCGTTCCAGGCTCGCTACGACCTGAACATGGCCACCTTCGGCGTGCCAGGCCTGAGCTTCATGACTCGTTACGTGAAAGGTACCGGCGCCAACACCGCCGACACCTCGAATGGCAAAGAGTGGGAACGCGACATCGAAGCCAAATACGTGATCCAGAGCGGCCCAGCCAAAGACCTGAGCCTGCGCGTACGTCAAGCGACCTATCGTTCGTCTGACGGCGTTTACTACGGTTCGGCGTCTATCGACGAACTGCGTCTGATCGCGCAATACCCGCTGAACATCTTGTAATTGGCAGTTTGATTACAACGATGGCTTAAGGCTTCGGCCTTAAATAAAAAGCCGCCCCCTTGCAAACAAGGGGGCGGCTTTTTTATTGCCGTTTTATTTCAATCGAAAAATAACTAGCAAGCTAACTAACGAGATTAACCCGTCGACCTCGAACCTGACCTTTTGGCCAAGTTCGAGGCCCTTGCACTTAGTTACTTCGTAACACTTTCCTGCATCACTCGAATAACCCGCTGTGGAAATGGAATATCAATCCCGGCGGCCTTCAAGCGGTCACGTGCAAGTTCATTCAGCATGAACACTACATCCCAGTAATCTGGAGTTTTGGTCCAGCAGCGCAGGGAGACCGTGATCGAGCTGTCACCCAGTGTCGAAACCACCGCCACCGCAGCCGGGTCGGCCAGTACGCGTGGGTCTTTGGCCAGTTCCAGCAGCACTTCACGGGCTTTCTGAAGGTCGGCGTCATAGTCCACGCCCACGTCGAACACCACTTTACGAGTCGGCTGACGGTTGGTGTTGGTGATCAAGCCGTTGGACAAGCTGCCGTTGGGGATGATCACCGTCTTGTTGTCACCGGTGCGCAACACGGTGTGGAAGATCTGGATGCTGTCGACGGTACCCGACGTGCCCTGGGCTTCGATCCAGTCACCAATGCGGAATGGGCGGAACAACAGAATCAGCACGCCACCGGCGAAGTTCGCCAGGCTGCCTTGCAAGGCCAAGCCAATGGCCAAGGTGGCGGCACCGATCGCGGCAACGAACGAGGTGGTCGCCACGCCGATCATCGACGCCACGTTGACCACCAGCATGACCTTCAGCGCAATGTTCGCCAGGCTGGTGATGAAGTGTTGCAGCGCCAGGTCTGCATTGCGCAGGGCGAGCAAACGCCCCACGCGGTGAGTCAATACGTTGATCAGCCACCAGCCGATGGCCAGGGTGATCACCGCCAGCAAAAACCGGCTGCCGTATTCCATGATCATCGGGATCCACGACTCTGAGGTCTTGATCAAGTGATCCACTTCAGCGTTCAAATCCATCTACATTCTCCTGTCTAGCGGACGTTCGGTATTTTCAGGCGCCCAAAAATGCAATTGAGCCCCGTAGGGCTCAAGAGTAGGCAATGGCTCTGGGGCGTGGGACGCCAAAAACGTCCTCAGGTTCCCCAAATGGCCATCAGTCGCGGAAGTTATTGAACTGCAGCGGCATGTCGAAGGTCTTGGCACGCAAGGCAGCGATTGCTTCTTGCAGGTCGTCACGCTTCTTGCCGGTGACACGTACTTGCTCACCCTGGATAGCGGCCTGAACCTTCAGCTTGGCATCCTTGATGTGGGCAACGATCTTTTTCGCCAGCTCTTTATCAATGCCTTCCTTGAGGATGGCTTCCTGCTTCATCAGCTTGCCGGAGGCGTAGGCGTCCTTGATTTCAAGGCATTGCGCATCGATCTTGCGCTTGACCAGGGACAGCTTGAGGATTTCGATCATCGCTTCCAGCTGGAAATCGGCTTCAGCGGTCAGGTTGACAGTCAGTTCCTTTTCCTTGAACTCGAAGCTGCCCTTGCCTTTCAAGTCATAGCGACGGTCCAGTTCCTTGACGGCGTTCTCGACGGCGTTGGTGACTTCGTGTTTGTCCAGTTCGGATACCACGTCGAACGAAGGCATGTCATTTCTCCAATATAAGGGGCGGGCTCAGTAGAGATGGAGCGCGCCCGAGCTAAAATGCCGGGGCATTATAGCGGTTCTTTCGCCCCGTTCATCGTGGGCGACCCAACGGAGCACAAACAGATGTCGACCACCTGGCACATTCTCGGCGCAGGCAGCCTGGGCACACTCTGGGCCACACGCCTGGCCCGTGCGGGCGTGCCCGTCCGGTTGATCCTGCGCGATGAAGCGCGCCTGGCCAGCTACCAGGCGGGAGAAGGCCTGACCCTGGTGGAACAAAGCGTCTCGCACACCTACCCGGTAATCGGCGAAACACCTGACAGCCCTGGGCCGATTCATCGCCTGCTGGTGGCGTGCAAAGCCTACGACGCCCAAAGCGCCGTCGCACAACTGCAGCACCGGCTTGTACCGGACGCCGAACTGATCCTGCTGCAAAACGGCCTCGGCAGCCAGGACGCAGTGGCGGCCCAGTTGCCCCAGGCCCGCTGCATTTTCGCGTCCAGCACCGAAGGCGCGTTTCGCGACGGCGACTGGCGCGTGGTGTTCGCCGGTCACGGTTATACCTGGCTGGGCGATGTTGCGCACCCAACACCGCCGCTGCTGCTCGACGACTTGAGCGCGGCTGGTATCCCCCACGAATGGAGCACCGACATCCTCACCCGTCTGTGGCGCAAACTGGCCCTCAATTGCGCCATCAACCCGCTGACCGTGTTGTACCAATGCCGCAACGGCGGCTTGCAAGCCCACCAGTGCGAGGTGGCCACCCTGTGTGCGGAGCTGGCCGAGCTGCTGGAATGCTGCGGCCAACCCGAAGCCGCCCGGGGTCTGCACAGCGAAGTGGAACGGGTGATCCAGGCCACCGCCGCCAATTACTCCTCGATGTATCAGGACGTGGCCAACGCCCGGCGCACCGAAATCAGCTACCTGCTGGGGTACGCCTGCCTCGCGGCGGCTCGCCATCAATTGGTCCTGCCGCATCTGCAACAGGTGCAAGCCCGCCTGGTCGAGCAGTTGCTCGCACGCGGATTGCCCAGCGACTGAACCACGCGCTACCCTGCCCACTTGTCTATTGCCTGCGAAAAACCTGATGCCACTGCGCCAGCGTCTAGAAAACCTACCGGTCGGGCAGAAACTGCTGGCCGCCTTACTGGTGCTGCTCACCACCGTGCTGCTGGTGGCCAACCTGACGTTCATCAGTGCGGCCTACTGGATCTCCCAGGAAAGCATGGCCCCCCAGGCCCTCCAGGCCATTGGTCGGCTGGTGTCCAACCCGGCCCTCGCCGCCGAAGCCCTCGAATCCCCCGCCAAGGCCGATGCCCTGCTCAACGAGCTGACCAGCTATTCACCGTTGCGCGCCGCGGCGCTGTACGACGGCGAAGGCAACCGCCTGGCGCAGATGCAACACGGCGATCGCCTGCACCTGCCGGACAACTACCGGCATATCGAAGCCTGGCGCGTCACCGAATTTCGCAGCAACCAAGTCATTACCCTACCCCGCGCCGGCCAGCCTTCCGGACACTTGCTGCTGGTGGCCAGCAGTGAGCTGCCGGTGGCCTTCTATACCGGCACCTTGACCGCCAGCTTGGGCATCCTGATTTTCAGCGTGTTGCTGTGGCTGATCATCGCCCGGCAAATCAAGCGCCTGATCACCCGGCCGATCCATGAACTGGAGGAACTGTCGCGCCAGGTCACCCGCGAAGAGAACTACGCCCTGCGCGCCGGCCGTGGCAACCACGACGAAATCGGCAGCCTGGCCGAAGCCTTCAATACCATGCTCTCGCGCATTGAAGCCCGCGAGCAACAGCTCAAGCGCGCCCGTGATGACTCCCAGGCCGCCTACGATCAGGCTCAGGGCTTGGCAGAAGAAACCCGCCACACCAACCGCAAGCTGGAACTGGAAGTCCAGGTGCGCAGCAAGATCGAGAAAAAACTCACCGGCTTCCAGAACTACCTCAACAGCATCATCGACTCGATGCCCTCGGCGCTGATCGCCCTGGACGAGCAGCTCTACGTGACCCAATGGAACCAGGAAGCCAGCGCGCTTTCTGGTACGCGCCTGGATGAAGCGCTGAACCAGCCGATTTTCCTGGCCTTCCAACCGCTCAAGCCCTATCTGCCGCAAATCAAGGCCACCGTCGAACAACACACGGTGGAACGCATCGAGCGCGTCACTTGGGTCAAGGACGATGAACCCAAGCATTACGCCCTGACCTTCTACCCGCTGATGGGCGGCGCCGGGCGCGGCGTGGTGATCCGCATCGACGACATCACCCAGCGCCTGTCCCTGGAAGAAATGATGGTGCAGTCGGAAAAAATGCTCTCGGTCGGTGGCCTCGCCGCCGGCATGGCCCACGAGATCAACAACCCGCTGGGCGCAATCCTGCACAACGTGCAGAACATCCGCCGCCGTCTGTCCCCCGATTTGCCCAAGAACCTGGAGCACGCCGAACAAGCCGGCATCGAGCTGGACACCGTCAACCGCTACCTGCAAAGCCGTGAGGTGCCGCAGTTGCTCGATGGCATCCAGCAAGCCGGTGCACGGGCAGCAAAGATCGTTACCCACATGCTCAGTTTCAGCCGGCGCAGCAACCGGCAGATGGCGCCGTGCGACCTGCCCGCGCTGATTGACCAGGCAGTGGAGATCGCCGGTAACGACTTCGACCTGACCATCGGTTTCGACTTCAAGGGCCAGGCGATCATTCGCCAGTTCGACCCGCAACTGGGCCCCGTGCCCGGCACCGCCAACGAATTGGAACAGGTGCTGCTCAACCTGCTGAAAAACGCCGCCCAAGCGATCCACCTGCGCGAAGACGACAGCGAGCCGGGGCGCATCATCCTGCGCACCCGCCTCAACCCTCCGTGGGCGGAGATCCAGGTGGAAGACAACGGCATCGGCATGAGTGAAAACGTGCGCAAGCGCACCTTCGAGCCGTTCTTCACCACCAAGGAGATAGGCCAGGGCACCGGGCTTGGGCTGTCGGTGTCGTACTTCATCATCACCAACAACCACAAGGGCCAGATGGAAGTGCACTCCACGCCGGGCCAGGGCACGTGCTTTACCCTGCGTCTGCCCCTGGCCGGCAGCCAACTGCCCCCTTACGAACTTACCCAACTGGAGCACTGACCATGGGCTTTCGCCTGTCGAAGATCTATACCCGTACCGGCGACAAGGGCGAAACCGGCCTGGGCGATGGCCGCCGCGTGCCCAAGGACCACCCACGGGTGGAGGCCATTGGCGAGGTCGATACGCTGAACAGTCAGTTGGGGTTGCTGCTGGCCAACCTGGAAGAACAGAGCGGCAAGCACCCGGAACTGAAGGATGTGATCGAAGTGCTTACGCCGTGCCAGCATCGTTTGTTCGACCTGGGCGGTGAGCTGGCGATGCCGGTGTACAAGGCGTTGAACGCGGCGGAAGTGGATCGGCTGGAAGCAGCGATTGACCGCTGGAATGAGGAAGTGGGGCCGCTGGAAAACTTCATCCTGCCCGGTGGTTCGGCGCTGATCGCCCAAGCTCATGTATGCCGCAGCCTGGCGCGCAGTGCAGAGCGGCGGTGTCAGCAGTTGAATGCGGTGGAACCGTTGGAAGGCGTGGGGTTGGCGTATATCAATCGGCTGTCGGATTTGCTGTTTGTCGCAGCGCGGGTGATTGCCCGGCGCCAGGGTGTGGCGGAGGTGTTGTGGCAGGCGGCGGCCAAGCCCCACTGAGGATTGTGTGTTGACTGGTCTGGCGCCATCGCCGGCAAGCCGGCTCCTACAGGGGAATGCATTTCAACTGTAGGAGCCGGCTTGCCGGCGATGGCGTCGTTAAGGCCGCATCAAACCTCAGGCCAAAACGCCCGAATGCCAGCCACACCCTGAGCCCCAGCGTCCCAAGCCTGCTCCCGCTCAGCCGGCCCCACCCCACCCAGCAGAAACACCGGCTTGCTGAACCCACTGATCAACTGCGCCGCCTGCTCCCAACCCAACGGCTGCGCGTCAGGATGAGTCTGGGTCGGTTGCACCGGTGACAGGGTGACAAAATCCACGTCCATCAACTCGGCCAGCGCCAGTTCTTCAGCGTTGTGGCAAGAAGCCGCCAACCAGCGGTCCTTGGGCAGCGGCCGGCCTTTGCTCGCGTATTTGCGCAGTTGTGCCGAGGTCATGTGCCAGCCCGCCGAGGGGAAATCCCCCAACCATTCAAATGGCCCTTTGAGCATCAATTGCGCCTTGCCTGCGCACAGCCCCACTGCATCCACCGCCAGGTCACGGTACTTGGGGTCGTAGCCATTGGGCGCTCGCAGTTGAACCAGCTTGATGCCGCCAGCAATGGCTTTCTGGATACCGCGCAACAATGCGGGGGTTTCCAGCTCGCCAGGCGTGATCAAGTACTCGGCCGGCAAACGCGCGGCTGCAACGATCGGTGCATTGGCAGCCGGGAATTCATAGTTGATCAGGTCTCGCGGCGCCACCCATTCCAACGGCTGCCCTTCGGCACCATGGGGTTCGCCGGTAAAGGCCGAGACTTCCCACACATCCAGCAACACCTGCTTGTCCGGGTAGTCATGCTGTACTTTGATCAACGGGCGTGCCGTGGTGACCTGGATGCCCAGCTCTTCCTGCAATTCGCGGGACAGTGCGGTTTCGACCGATTCGTCGGCCTCCACCTTGCCCCCGGGAAACTCCCAGAGACCGCCCTGATGCTGGGTATCGGCGCGGCGCGCCAGCAGGATCCTGCCGTCGACACCGCGGATCACCGCTGCTGCTACATGCACTCGTTTCACCGCGCTTATCCTCTTAGGTACGGTATTCCGCGTTGATCTTCACGTACTCGTGGGACAGGTCGGTGGTCCAGATGGTTTCGCTGCACTCACCGCGCCCCAACTCGATGCGGATGGTGATTTCTTCCTGTTGCATCACCGCCGAGCCCTGGGCTTCGGTGTAGGTCTCGGCACGGGCGCCACGGCTGGCGATGCACACGCCGCTGAGGAACACGTCGATCTTGCTCACGTCCAGGTCCGGCACGCCGGCACGGCCGACGGCTGCCAGGATACGGCCCCAGTTCGGGTCGGAGGCGAACAGCGCGGTCTTGATCAGCGGCGAGTGCGCCACGGTGTAACCCACGTCCAGGCATTCCTGGTGGTTGCCGCCGCCATTGACTTCAACGGTGACGAACTTGGTGGCGCCTTCGCCGTCACGCACGATGGCCTGGGCCACGTCCATGCACACTTCAAATACCGCCTGCTTCAACGCGGCGAACAGCGGGCCGCTGGCCTCGGTGATTTCCGGCAGGTTGGCCTGGCCGGTGGCGATCAGCATGCAGCAGTCGTTGGTGGAGGTATCGCCATCGATGGTGATGCGGTTGAACGACTTGTTGGCGCCGTCCAGGATCAGGCTGTGCAGCACGTCGCGGGAGACTTTGGCGTCGGTGGCGATGTAGCCGAGCATGGTGGCCATGTTCGGACGGATCATGCCCGCGCCCTTGCTGATGCCGGTCACGGTGACGGTCACGCCGTCGTGCACGAACTGGCGGCTCGCGCCTTTTGGCAGGGTGTCGGTGGTCATGATGCCGGTGGCAGCGGCAGCCCAGTTATCCACAGACAGGTCGTCCAGTGCGGCTTGCAGGGCACCTTCGATTTTTTCGACAGGCAACGGCTCGCCGATCACCCCGGTGGAGTACGGCAGCACTTGGCTGGCATCCACGCCCGTCAGTTGGGCCAGCTTGGCGCAGGTGCGCGCAGCGGCCACCAGGCCTGGCTCGCCGGTACCGGCGTTGGCATTACCAGTGTTGGTCAGCAGGTAACGAATGTTGCCGGCTACACGCTGCTTGGCCAGGATCACCGGCGCTGCGCAGAACGCATTGAGGGTGAACACGCCAGCGACGGTTGAACCTTCGGCACAGCGCATCACCACCACATCCTTGCGCCCCGGGCGCTTGATGCCGGCCGAAGCGATACCGAGTTCAAAACCGGCAACCGGGTGCAATGTGGGCAAAGGACCAAGACCAACAGCCATGAATGCGCTCCTTAAAAATGAGGTGATATCTGTGCCGTCGTGAGCGACGGTGAAATTAATGGCAAAACGCCGCGACGGCAAAGGCCGGTCGCGGCGCGGGGTGTTGCAGCGTCAGGCAAAAATCTTAGTTGATTTCGCCGTGGCAGTGTTTGAACTTCTTGCCCGAACCGCACCAGCACAGTTCGTTGCGGCCCAGCTTCTGGTCGTTGCGAACCGGCGTCTGAGCCAGGGCCACATCGACCTCTTCGCCCAGCACTTCAGGTTGCTCAAGACCCGGGGCTTCGTCGTGCTGGAACTGCATGCGCGCAGCCAGAGCCTCGGCTTCCTGACGCAGGCGTGCCTCTTCCTCGATCGGGTCTTCGCGACGCACCTGAACGTGGGACAGCACGCGAATCGAATCGCGCTTGATCGAATCCAGCAATTCGGAGAACAGCGTGAACGACTCGCGCTTGTACTCCTGCTTCGGGTTCTTCTGGGCGTAGCCGCGCAGGTGGATACCGTGACGCAGGTGATCCATGGTCGACAGGTGGTCTTTCCACAGGTCGTCCAGCACACGCAGCACGATTTGTTTCTCGAAGGTGCGCAGTGCTTCGGCACTCGCCTGCTCTTCTTTTTCGTTGTACGCGGCCAGCAGCTCGGTCATCAGCTTCTCGCGCAGCGTCTCTTCGTACAGGTGGTCGTCTTCGTCCAGCCATTGCTGAACCGGCAAGTCCACACCGAAGTCGCTCTTGAGTGCCGCTTCCAGACCGGCAACATCCCACTGCTCTGGCAGGGACTGTGGCGGAATGTGTGCACTGACGGTGGCGTTGAGCACGTCCTGACGGAAGTCAGCGATGGTCTCGCCAATGTTGTCGGCGGCCAGCAACGTATTACGCATGTGATAGATCACTTTACGCTGTTCGTTGTTGACGTCATCGAACTCGAGCAGTTGCTTACGAATGTCGAAGTTGCGGCCTTCAACCTTGCGCTGCGCTTTCTCGATGGCGTTGGTCACCATGCGGTGCTCGATCGCTTCACCGGACTGCATGCCCAGGGCCTTCATGAAGTTCTTCACGCGGTCCGAGGCGAAGATACGCATCAGGCTGTCTTCCAGCGACAGGTAGAAGCGGCTGGAACCGGCGTCACCCTGACGACCGGCACGACCACGCAGCTGGTTGTCGATACGGCGCGATTCGTGACGCTCGGAAGCGATCACCTGCAGGCCGCCGGATTCCAGCACGGCCTGGTGGCGTTTCTGCCAGTCAGCCTTGATCTGGGCGATCTGCTCGGGGCTTGGGTTTTCCAGGGCCGCGACTTCCACTTCCCAGTTGCCGCCCAACAGGATGTCGGTACCACGACCGGCCATGTTGGTGGCGATGGTCAGTGCGCCTGGGCGACCGGCCTGGGCGATGATCTCGGCTTCTTTTTCGTGGAACTTGGCGTTAAGGACCTTGTGCTCGATGCCTTCCTTGTTGAGCAGGTTGGACACGTGCTCGGAAGTCTCGATGGTGGCAGTACCGACCAGGATCGGGCGCCCCTGGGCCATGCCGTCCTTGATGTCATTGATGATTGCCGCGTATTTCTCTTCGGCTGTCAGGAATACCAGGTCGTTGAAGTCTTTACGCGCCAACGGCTTGTTCGGCGGGATGACCATCACGGCCAGGTTGTAGATCTGGTGGAATTCGAACGCTTCGGTGTCGGCCGTACCGGTCATGCCGGACAGTTTGTTGTACAGACGGAAGTAGTTCTGGAAGGTGGTGGACGCCAACGTCTGGCTTTCGGCCTGGATGTTGAGCACTTCCTTGGCTTCGATGGCCTGGTGCAGGCCTTCGGACAGACGACGACCCGGCATGGTACGCCCGGTGTGTTCGTCGACCAGGACCACCTGGCCGTCCTGCACGATGTATTCGACGTTGCGGTGGAACAGCTTGTGGGCGCGCAGGCCAGCGTAAACGTGGGTCAACAGGCCCAGGTTGTGCGCCGAGTACAGGCTCTCGCCTTCAGCCAACAGGCCGATCTGGGTCAGCATGTCTTCGACGAACTGGTGACCGGCTTCGTTGAGTTCGACCTGGCGGGTCTTCTCGTCGATGGTGAAGTGACCTTCTTTGGTCACCACGCCTTCGACTTCTTCAACGTGCTGGGTCAGGCGCGGAATCAACTTGTTGATTTCGGTGTACAGGCGCGAGCTGTCTTCGGCCTGGCCGGAGATGATCAGCGGGGTACGGGCTTCGTCGATGAGGATGGAGTCGACTTCGTCGATCACGGCAAAGTTGAGTTCGCGCTGGAATTTTTCTTCCATGCTGAACGCCATGTTGTCGCGCAGGTAGTCGAAACCGAATTCGTTGTTGGTGCCGTAGGTGATGTCGGCAGCGTAGGCCGCGCGTTTTTCTTCCGGCGGCTGGAACGGCGTTACCACGCCGACGGTCAGGCCGAGGAATTCATACAGCGGGCGCATCCAGTTGGCGTCCCGGCGAGCCAGGTAGTCGTTCACTGTCACAACGTGCACGCCCTTGCCGGACAATGCGTTGAGGTAAACGCCCAGGGTTGCTACCAGGGTCTTGCCTTCACCGGTACGCATTTCGGCAATCATGCCTTCATGCAAGGTCATGCCGCCGATCAACTGAACGTCGAAGTGGCGCATGCCCATGACACGCTTGCCGGCTTCACGGGCGACCGCAAAGGCTTCGGGAAGCAGCTTGTCGAGGGTTTCACCTTTGGCTATGCGGGCCTTGAACTCTTGGGTCTTGGCGCGCAATTGGTCGTCCGAAAGGGCAACCATCTGCTCTTCGAAGCCATTGACCAGCTGCACCGTCTTGAGCATGCGTTTAACTTCGCGCTCATTCTTGCTTCCAAAAAGTTTCTTTAACAAAGGCGCAAACATATCGGCAGGTTCTTCCACACATAGGGATGGAGGGCGCACCGTGAGTGGCCCGAGCAGCCCTCACGGCCGCATGCGAACGCGCATTCTACCCGGATTCGTGGGTGAGGAAAGTGGCGTTGTTCCCCGATGCTGGCATGGTGCTGTGAGAGGGCTTGTTTAAAATAAGGGCTTTTGCTGGAACTTCAACCCATGGCGTGCAGAAGTTACCTATTGATTTTGCGGTCTTTGGCCTGTCATTGCATTGCCAGGGGGCCTGCGGGCGCTTTCTGTTAAGATGGCAGCTCTGTTACTTAAGGTGTCTAAACATGGCATTTCGCCCTCATACAGCTCGCATTCCCAGCGTGTTGCTCCGCGAAGCCAAGCCGTTGAAAGCCATCTTTGGCCACGCGCAACGCTTGGGCCATTTGCAACGCCTGCTCGAAAGCCAATTGCAACCGGCCGCACGTGAACATTGTCACGTGGCGTCCTGGCGCGAAGGCAATTTGCTGTTAATTGTCACCGACGGTCATTGGGCCACGCGTTTGCGTTACCAGCAAAAGCGCCTGCAGCGTCAATTGATGGCGTTCGATGAATTCGCCAACCTGATGCGCATCCAGTTCAAAGTGCAGCCGCCCACCGTGCAGCAAGGCGCAGTCGGACATACGATGGACCTGTCGGTGAACGCCGCCGAAACCATCCAGGCGACGGCCGACGGCATTAGTGATCCCGGCCTGCGCGCCGCCCTGGAACGGCTCGCCGCCCACGCCAAGCCCAAGGCTTGAACCGTTACTTGCGCTTGCTGCCGCCAAGCAACGATCCCAGCAAACCGCGCACCAACTGACGCCCCATCTGATTGGCCGCCTGCTGCATCGCGGATTTCAGCGCCTTGCCTGCCGTGGTGCCCAGAAAGGCACCCGCCTTGTCCGTAAAGCTCGGCTCTTCGGCAGCCGGCTTGGCCTCTTCGGTCGGCCCAAGCTCCTTGCGCGCCATCAGCACTTCATAGGCCGATTCCCGGTCAATCGGCTTGTCGTAGCGCCCCAGCAACGGCGAACTGGCGATCAGCGCGGCGCGTTCGGCCTCGCTGAGCGGCCCGATACGCGACTGCGGCGGCGCCACCAGTACGCGCTGGACGACTTCCGGCGTGCCTTTTTCCTGCAGCGCGCCCACCAAGGCCTCACCCGTGCCCAGCTCGGTCAGCACCGCCAGGGTATCGAAGGTCGGGTTGGGCCGAAAACCGTCTGCCACTGCCCGCAGGGACTTCTGTTCCTTGGTGGTGAACGCCCGCAGGCCGTGCTGGATGCGCAGGCCCAATTGCGCCAGGACCGTGTCAGGCAAATCCCCCGGAGACTGTGTGACAAAGTAAACGCCAACGCCTTTGGAGCGAATCAACCGCACCACTTGCTCCAACCGCTCCTGCAACGCCTTGGGCGTATCGGCAAACAGCAAGTGGGCCTCATCGAAGAACAGCGCCAACAACGGTTTATCGGCATCGCCGCGTTCAGGCAACTGCTCGAACAGCTCCGCCAACAGCCACAGCAGGAAGGTCGCGTACACCTTGGGCGCCTCATGCACCAGACGGCTGGCGTCGAGCAGGTGGATACGCCCTCGCCCATCACTGGCGGGTTGCAGAATGTCTTCCAGCTGCAAGGCTGGCTCGCCAAACAAGGCTTCCGCGCCCTGTTGCTCCAACACGGCAAGACGCCGTAACAGGGCCTGGCTGGAGCCGGTGGTCATCAGCGCCGCGTCGTCGCCCAGCAGTTCCGGGTGGTAACGCAGGTGGTTGAGCAGTGCTTTCAGGTCTTTGAGGTCCAACAGCAGCAAGCCTTCGCGATCGGCCACTTTAAAGGTCGCATAGAGCGCTGACTGTTGGCTGTCGGTAAGTTCCAGCAGCGCGCCGAGCAGCAATGGGCCCATTTCACTGATGGTGGTGCGCAATGGATGACCGGATTGCCCGTGGATATCCCACAACGTCACGGGGTAGGCCTTGGCCGTGTACCCCAGGAAAGGCATGCCGGCGATGCGCTCGGCCACCTTGCCTTGCGGATTGGCTGCGGCCCCGAGGCCACACAGGTCGCCCTTGATGTCCGCCGCAAATACCGCCACGCCCGCGTCACTGAAGGCTTCCGCGAGGCGCTGCAAGGTGACGGTCTTGCCCGTGCCGGTCGCACCGGCAATCAGCCCATGACGGTTGGCCAGGCGCATGGCCTGGGCGACGGGTTGGCCGTCCAGGCCCGCGCCGATAAGGAGTTGAGTGGTATCAGGCATTTCGTCACCTCTGGTTAATCTTTAGTGCCGCCAGGTCGATATAGAGAGGTGTGAGACCCACAAAGTCTAAAAATAGGTCGGATAGTTCCTACAGGGACCAACGGAGCTATCGCAAGAAATATCACACCTTTTTTGACGCTGCCATTTTGCGCATCCCATAAGGACGCGCTTCGGATAATAAGACCTTAGCGGACCCTACAAGCCATGAATAAAAATCTGCGCTTCAGCCACAAAATCCTGCTTGCAGCCTCCCTTATCGTCATCGCCGCTTTTGCGCTGTTTACCCTCTACAACGACTACCTGCAACGCAACGCCATCCGCGACGACCTCAACAATTACTTGCATGAAATGGGTGATGTCACCGCCAGCAACATCCAAACCTGGCTTACAGGGCGCATTGCCCTGGTTGAAAACGCCGCACAAAACATCGCCATCAACCCCGAGCCCTCCGCCGTTGCCAGGCTGCTGGAGCAGAAAGCCCTGACCTCCTCGTTCATGGCGACCTACGTGGGTGACAGCAAGGGCGCGTTCACCATCCGCCCCGACACCAAGATGCCGGACGGCTTCGACCCGCGTGTTCGCCCCTGGTACAAAGGCGCCCAGGCCAGCAACGGCTCGACGCTCACCGAGCCCTACATCGATGCCGCGACCGGCAAACTAATTATTTCCATCGCTACCCCCAGCACCCAGGGCGCCCAGAGCATTGGTGTCGTGGGCGGCGACCTGAGCCTGCAAACCCTGGTGGATAACATTGGCGCGCTGAACTTCGGCGGTATAGGTTATGCGTTCCTGGTCAGCGCCGATGGCAAGGTGCTGGTGCACCCGGACAAGAACCTGGTGATGAAGACGCTGGCCGATGTGTACCCAAAAAACACGCCAACGATCAGCACCGGCTTCAGCGAGGTCGAGGCCAACGGCAAGGACAACATCGTGACCTTTACACCGATCAAGGGTCTACCCTCGGTGAACTGGTATCTCGGCATTTCGGTGGATAAAGACAAATCCTTCGCCATGCTCAGCGAATTCCGCACCTCAGCGGTGATTGCCACGGCCATTGCCGTGGTGATCATCATCGCCCTGCTCGGCATGCTGATCCGCATCCTGCTGCAACCACTGCACGTGATGACCCGCGCCATGCAAGACATCGCCGACGGTGAAGGCGACCTGACACGCCGCCTGACCATCCAGAACCACGACGAATTCGGCACCTTGGGTAACGCCTTCAACCGCTTCGTAGAACGTATTCATACGTCGATCCGCGAAGTGTCCTCGGCCACCGAGCAGGTCAATGAAGTGGCGTTGCGCGTGGTGAGCGCCTCCAACTCGTCGATGGTCAATTCCGATGAACAGGCCAACCGCACCAACAGCGTGGCGGCCGCCATCAACCAACTGGGTGCCGCCGCCCAGGAAATCGCGCGCAATGCGGCGCAAGCCTCGCACCAGGCCAGCGATGCACGGCACCTGGCCGAAGATGGCCAACAGGTGGTGGAGCGCAACATCAAGGCGATGAATCAGCTGTCCGAGATGATCAGTGCCTCCAGCAGCAATATCGAGGCGCTCAACAGCAAGACGGTGAATATCGGGCAGATTCTCGAGGTGATCACCAGCATTTCCCAGCAAACCAACTTGCTGGCGCTCAACGCCGCGATCGAAGCGGCCCGTGCCGGGGAAGCGGGTCGCGGGTTCGCCGTGGTGGCCGACGAGGTGCGCAACCTGGCCCATCGCACCCAGGAATCGGCGCAACAGGTGCAAAAGATGATCGAGGAGTTGCAGGTCGGTGCCCGTGATTCGGTCAGCACCATGGGTGAAAGCCAGCGTCACAGCCATGACAGCGTGGAGATCGCCAACCTGGCCGGTGAACGCCTGAACAGCGTGACCCAACGCATTGGCGAGATCGATGGCATGAACCAATCGGTGGCCACCGCCACCGAGGAGCAGACCTCGGTGGTCGAGTCGATCAACATGGACATTACCGAGATCAACACCCTCAATCAGGAAGGCGTCGAAAACCTGCAATCCACCCTGCGCGCCTGCGCAGACCTGGAGCAACAGGCGGCGCGCTTGAAACAGTTGGTGGGTAGCTTCCGGATCTAACCCCGTGGGGGTTAGTTAACCTCCGGTTCGGTCTTGCCCTTCTCTTGCTCCCACAGCTCGGCGGCCCCCGGAAACTCGGTGCCGTCGTCGCTGCTCAGTTCTTCCGGGTCAAACCGGCTCAAGCAGCCCTCTCCCAGGGTGGCGGGTGCCTTGGAAGTGGCTTTGTCCAGGGGATCGCTCATGGTCCGAACCTCTACGCCAAACAAAGAAAAAGGGCCTGGGACGATTTAACGCCCAGGCCCTTCATTCTTCAATCAAAACCCTTGGATCAGAACACGACGGTCTTGTTGCCGTGTACCAACACGCGATCTTCCAAGTGGTAACGCAGGCCACGGGCCAAGACCATCTTCTCGACGTCACGGCCGAAACGCACCATGTCTTCGATGCTGTCACTGTGGCTGACACGCACCACGTCCTGCTCGATGATCGGGCCGGCGTCCAGCTCTTCGGTGACGTAATGGCACGTCGCGCCAATCAGCTTCACGCCACGCAGGGAGGCCTGGTGATAAGGCTTGGCACCAATGAACGACGGCAGGAAGCTGTGGTGAATGTTGATCACCTTGCCCGCGTACTCACGGCACAGTTCCGGTGGCAGGATCTGCATGTAGCGCGCCAGCACCACCACATCCGCTTCATGCTGCTTGACCAGGCGGGAAACCTCGGCGAACGCCGGTTCCTTGTCCTGCGGGTTGACCGGGACGTGGTAGTACGGGATGCCGTGCCATTCGACCATGCTGCGCAGGTCGTCATGGTTGGAGATCACACAGGCGATTTCACAGTCCAGCTCGTCGCTGTGCCAGCGGTGCAGCAGGTCGGCCAGGCAGTGGGACTCGCGACTGGCCATCAATACCACGCGCTTCTTCTGCTCGGTGTCGGTGATCTGCCAGGTCATCGAAAACTCTTCGGCGATCGGCGCAAACGCCTCGCGAAAAGCCTCAAGACCAAACGGCAGTGTGTCGGCACGAATCTCGTGACGCATGAAGAACCAACCGCTGAGATTGTCCGAGTGATGGCTCGCCTCGGTGATCCAACCGTTGTGGGAAGCCAGAAAGTTACTGACCTTGGCAACGATGCCAACCCGGTCCGGGCAAGCAATCACCAGCCGAAAAGTGCGCATTAGGGGGAAACTCCAGAACTTCACAAAGGCCGCCATTCTAGCGATTGCGCAGAAAATCTGCAGTATTCCTTGTGGCTTATTCTGATCCTTCGCGCCGGCCACGCCCCTTAATAGCGTAAGGTTTACGATCACTACGTAGCCGTAAAATGGCAAGCCTTGCGAAATATCAAAAAACAACGGCGATTATCTTTAGCGCTACGACCTACTAATTAACTCGATTGCATAGCTTCGCCACAAACATTCAAAGTAATTCACATAAATGCCTTGTTAAATGTTTACTTGACGAAATTGCCTGACTATTATTGCCCCACTCCTCTTGTTCAACCCGCGCTCTACATAAGGTAGTCCACATGTCTCTGATCAACGAATACCGTGCCACCGAAGAAGCTATCAAAGAGCTGCAAGCCCGTTTGAAGAACCTGTCCCAAGACGACAAGCTGCAAACCGAGCTGGAATTCGAAGGCAAACTGCGCGCCCTGATGGGTGAATACTCCAAATCCCTGCGTGACATCATCGCGCTGCTGGATCCAGAGTCGAAAGTTAAAGCACCACGCGGCGCTGTAAAAACTACCGGCACCAAGCGCGCTCGCAAGGTCAAGCAATACAAGAACCCGCACAACGGCGAAGTGATTGAAACCAAAGGTGGCAATCACAAGACCCTGAAAGAGTGGAAAGCCAAGTGGGGCGGTGATGTGGTTGAAGGCTGGGCAACCCTGCTGGGCTAAGCCTCATCGGGCTTGCGCCTGATACGCCACACATTAAAAACGCCAGCCTGCTGGCGTTTTTTATTGCCTGGGGTATTTGTTATTACCCGATTACAAATTCAGGCGAGCGGCTAAAGAGTCGGCATAATCCTGCCATTGGTCGAGCACCTGGCGCTGATGCGGCGTAGCACTAACAGCCAACTCCTGCGCGGCCTGTTTAAATGCCTCCAGGGTATTGGGCGCTCCCCATTCCTCGCTCGACAAACGCTGCTGACAAAATAGTTGCCAGCGTTGTTGTTCCTCGCTGTTCAAGGTTTCAGGAAAGTTACGCGCACGGTAGCGAAACAATAATTCCGGCAAGCGATGATCATCGAACGGCCACTGCTGGCGCGCCAACTCCAGCGGCTCGGCAGCCCGTACTTGTTCACATAAACGACGATCGCGATCACCGATAAAACCATCGTAGAGCTGCTGCTCCGGGTCCGAACTCGGTTCGAAATCTTCCTCGGCATAAATGGTCGCCAACTTGTCCCGCCACACTTCCTGTGCGTCAGTAAGTCGCAGTGCCCTCGCCAGACAAGCTTCCTTATCCAACTGAAGTCGCTGGAGGTCTGGCCCACGCAGCACATTCAACGGGGCGACGACCGGACAACGGTTGATATGCAACAACTTGAGCGGCACCGGTAACTCACCGTCGGCCAATTCATCACGACGAGTGTAAAGACGCCGGCGCAACGTATCCGCATCGAGGTCCAGCAAACCTTGCGGGTCCAGGCCCAGGTCACACACGATCAGCGCATTGCGATTGCGCGGGTGCCAGGCCAGCGGCAGCACGACCCCCAGGTAATGGCGCTCGGCAGAAAAGCGCCCCGATATGTGCACCATCGGTTGCAGCAGGCGTACCTGGTCCATCACCCGTTGCTTGCTGCGCAACTGAAACAGCCATTCATACAGCTTGGGCTGTTTCTCACGCACCAGACGCGCCAAAGCGATGGTGGCACGCACATCGGACAACGCATCGTGGGCCTGACCATGGTCGATGCCGTTGGCTTCGGTCAGCCGCTCCAGCTTGAGGGTGACGCGCCCATCTTGCTCGGGCCAGACAATCCCTTCAGGCCGCAACGCGTAGGCGGTACGAACCACGTCGATCAGATCCCAACGGCTGTTGCCGCCCTGCCACTCGCGGGCGTAGGGGTCGAAAAAGTTGCGATACAGGCTGTACCGCGTCATTTCATCGTCGAACCGCAGGGTGTTATAGCCAGCACCACAGGTTCCCGGGGCGGCCAGCTCTGCATGTACGCGAGTCATGAAGTCGGCTTCAGCCAGCCCCTTCTCAGCCAGGATGCCGGGCGTGATACCGGTAATCGCGCACGCTGCCGGGTGAGGCAGGATGTCGTCGCTGGGCTGGCAGTAAAGATTGACCGGCGGACCGACCTCGTTGAGTTCGAGGTCGGTACGAATCCCAGCCACCTGCAGCGGGCGATCGCTGCGCGGGTTGATGCCGGTGGTTTCGTAGTCGTACCAGAAAATGGTGGTCACGGGCTGTTCCTGTACTAAAGATCGACAGAGTCTAGGCGCAGCAAGGCGTCAGAGGCCAGCGATAGATGGCTGTACAAATACCCAGTAAAAACTTGAATGGTTGCTTCCATCGTCGACACTGCTAGCATCCGTGTCTCTCAGCCGCTTCGCACTGCCAAGGATCGCAATGCCATCAGCCCCGTTGGATACCCGCTACCAGATCGAGACCCCGGAGGGTATCGATCTGCCTTTGCGCCCGGCAGGCTTGCTGCCCCGCGCACTAGCCTTTGCCTTTGACCTGGGTGTACGCGGGCTGATCATGGGTATCCTGCTCGTGCCTTTGGCCTTGTTGGGCAATATTGGTATCGGCCTGGGCTCATTGCTGCTGTTTCTGGTCAGCTGGTGGTACATGGTGCTGTTCGAAGTACTGAACCAGGGCAGTTCTCCCGGCAAGCAAGTCATGGGCTTGAGGGTCGTGCAGGATGACGGCACGCCCGTCGGCTGGTCCGCGTCACTGATCCGCAACCTGCTGCGTTTTGTCGACATGCTGCCCTTCGGCTACTTCCTCGGTGCCATCAGTTGCCTGCAACACCCTCATTTCAAGCGCCTTGGCGACCTGGCCGCAGGCACGCTGGTGATCTACCGCGAACAGCCACTGGCTCGCCCACAGGTGCCTCAAGCCCAGCCGTTGCGCCTGCCATTCCCACTGGAGTTGAGTGAACAGCGAGCGATCCTTGGTTTTGCCGAACGCCAGGGTGAACTGTCTGCCGAACGGGTGCATGAACTGGCCTCCATCCTCGCCACCCCCCTGCAGGTGTCTCCGGCCCGCGCCGTCGAACAACTCAATGGCGTGGCCCGCGGACTGTTGGGGCCAGCATGAAGCAGAGCCTCTTCGAAAGCCGTCACCAACGCCAATGGCAGGCCTTTGCCGAGCAGTTGAAACAGTTGGAGCAAGGCAAAGCCAAGGCGAGTGACATGGCGGACTTCCCCCACCACTATCGAAGGTTGTGCCAGCACCTCGCCCTGGCCCAGGAACGCGGCTATAGCAGCTACCTGGTCGATCCCCTTCAGCAACTCGCCCTGCGTGGCCATCAGCAGTTGTATCGTCATCGCAGCCAACTGACGGCGAATGTCCTCGGCTTCATCCTGGCGGGCTTTCCACGCCTGGTACGTGAGCAATGGCGCTTCGTGCTGATCGCAAGCCTGCTGTTCTTTACCAGCCTGGTGGGGATCGCCTTGCTGGTCTATCTGTTCCCCGACCTGATCTACAGCATCGTCAGCCCCCAGCAGGTCGCCGAGATGCAAGCCATGTACAACCCCGATGCCAGCCGTCTCGGCCGCGCCGCCGACCGTGCATCCAGCGAAGACTGGATGATGTTCGGCTACTACGTGATGCACAACATCGGCATCGCTTTCCAGACCTTCGCCGCCGGCCTGCTGTTTGGCCTGGGCAGCGTGTTCTTCCTGATATTCAACGGTTTGATCATCGGAGCAATCTCCGGGCACCTGACCGAAATCGGTTACGGCCAGACGTTCTGGTCGTTCGTCATTGGCCACGGTGCCTTCGAATTGACGGCCATCGCCCTGGCTGGTGCGGCAGGCTTGCAACTGGGCTGGGCGTTGATTTCGCCAGGGCCACTCACCCGGGGCGAATCCCTGCGCCTGGCCGCACGCAAAAGCGTGCAGATGCTCTGCGGCGTCATGATCTTCCTGTTGATCGCAGCGTTTATCGAAGCGTACTGGTCTTCCACGACGACGATCGCGCCCTGGGTCAAATACCTCGTGGGCGCCACACTCTGGTTGCTGGTAGCCGCTTATTTGACCTTTGCCGGGCGGACCTCTCATGCGCCTGAGTGATGCCAGCGTCGTGATCCGCCCACGTACTACCTGGGAAGCCATGGACCTCGGCGTACTCATGGCTCGCCAGCATCGTGGGCTGTTGATGAGTAGTTGGGCGCTGGTGACCTTGCCAGTCTTTGCGCTACTCACCGTTTTGCTCTGGGACTTCCCCACGCTCGCCATGATCCTGTTCTGGTGGCTCAAGCCCGCCTTCGACCGGCTTCCCCTGTACATCTTGTCCACCGCACTGTTTGGTGACACCCCAAGCCTCAAACACGCGGTGCGCCACTGGCCAAGGCTGCTCAAAGGCCAGTTGCTGGTCAGCCTGACCTGGCGCCGGTTCAGCCTCAGTCGCAGCTTCCTGCTGCCGGTCAGCCAACTCGAAGGGTTGGACGGCCAGGCACGCCAGCGACGCCTTGGCGTGTTGCTACAGCACAACGCCGGGGCTGCACGATGGCTTACCCTCCTCGGAATGCATCTGGAAATCGGCCTGTGGTTCGGCTGCATGGCCCTGTTCTACTTCTTCATTCCCCAGCAGGTCGAAATGGACTGGGACTGGCAACGGCTGGCACTGGCGACCGCCTCCGAAGGCTTATGGCTGGAACACCTGGGCAACGCGTTCTACGCCCTGGTGCTGGTGTTCTGGGAGCCCATCTACGTTGCCTGCGGCTTCAGCCTTTATCTCAACCGCCGTACCCTGTTGGAAGCCTGGGACCTGGAACTGGTGTTTCGCCGCCTGCGCCAGCGCCTGGCCAACGTTGCGACGTTGATGTTGCTGGTGGTCGGGTTGATGCTCACCCAAACCAGCTCTCCGGCCTTGGCTGGGGAGCCCAATAGCAGCAAGCCGCTAAGCACCCAAGCCGCTAGCCAGTCGATCAAGGCACAGTTGGAAAAGCCTCCTTTCAAAAACCCGGAAACCGTCACCCGGTACCGCTTCGGCGAGGAAAAAACCGCCGTCAAAAACCGCACGCACAGCGAAGGCAAGTTACCCGCCTGGCTGCAGGCACTGCTGGACAGCTTCAACAGCACTAACTTCAAGCACGCGGCCCAAGGCCTGGAAGTCATCCTGTGGAGCGTGCTGATCGGTGGCCTGGCGCTGTTGGTCTGGCGCTATCGGGACTGGCTTCGCGCCTTCGTCAGCCGACGCCCCACTCTCCCGCACAAAACGCCCAAGCCGGCTCCTGCTCAATTGTTTGGCCTTGATCTGGGCATCGAAACGTTGCCCGAGGACATCGCCAGCACCGCCGAAGCACTCTGGGCGACGCGTCCCAGGGAGGCCCTTGGGCTGCTGTATCGCGGATTGCTCAGTCGACTGCTGCACGACTTCCACCTGCCGCTTAAAGAAGCCGACACCGAAGGCCAGGTCCTGGAGCACGTTCACCACCTGCAACAACCGCAGTTGCTGGCCTTCAGTGATGAACTGACTCGCCACTGGCAGAACCTCGCCTATGGCCACCGCCTGCCACCCGCCGCAGCCCAGCAAAAGCTGTGCAGTGATTGGCGTATGCTGTTCAGCTCGGGGGCCGCACGATGAATCGGCTACTGCTGTGGACGGGACTGTTGCTGGCATGCCTGCTGGGGGCCGGTGCGTTTTACGCCTGGCACAAGGCAATCCCCTATGAAGAAGTCGTCGACCGGGGGCCATCGCCGGAAGCCCAGGCGAACCCTTACCTGGCGGCCGAACACTTTCTGCGCCAGCAGGGCCTGGCCGTGGCACATGCCAATAGCCTTGAAGGGCTCGCCGACCTGCCGCCCAAAGGTAATAGCCTGCTGTTACTGGGTGAACGCAGCACGATGACGCCAGGCCAGGTGAACCAACTGCTCGACTGGGCAAAGTCCGGCGGCCATCTGTTGGTGGTTGCCGAAGCCTTGTGGGATGAAGAGACCGGCACCAGCGGCGACCTGCTGCTCGATCGCTTGAATATCCATCAGGCATTGAGCGAGGCATTCGACGAACCGGCTTCACCGCGCAACAAAAAGAAAGCGCCAGACCTGACCAAGCTGTATGTCGACAATGAAACCGCTCCGGCCTATTTCAACTTCGACACCGACTTCAACCTCACCGACCCCAAGCACCTGGCGCAATTTTCTGCCAACAGCGCCAAGTCCAGCCACCTGATGCAACTGGACTTTGGGCAAGGCAGCGTGACCGTGGTGACCGACAGCGATGTATGGAAGAACGCTGCTATCGGCCAATATGACAATGCCTGGCTGCTCTGGTACTTGAACCAGGGCACGGATGTGACCTTGCTGTTCCGTACCGATGTGGACAGCCTGCTCACCCTGCTGATGCGTTACTTTCCCCAGGCGGTGGTGGCACTTGTCGCGCTGATAGCCCTGGCACTCTGGCATGCCGGCATGCGCCAGGGTCCTATCCAGGCACCGGCGCCCAAGGCTCGCCGCCAATTGCAGGAACACCTTCAGGCCAGTGCCGATTTTCTGCTCCGGCGCGGCGGCCAAGGTGCCTTGCTACGTGCATTGCAACAAGACATTCAACGCGCCGCCCGCCGTCGTCACCCAGGCTTTGAACATCTCGAAACAGCAGAACAGTGGCAGGTGCTCGAACGCCTGACGCACCAACCCTTGCACGTCATCAGCCAGGCCCTCGGACCACTTGCGGCAAAACGGCTTAACAGCGCCGATTTCAGTCGTCAGGTGGCATGCCTGCAAACCCTCAGGAATGCCCTATGAGTGATTTTCCAACGGCGAGTGCCCTGACCACCGAAAGCCTTCAACACGCCAGCAGACAGGCACAGGATCTGCGCGTTGAACTGCGCAAGGCGGTGATCGGCCAAGACCAGGTGATTGACGATGTGCTGACGGCATTGATTGCCGGTGGCCACGTGCTGCTCGAAGGCGTACCTGGCCTCGGCAAGACGTTGCTGGTGCGGGCGCTGGCGCGGTGTTTTGGCGGTGATTTCGCGCGCATCCAGTTCACGCCCGACCTGATGCCCAGCGATGTGACCGGCCATGCCGTGTACGACCTGCACAGCGAACAGTTCAAGTTGCGCAAAGGCCCGCTGTTCACCCATCTGTTGTTGGCCGACGAAATCAATCGCGCGCCCGCCAAGACCCAGGCCGCACTGCTCGAAGCGATGCAGGAGCGCCAGGTCACTCTTGAGGGTGAAGCACTGCCTCTCGGCCAGCCGTTCATGGTACTGGCAACCCAGAACCCTATCGAACAGGAAGGCACCTACCCCTTGCCCGAAGCCGAGCTGGACCGGTTCATGCTCAAGGTGCGCATGGATTACCCGGATGCCCAGCAAGAGCTGGATATGGTGCGCGAAGTCACCCGCTCGTCCCGAGCCGACATGCTCGACGTGCAGCCATTACGCACCGTGCTTCAGGCCCAGGACGTCGTGCAATTGCAGCAAATCGCCAGTGAATTGGCCTTGGATGAGCAGGTGCTCGACTATGCCGTACGACTGGCCCGCGCCACCCGCAGCTGGCCGGGCTTGACTATCGGTGCAGGCCCACGAGCCTCCATTGCACTGGTGCGCGGTGCCCGGGCCCGGGCCTTGTTGCGCGGCGGCGAATTCGTCACCCCGGACGACATCAAGGGTTGTGCATTGGCAGTATTGCGCCATCGGGTACGCATTGCGCCAGAGCTGGACATCGACGGGTTGGAGGTCGACCAAGTGCTCCAGCAGTTGCTGGATCAGATCCCGGCGCCACGGCAGTGATCCTTCCATGAAACCGACGCGACTGTTGTTGAGCTGGTTGGGGGTGCTGCTAGGCCTGAGCATCCTGATCGGCACAGCTGAGGCATTGCAGCTCAAGGTGCCCGGCACTCTGCACTCCATAGCCTGGGGTCTATTGCTCGCACTCTTGTTGATGGCCGTACTGGATGCCGTACGGTTGTGTCGTCGGCCGTCCGTACAGGTAGAACGCCTGATGCCCGGCAGCCTGGCACTCGGGCGATGGAGTGAGGTGCGCCTGAGCTTGACACACCACTACTCACAGCCCCTGACAGTCACCGTATTCGACCACGCCCCCGATGGCCTGAGCGTAGAAAACCTGCCCCAATCCATCGCGCTGAACCCAGGTGAGCGCAGCGAACTTGGCTATCGCCTGCGCCCCATGCGCCGTGGCCACTTCAGTTTCAGCCGTTGTGAGGTTCATCTGCCCAGCCCTTTTGGGTTGTGGTCGGCGCGGCGGTTTGTTGAAGTAAGCGACGCAACCCGCGTGTACCCGGACTTCGCTCGTTTATATGGCGCGCAGCTGTTGGGTGTGGATAACTGGCTAAGCCAGCTGGGCGTGCGACAACATCAGCGCAGGGGGTTGGGGTTGGAATTCCATCAACTGCGTGAGTTTCGTGAAGGCGACAGCCTGCGCCAGATCGATTGGAAAGCCACTGCCCGGCAACGCACCCCCATCGCCCGCGAATACCAGGATGAACGCGACCAACAAATTGTATTCATGCTCGATTGCGGTCGGCGTATGCGCAGCCAGGACGATGAACTCTCCCACTTCGACCATGCGCTCAACGCCTGCCTGCTGCTCAGCTATGTGGCGTTACGCCAGGGTGATGCGGTGGGGTTGTGCACCTTTGCCAGTGAACAGCCGCGATACCTGGCACCGGTCAAGGGCAGCAGTCAGCTGAACCTGTTGCTCAACGCGGTATACGACCTGGACACCACCCGACACACGGCCGACTACGAGGCTGCCGCCAGCCAACTGCTGGCTCGGCAAAAGCGCCGGGCATTGGTGATCATGGTGACCAACCTGCGGGACGAGGACGATGAGGCACTGATGACCGCGGCCAAGCGTATTGGTCGACAGCACCGGGTGCTGGTGGCCAGCCTGCGAGAAGAAGTCCTCGACCACCTGCGCCAGGTGCCCGTGCAAACCTTGCCTGAAGCACTGGCTTACAGCGGCACGGTCGACTACCTCAATACCCGAGATGAATTGCACGACAGGCTGAGCGCACAGGGTTTATCGCTGCTGGACGCCTTGCCTTCAGCATTGGGGCCCGCCCTGGTGACACGTTATCTGGGCTGGAAAAAAGCCGGGGTGTTCTAAAGCACGCGTCGACCCCGGCCAGGGCTCCCCCAGAACCGAGTCGACCGTGCGCAGTGGCTAGGCGGATGCCTGCAAAGGATCGAAACTGAAATAATTCAACAGGGCATTGATCAGTTGCACGTACTCCTCGGACGCCTGAGTCACACTGAATCCCGAGTCGTAGTGCTGAGGGTTTACATCTTCATGGCTCCACAGGCATGTCGCCGTGATGTCAATCGCATGAAAATCGCCCTCAGGCCCCGGGATCTTAAAGCGCAGCTCGAAGTCCACGTCGACCATCATGGGCAATTGGCTGATCAACATCAGGCCATCTTCAGAAACATTGCCCAAATAACCGATAGGCTTATCCGTGCGGCGATTAAACACCTGCAGGAAATAAGGGAGTTGGTGTCGCTCAATCCGTCGTTCGGTAAACATGGTCGTCATCCAGTGGCCATGAGTCAGGCCGTGCCAGTGATTCGGAACGGGCCAATGGCCCACTCTCCCCGGGTCTCGGTGTGACACCACGCTTCCTGCGTGTCACTAGACTGCTGCCGAATCCAGGCCCTGCATGCGTTCGAACAAAAACTTGTACAAACGAACAATCGAAGGATAGACCAAGACTGGCGACGGGCCAGCTCTTAAATGACGAATGTAATTACAATGATGCCGGACGCGGCTGCGCAACACTGGCACCGGGGTAGTGCCCCAACTGTTGCAAAGTGTCGAGCCGGGCGCGAGCACGGTACGCATATTCACTCGACGGGTACTGGGTGATGATGAACTGATAGGTCTGAACCGCGTCGACAAACAACTTTTGCCGCTCCAGGCATTGCCCGCGCAACATCGACACTTCCGGCTGCACATAACGACGGGTGCGGCTCTCACGGTCGACCTGCGACAACTCCAGGGTGACGCGCTCGCAATCACCCACCCCATAGGCACGGTAAGCATTGTTCAAATGGTGGTCCATCGACCAGCGGGTACAGCCGACAACACTGACGGCCAGGGCAGCAACGAGCAAAATTCGCATGGGGGTTCTCCTGTCTTGTGCAGTGTATCGACCCCTCGTCGAAAATCTTCAAGGGTGTTCGTATTCACTCGCAGCAAAAACAAGTCAATCGTCGATAAGTAGTGCAAACGAACAATGACTACAACGAAAGAGCATAGTAGCCTTCCTCAGCGCTTGAACTCAGGAGTCTGTGCATGTCCGTCCGTCGTACCAAAATCGTCGCCACCCTTGGCCCGGCCAGCAACTCGCCGGAAGTCCTCGAACAGCTGATTCTGGCTGGTTTGGACGTTGCCCGTCTGAACTTCTCCCACGGCACCCCGGACGAGCACAAGGCTCGCGCCAAGCTGGTGCGTGACCTGGCTGCCAAGCACGGCCGCTTCGTGGCGCTGCTGGGTGACCTGCAAGGCCCGAAAATCCGTATCGCCAAATTCGCCAACAAGCGGATCGAGCTGAAGATCGGTGACACGTTCACCTTCTCCACCAGCCACCCGCTGACCGAAGGCAACCAGCAAGTCGTGGGTATCGACTACCCGGACCTGGTCAAGGACTGCGGCGTCGGCGACGAACTGCTGCTGGACGACGGCCGCGTGGTCATGCGCGTCGACACCGCCACACCGACCGAACTGCATTGCACCGTGATCATCGGCGGCCCGCTGTCCGACCACAAAGGCATCAACCGTCGTGGTGGCGGCCTGACCGCACCGGCCCTGACTGAAAAAGACAAGGCTGACATCATTCTCGCCGCCGAAATGGAAGTGGACTACCTCGCCGTGTCCTTCCCGCGCGACGCCGCCGACATGGAATACGCCCGTAAACTGCGCGACGAAGCCGGCGGCACCGCCTGGCTGGTGGCGAAGATCGAACGCGCCGAAGCCGTGGCCGATGACGAAACCCTCGACGGCCTGATCAAGGCGTCCGACGCCGTGATGGTTGCCCGTGGTGACCTGGGCGTGGAAATCGGCGATGCCGAGCTGATCGGTATCCAGAAGAAAATCATCCTGCACGCTCGCCGCCACAACAAGGCGGTGATCGTGGCGACCCAGATGATGGAGTCGATGATCCAGAACCCGATGCCGACCCGTGCCGAAGTGTCCGACGTGGCTAACGCCGTGCTCGACTACACCGACGCCGTGATGCTCTCGGCTGAAAGTGCTGCCGGCCCGTACCCACTGGAAGCGGTGCAAGCCATGGCGCGTATCTGCCTTGGCGCTGAAAAGCACCCGACCAGCAAGACGTCCAGCCACCGCATTGGCAAAGAGTTCGAAAGCTGCGACCAGAGCATTGCACTGGCGGCCATGTACACCGCCAACCACTTCCCGGGCGTGAAGGCGATCATCGCCCTGACCGAAAGTGGCTACACGCCGCTGATCATGTCGCGTATCCGTTCTTCGGTACCGATCTACGCGTTCACCCCACACCGTGAAGCCCAGGCTCGCACGGCGATGTTCCGTGGCGTGTACACCGTTCCGTTCGATCCGGCTTCGCTGGCACCGAACGAAGTCAGCCAGAAGGCAATCGACGAGCTGGTCAAGCGCGGCGTTGTGGAGAAAGGCGACTGGGTCATCCTGACCAAGGGCGACAGCTACCACACCACCGGTGGCACCAACGGCATGAAGATCCTGCACGTGGGCGACCCGCAGGTTTGAGTGAGCGTTGAATGAGAAAGCCCCGACTGGTTCGGGGCTTTTTTATGCCTGGTTTTTTGTGTGGCTGCAGAGTGCCTCATCGCGGGCAAGCCCGCTCCCACAGTTTGACCGCGATCCCCTGTGGGAGCGGGCTTGCCCGCGATG
>NZ_JBWKPU010000012.1:176947-189242 GCF_059418405.1 Pseudomonas sp. GW821-FHT09A09
TGTTGTACTCAGTCTCGTGGGCTCGGAGGTGTGTATAAGAGACAGGGCTTGCCCGCGATGAGGCCGATCAACCAACACACCTCTACCGCCGAGTGATAAAGGCCGACAACGCCGCCACCGCCTCCGGCGACCGCAACCGCTGGGTAAACAACGCCCCCTCGTCCTCAATCACCTGCCGTAACTGCTCGCGATCAACGCTCTTCATCAACTGCTTGGTCACCTGCACCGCCCCCGGCGCCAGGTCTTCAAAACGTGCGGCCATTGCCCGCGCCTTGGCCAACGCCGCTTCACCACTGGCCAACGCCTCGGTGGCAATCCCCCACGCGGCCGCCTGCTCGCCGCTGAAACCTTCGCCCAATAGCAATAATTCAGCTGCTTTCGCATGCCCCAACAAGCGCGGCAGGATCAGGCTCGAACCAAACTCCGGGCACAGGCCGAGGTTGACGAACGGCATGCGCAAGCGCGCATCACGACTGATATAGACCAGGTCACAATGCAGCAACAGCGTCGTGCCGATCCCCACCGCCGCGCCTGCCACGGCCGCGATCACCGGCTTGCGGCAGTTGATCAGGCTTTTCATGAAGTGAAACGGTGGGCTGTCGAGATCGCTGGGGGGCTGTTCGAGGAAATCGCCGATGTCATTGCCGGCGGTAAAGCACTCACTGCTGCCCTGGATCAGCACGCAGCGGATGTCGGCGTCCGCGTCAGCGCCTTCCAGCGCCTCGGCCAGTTGGGTGTACATGGCGCGGGTCAGGGCGTTTTTCTTGTCCGGTCGATTGAGCTGCAAGGTCAGCAGCCCGCGCTCGCGTTGTTGCAGGATGGCGTCGGTCATGGTGAGTCTCGCGACGGTGGAATTCAGCGCTCAACCACGGGGCAGGAACATGTCGGCCAGCAGTTGATTGCGCGGCAGCCCCGCCAGGAACAGGCGCTTGGAGAACGCCTCGACATTGCCAGGGTGCCCGCAGAGTAAAGCCAGAGTTTGCCGCGAAACAAGCCGCAGTTGCGCCAATGCCTGGGTCGCCTCGGCCGTGGTCCACAGCTCCACTGTCAGGTTCGGGTACTGCGCGGCCAGCTGCGTCAGGGCTTCGGCCAGGTAATGTCCGTTGGCATCATGGGCCAGGTGAATCACGCGGATCGCGCCCTGGTGATCCTGACGCAACGCCTCACGCAACACGCCCCACAAAGGTCCCAGGCCTGTACCGGAAGCCAGCAGCCACAGCGGCCGGGCGTGCCAGTCCGGGTCGTAGTGCAACGCGCCGCCGCGCAGTTCGCCCAAGCGCAGAGGGTCTCCCACTTGCAGTTGACGGGCCAGGTCGCTGAATTCACCGGGTTGGCGGCAATCAAGGTGAAACTCCAGGAACGGGTCCTCCTGGGGCAGGCTCGCCAGGGAATACGGCCGGGCCACCTGCCCGGCCCACAACACCAGGTGCTGGCCGGCGCGATAACGCAGGCCGCGCTCCGGTTGCAGGCGCAGACGCAGTACCGTCGGGTTCAGCCAGTCGGCACCCACCACGCGAGCAGGCAGGCCATCGCGCTGCGGGTCAAAGGTTTCGACCTGCAAATCCCCCAGGACCTGGCACTGGCACGCCAAACGCCAGCCGTCCTGGCGCTGCGAGGGGCTCAACGCCTCGGGCTGCTTGTCTTCGACCTCGCCCCGGCAACGCACCAGGCAGGCATGGCAACTGCCGGCGCGGCAACTGTAGGGCACGGCCACACCCGCCTGGTTCAGCGCATCCAGCAGGTTGCTGCCGGGGGCGACCGACCAGTGGCGTTCGCCGACGTGCAGTTCAGGCATATAAAGGTCTCAGACACAGGGGACGCGCACAGGGAATCATGCCTGCGACAGTTTGACCATAGTCGGGTGTATCGGCCACCGAGCCGGGTTATACTGCCGCGCCTTTTTAGCGTCGCGCCTGCACCATTTTGGCGTGCCTTGGAAAGGTGGCTTCAGCCGACCGATGCAACACTGAAGCCACCTTTATTGAATGTTCCCTTATAGAGGAGCGCGACTCATGACCGTGATCAAGCAAGACGACCTGATTCAGAGCGTTGCCGACGCCCTGCAATTCATTTCCTACTACCACCCCGTTGATTTCATCCAGGCCATGCACGAAGCCTACCTGCGCGAAGAATCGCCAGCGGCCCGTGACTCCATCGCCCAGATCCTGATCAACTCGCGCATGTGCGCCACCGGCCATCGCCCGATCTGCCAGGACACCGGTATCGTCACCGTGTTCGTGCGCGTGGGCATGGACGTGCGTTGGGACGGCGCCACCATGGGCCTGGACGACATGATCAACGAAGGCGTGCGTCGCGCCTACAACCTGCCGGAAAACGTCCTGCGCGCATCCATCCTCGCCGACCCGGCAGGCGCGCGTAAGAACACCAAGGACAACACCCCGGCAGTCATCCACTACTCCATCGTCCCGGGTAACACCGTGGAAGTGGACGTGGCGGCCAAGGGCGGCGGCTCCGAGAACAAGTCGAAAATGGCCATGCTCAACCCGTCCGACTCGATCGTTGACTGGGTCTTGAAGACCGTTCCGACCATGGGCGCCGGCTGGTGCCCACCGGGCATGCTGGGCATCGGCATCGGCGGCACCGCCGAGAAAGCTGCGGTGATGGCCAAGGAAGTGTTGATGGAGTCCATCGACATCCACGAGCTGAAAGCCCGTGGCCCGCAGAACCGTATTGAAGAGATGCGCCTGGAGCTGTTCGAGAAGGTCAACCAACTGGGCATCGGCGCCCAGGGCCTGGGTGGCCTGACCACCGTGCTCGACGTGAAGATCATGGACTACCCGACCCACGCCGCCTCCCTGCCGGTGTGCATGATCCCCAACTGCGCCGCCACCCGTCACGCGCACTTCGTGCTCGACGGTTCGGGCCCGGCGTCGCTGGAAGCGCCACCGCTGGACGCCTACCCGGAAATCGTCTGGGAAGCCGGCCCGTCGGCCCGCCGCGTCAACCTCGACACCCTGACCCCGGAAGAAGTGCAGAGCTGGCAGCCAGGCGAAACCGTGTTGCTCAACGGCAAGATGCTCACCGGTCGCGACGCTGCGCATAAGCGCATGGTCGAGATGCTGAACAAGGGCGAAACCCTGCCGGTGGACCTCAAGGGTCGTTTCATCTACTACGTCGGCCCGGTTGATCCGGTGCGCGAAGAAGTGGTTGGCCCGGCCGGCCCGACTACCGCAACGCGGATGGACAAGTTCACCCGTCAGATCCTCGAGCAAACCGGCCTGCTGGGCATGATCGGCAAGTCCGAGCGCGGCCCGACTGCGATCGAAGCGATCAAGGACCACAAAGCCGTGTACCTGATGGCTGTGGGCGGCGCTGCTTACCTGGTGGCGCAAGCCATCAAGAAGTCACGCGTTGTTGCCTTCGCCGAACTGGGCATGGAAGCGATCTACGAGTTCGACGTGAAAGACATGCCGGTGACCGTTGCAGTTGATAGCAAAGGTGAGTCGGTGCACATCACCGGTCCTGCGATCTGGCAGAAAAAGATCAGTGAAAGCCTGGCGGTAGAAGTGCAGTAAGCACCTGACCGTTTGAATGAAGGCGACTGCGGCCCTAGGCCCCAGTCGCCTTTTTTATGCCTGACACTTTTTAGGTGGGAGCTGGCTTGCCTGCGATGCAGGCACCTCGGTTTTTCAGTGACGCCGAGGGGATGCCATCGCAGGCAAGCCAGCTCCCACAAAAGCGGGCCCGCCACAAGATCCTGGCCGCGCATGGTATGGTGCTCACCCCTTACTGTGCCTGCCCCTCACCGTATGATCGTGATCCCTCGCCCGCTGCGCCTGACCTTCTATTCGCTGCTGATCATCGCCGGCGCGGTGCTCGCCGCCGCCATGGCTACACGCCACGCCGAGCGCCAGGCCCTGGTGGACGATGCCGCTCGTGCCAATCAGCAACTCACGCTGTATGGCAACTCGTTGCACACCCTGATCGAACGCTACCGCGCCCTGCCCGCCGTGCTGGCGCTGGACTCGGAAATGATCCGCGCCTTGAAAGGCCCGCTGGATCCCGGCACCCAGGACCTGCTCAACCGAAAACTGGAACGCATCAACGGCGCCGCCCAATCCTCCACCCTGGAGTTGATGGACCGCACCGGCCTGGCCGTGGCCGCCAGTAACTGGAACCTGCCGAGCAGTTACGTCGGGCACAACTACGCGTTTCGGCCCTACTTCAGCCAGACCCTGAGCCAAGGCACCGGGCGCTTTTATGCCGTGGGCGTGACCACGGGCATCCCCGGTTATTTCCTTTCCAGTGCGGTGGTGGATGAGCACGAGCAATTCCTCGGCGCTATGGTGGTGAAACTGGAGTTTCCCGAGCTGGAACGCGAATGGGCCCAGGGCAATGACCTGCTGCTGGTCAGCGACGCGCGGGGCATCGTGTTCATCGCCAACCAGCCGGGTTGGCGCTACCGTAACCTGCGGCCGCTGTCGGTGCAGGACCTGGCGGAGCTCAAGGCCACCCGTCAATACGACAAAAAACAGCTGCAAGCGCTGGAAAGCCAGCCCCTGCAACGCTTCGACGACAACAGCCACCTGATGCGCGTCAACGGCCCCGACGGCAGCGCCAATTACATCTGGGAATCCCTGCCGCTGAAGGCCGAGGGCTGGACGTTGCACCTGCTGCGTAAACCGCAGTTTGCCTTTGAAGACCAGCGCAACGCCGGCCTCGCCGCCGCCGGTTCCTGGCTGGCCCTGGTGTTCCTCGTGCTGTTCCTTACCCAGCGCTGGCGCCTGGCCCGTTTGCGCCAACGCAGCCGTGAAGAGCTTGAGCAATTGGTAGAGGAACGCACCCAGGCCCTGCGCACCGCACAGGACGGCCTGGTGCAATCAGCCAAGTTGGCGGCACTGGGGCAGATGTCTGCCGCCCTCGCCCATGAAATCAACCAGCCACTGACGGCCCAGCGCATGCAACTGGCCACCTTGCGCCTGCTGCTGGACCATGGCCGCGTGGACGACGCCTACACGGCGCTGACCCCGCTGGATGAAATGCTTACCCGCATGGCCGCCCTCACCGGCCACCTCAAGACGTTTGCGCGCAAAAGTCCGAGTGGCCTGCGCGAGCGACTGGATTTGGCATTAGTGGTGGACCAGTCCCTGCATCTGCTCGATGCACGCCTGCGTGATGAAGGCATCGGTGTGGTACTCGACCTGACCCGCCCGGCCTGGGTCCGTGGTGATGCAATCCGCCTGGAACAGGTGCTGATCAACCTGCTGCGCAACGCCCTTGATGCGATGGCCGACAAACCGCGCAAGCGCCTGGAAATCCGTCTGCATGCCGACCAGCAACTGTGGCAACTGACCGTCAGCGACAGCGGCGGCGGGATAGCCGAGGAACACCTCAACAGCGTGTTCGACCCCTTCTTCACCACCAAGCCGGTGGGCGACGGACTGGGCCTTGGGTTGGCCGTGTCGTACGCTATCGTGCATGAACTGGGTGGACGCCTGATCGCCGGCAACCGAGGCGATGGCGCCGTGTTCACCCTGACCTTGCCCATCGCGCTGGAGACGCCAGACCTATGTTGAATGCGGTGATCGTAGTCGATGACGAAGCCAGCATTCGCACGGCCGTCGAGCAATGGTTGAGCCTGTCCGGCTTTGAAGTGCAGTTGTTCAGCCGCGCCGAGGAATGCCTGGCGCAACTGCCCAAGGATTTTGCCGGCGTGATCCTGAGCGACGTGCGCATGCCGGGTCTGAGCGGCCTGGAACTGCTGGCCGAAGTACAGCGCCGCGACACCGACCTGCCGGTAATCCTGCTCACCGGCCATGGCGACGTGCCGATGGCCGTCGAAGCCATGCGCGAGGGTGCCTACGATTTCCTGGAAAAACCCTTCAGCCCTGACGCCCTGCTCAACAGCCTGCGCCGGGCGTTGGACAAGCGCGGGCTGATCCTGGAAAACCGGCGCCTGCATCAGCAGGCCGATGCCAAGGCGCAACTGGAATCCAGCCTGCTCGGCGTATCCCGTGGGCTGCAGAACCTTCGGCGCCAGGTGCTCGACCTGGCGAGTTTGCCAGTCAACGTGCTGATCCGTGGCGAGACCGGCAGCGGCAAGGAACTGGTCGCCCGTTGCCTGCATGATTTCGGGCCTCGGGCGAAGAAGCCGTTCGTGGCGCTCAACTGCGCCGCGATCCCTGAGCAACTGTTTGAGGCCGAGCTGTTCGGCCACGAAAGCGGCGCGTTCACCGGCGCCCAGGGCAAGCGCATCGGCAAGCTGGAATATGCCCATGGCGGCACGCTGTTCCTGGACGAAATCGAGAGCATGCCCCTGGCCCAGCAGGTCAAGTTGTTGCGAGTGCTGCAGGAACAGAAGCTGGAACGGCTGGGCTCCAACCAGAGTATCCCTGTGGACCTGCGCATCATCGCCGCCACCAAGCCGGACCTGCTGGAAGAGGCCCGCGCCGGGCGTTTCCGCGAAGACCTGGCCTACCGGCTGAACGTCGCGCAACTGCGCCTGCCGCCCTTGCGCGAGCGCCGTGAAGATATCCCGTTGCTGTTCGACCACTTCGCCCGAAGTGCTGCCGAACGCCTGGGGCGCAGTGTCGAGCCCCTGAGTGGCGCGCAGTTAGGACGCCTGCTGAGCCATGACTGGCCGGGCAATGTGCGTGAATTGGCCAACGTCGCCGAGCGCCAGGTGTTGGGCCTGGGTGATCCGGAGCCAGAGGGTATAGAGGCCGGGCAATCCCTGGCGGCGCAGCAGGAGGCCTTTGAAGCACACTGCCTGAAGGCGGCGCTGATGCGGCACAAAGGCGATATCAAGGCGGTGTTGGCGGAGCTGCAACTGCCGCGGCGGACCTTCAATGAGAAGATGCAGCGGCACGGGTTGGTGCGGGAGATGTTTCTCTAGCGATCTTCAGGCCGCCATCGCGGGCAAGCCCGCTCCCACAGTTTGATCTGTGAACACAGTCCCATGTGGGAGCTGGCTTGCCTGCGATGAGGCCGGCAGCCATAAGCGGATTTCCGCTCATCACCCAAAATTTATCAGCGACTTTCCGCTCAAAAAATCCTGCCAACCCTTCTAGGCCGGGCCTTCATCTACCTGGCACAGCTCCTGCTATAGCCCGAACCAGGCTGTGCTCAGGCACGCTCCATAAAAACAACTAGATGAAGGATCCTTCAATGGATAACTCCAACGCCCTGCCTCTGGGGTCGGCGGCCGCGCCGACGAAAGAGCGCACTACCTCAAGCCGTATCAAATCGATTTTCAGTGGTTCCGTCGGCAACATGGTCGAGTGGTACGACTGGTACGTCTACGCCGCGTTCTCGCTGTACTTCGCCAAGACCTTTTTCCCTAAAGGCGACACCACCGCCCAACTGCTCAACACCGCCGCGATTTTCGCCGTGGGCTTCCTGATGCGCCCGATCGGCGGCTGGCTGATGGGCCTTTACGCTGACAAAGTCGGGCGTAAAAAAGCCTTGATGGCCTCGGTCTACCTGATGTGCTTCGGCTCGCTGCTGATCGCCCTGAGCCCGGGCTATGAAATCATCGGCATCGGTGCACCGATCCTGCTGGTGTTTGCCCGCTTGCTGCAGGGTCTGTCGGTCGGTGGCGAATACGGCACCTCCGCCACTTACCTCAGCGAGATGGCCACCAAAGAGCGCCGTGGTTTCTACTCCAGCTTCCAGTACGTCACCCTGATCTCCGGCCAGCTCATCGCGCTGGGCGTGCTGATCGTGCTGCAACAATTCCTCACCACCGAACAGCTGTACGCCTGGGGCTGGCGTATTCCGTTCGCCATCGGCGCCCTGTGTGCGGTGGTCGCGCTGTACCTGCGTCGTGGCATGGAAGAAACCGAGTCGTTCACCAAGAAGGAAAAAGCCAAGGAAAGCGCCATGCGCACCTTGATGCGTCACCCCAAGGAACTGATGACCGTGGTCGGCCTGACCATGGGCGGCACCCTGGCCTTCTACACCTACACCACCTACATGCAGAAATACCTGGTGAACACGGTCGGCATGAGCATCTCCGACTCCACCACCATCTCGGCCGCCACGCTGTTCCTGTTCATGTGCCTGCAACCGATCATCGGCGGGCTGTCAGACAAGGTCGGTCGTCGCCCGATCCTGATCGCCTTCGGCGTCCTCGGCACCCTGTTTACCGTGCCGATCCTCACCACCCTGCACACCATCCAGACCTGGTGGGGCGCGTTCTTCCTGATCATGGCGGCGCTGATCATCGTCAGTGGCTACACCTCGATCAACGCGGTGGTGAAAGCCGAGCTGTTCCCTACTGAAATCCGCGCCCTGGGCGTGGGCCTGCCGTATGCACTGACCGTGTCGATCTTCGGCGGTACGGCTGAGTACATCGCACTGTGGTTCAAGAGCATCGGCATGGAAACCGGGTATTACTGGTACGTCACGGCGTGTATTGCGATTTCGCTGGCGGTTTACGCGACCATGAAAGACACCCGCAAGCATTCACGCATCACCACCGACTAAAGGTTTAACACGGTAAAAAATGTGGGAGCTGGCTTGCCTGCGATAGCGGTGAGCCAGCCAACGAATTTAGAGACTGATCCACCGCAATCGCGGGCAAGCCCGCTCCCACATTTTAGTTTTGTGTCGCCTGGCTAATGCGGTCACGCCCATACCGCCGCTGCGCATACGACGCCCCCGCAATCATCACCACCAGCACCGCCGCCAACACCGCCGACGAGCCAATAGTGCCGAAATCCAGCCCGCCCTTTTCATGGGGTTTGGTGAGGAAGTCACCCAAGGTCGCGCCAAACGGTCGGGTCAGTACAAACGCCACCCAGAACAACAGCACCGACGAGATCCGGGTGAAGTATTTGAGTACTACCACCGCCGCAATGGCAGAGCCGATCAGCAAGGCGCCACCGGCGAAACCAAGCCCCGAGTCATCAGCCAGGAAGTCGCCCAATGCGGTGCCCAGGGTGTTGGAAAACAGAATCGCCATCCAGTAGAACAGCTCACCGCGAAAGCTCTGCACCTTATTCACGTTCAGCGAATCGCCGCTCACATGCCACAAGGCAAAGATGATCATCAGGATCGCAATCAGGATCATCGACCCCGTGGCATACCCCAGGCCCAAGGAACGGTCCATGAAGTCCGACATGGTGGTGCCCGCCGTGCTGGTGGACAAAATCACGATCCAGTACAACACCGGGTTGTAGGCCTTGGACCAGAGTTGCGTCACCAGGGTGACCAGAAACACGCTGATCAAGATCATCGAGCTGATGGCGTAACCCACGTTCAGGGTCATCGACAGCAAGTCCCCGGCCGTTTCGCCCAGGGTGGTTGCGCAGATTTTCATGACCCAGAACGCCAGGGTGATCTGAGGAAGTTTGTTCATCGGGTAGAAGGCTCCAAAGCTCAGTCTTTCAATTGGCCGACTTATAAAGGGGGGTGTCGACCTGGGCGCAGACTGAACGTGGCGCTGTGAAAAATAGGTGGCCGATCAATGAAAATTCCATAGGTCCGGTGGAAATTCAGCGCCGTGGCTTGCAGTATGGCCACCTCACCGAACCCATTAGCAGGAACCCCGGCCATGTCTGACGATATCCATTTCTACGAACCCGCCAACGGCCATGGCCTGCCCCATGACCCGTTCAATGCCATCGTCGGCCCACGGCCCATTGGCTGGATTTCGTCACAGGACAGCGAAGGCCGCCTGAACCTGGCGCCCTACAGTTTCTTCAATGCGTTCAACTACATTCCGCCGATCATTGGGTTTTCCAGCGTCGGGCGCAAAGACAGCCTGAACAACATCGAACAGACCGGCGAGTTTGTGTGGAACCTGGCCACGCGCCCGCTGGCCGAGCAGATGAACCAGAGTTGTGCGGCGGTATCGCCAGAGGTGAACGAGTTCGAATTGTCCGGGCTGACCCCGGTTGCGTCGAAGATCGTCAAGGTGCCACGGGTAGGCGAGAGCCCGGTGTCGTTCGAGTGCAAGGTGACGCAGATCATCCAGCTGCAACGCGCGGACAAAGCGCTGGTGCCGAGCTGGTTGGTGCTGGGTGAAGTGGTTGCCGTGCACATTGCCAAGTGGCTGCTCAAGGACGGCATCTACGACACCGCCGCCGCCGAGCCGATCTTGCGCGGCGGTGGGCCGGCGGATTACTTCCAACTGGGGCCAGAGGCCCTGTTCAAAATGCACCGCCCACGCTGATTGATCACTTTCTAACAAACACAACCGATCCATGTGGGAGCCGGGCTTGCCCGCGATGGCGGAGTCTTAGCCACCCAATGAGTCGGCTGACCTGCCCTCATCGCGGGCAAGCCCGGCTCCCACATTTGCTCTTCGTTAGGCAGTAAAAAGTGTTCGGCTTCAGTTAGTGGCAGTTGCCCAGGTCAACTGACCTTCTTCATCCACATCAACCAGCCGCTCAAGCTGCACCGTCGCCGCATCATCGGCGTCGGAAGCGGTCTTGAACTTCTGTCCATCAAGGATCTTGTGAAACTGCGGTGCACCCATGCCATCCAGTGCCTTGACGGCGACGGCGGCGCTGTAGCCACCTTCTCCCGGTACAACGGCAGAGACGGCTTCGTGATGGGCAAATTGTTTACGTGCCATGTTGCGGGTCCTGGCCAATGGAAAGTCGGCCATTCTACCTTTTAACCGGCGAGTTGCAGGTACTCGCCGTAGGCGTGTGCAGCGGATGCATCGGTGAAGGTCTGGAAGTCCATGCTGCGGACCACCATGTCGTTCAACAGCTCGGTAAAGATCATCAGGGCCGGCGAGTTGAAGTAGGCGCTCATGGCCTGTTCGCTGCTCCAGAAACCCGAGACCAGCCAGACATCGGGGTCGACCTGGGAATGCTGCAACGAAAATTGCAGGCAACCCTGAGCCTGACGGCCCGGTTCGATCAAACTGCTCAAGCGTGCACCGAGTTCGGTGCTGCACCCGGTACGGGCACGGATAAAGGCCATATGGCTCGCGGGAATTGGGGTGGACATGTTCGACTCTCCCGTTGAGAAGTGATGCTCGGCAAACACTGTGAGGGCGTGTTGCCACAGGATCAAAGATAACGGCGCGGGTGTGGGCGCAGTTAGTCAATTCCTGCAGGCTTATTGCACAATCCTGCGAGAAGCGTAGATAGGACGTTTGCCGCCCGGGGTTTATTCCAAGCCCATGTTCAGTGTTTCAAGGAGATGACAGGCCCTGTGATTGCCTGATTCACGACCTGTCGCAGGATCAGGCAAGGATTGTGCAGAATCGACCTAACACTTTTTGAAAAGCCGCCGCTAAGCTGATCCCATCGAAACAGCCTGTAGAGGACGTCCCATGTCGTCGCCGGAACATAAGCCCATTCCCCTCGATGCCGAGATGGAAAAACAGCGTGCCGAGCTGGCCGCCATCGTGCACCGGCACACCTGGGAAGATGGCTCCTACGGTACGGCGATCACCTCGCTGTACCTCAACCGCCACAACACACCGCGTGACTTCATGCCGGTGCTGGTGGAGCCGGCCTTGTGCATCCTGGCCAGCGGCAGCAAGGAAGTGCGCCTGGCCGACGAAATCTTTGCCTATGACCCGCTCAACTATTTGGTGTTCTCGGTGGCGATGCCGGTGGCCGGGCGAATCATCGACGCCACGCCAGAAGACCCCAATCTGTCGGTGCGCATCAACATCGACCCGGCGCAGCTCACCGCGTTGATCGCCGAGGCCGGACCGATGGGCGTGCCCTCGCGCCCGACCTCCCGTGGCATGTACGTCGACCGCATTGACACTCAATTGCTCGACGCCGTGTTACGCCTGGCACGACTGCTGGACACCCCCAAAGACATCGCCATGCTGGCGCCGCTGATCAACCGCGAAATCCTCTACCGTCTGTTGCGGGGGCCGCAGGGCTATCGGTTGTATGAAATTGCCGTGGCCAACAGCCAGAGCCATCGGGTCAGCCAGGCAATTACCTGGTTGAACGGCAACTACGAACAACCGCTGCGCATCGACGACCTGGCCAAGGAAGTGAACCTCAGCGTCTCGACCTTGCACCACCGCTTCAAGGCGATCACCGCCATGAGCCCGCTGCAATATCAGAAGCAACTGCGCTTGCAGGAGGCTCGGCGGTTGATGATTGCCGAAGGCCTGGAGGCATCGGCAGCCGGGTATCGGGTGGGTTATGAAAGCCCGTCGCAGTTCAGCCGGGAGTACAGCCGCTTGTTCGGTGCGCCGCCCTTGCGCGACCTGGCCCGGATGCGCCAAAGCGTCTGACACCCCGCTGATCAAAATGTGGGGGCTGGCTTACCGGCGATGAGGGCTGCACGCCGTCCCTATTGTAGGAGCCCGGCTTGCCGGCGATGGCGTCCGTGAGAGCGCTATCGC
>NZ_JBWKPU010000013.1:0-188422 GCF_059418405.1 Pseudomonas sp. GW821-FHT09A09
TTTCAGAAGCTTTCGAAGATTTCTTCAACAACTTCAACCACTTGCGCTTCCGATCTCTCGTCAGCGGGAGGCGAATTATACAGCGTTACACGCTGCTGTCAACACCTCTTTTTCAACTTCCTTTTGGCTTCGATGAACTGAAGCAACTCACCGTCAAAACCTACGCAACTCATTGTTTATCAAAGAGTTTTCCGTTTCGACTGCGCCGGAAGTGGGGCGAATTATAGACTTCTGGAATCGCCCGTCAACCCCTAATTACGCTTTTGTTGCAGAAAGTGGTTTTTTCGCAATAAGGCGTGGGATTCTGCGCATCACCGGTGGTATCCGCAGTACCAGGAGCAACGCACCTATAGAGGCATAGATAGCCCACTCCTTCAGATCCGCTCGCACAATCCACAGCATGTGCAGCAAGCCAAGTCCTAGAATCACATAGACGAGACGGTGCAGCTTCTTCCAACGACTCCCAAGCCGACGCTGGCTATAGCGGTTCGAAGTCACCGCCAGCACTAATAAAGACAGAAAACCCAAGGCGCCCACAATAATGTAAGGCCGCTTACGCAACTCCACCCCAAGCTGCGACCAATCGAGCCCCAGCACAAACACACAATAAGCCGCCAAGTGCAGCACAACATACGCAAAGCACCACAGCCCTAATTGCCGACGCACCGCTATCCACCCTGCCCAACCACTCAATTTCTGCAGCGGCGTCATTCCCAAGGTGATCAGAAGCAGAATCAAGGTGCCCAACCCCAGGCGATCAACCAGCACTTTGCCCGGGTCCGGCCCCAGGACAGAACTCCACGCTTCGTAGAGCCAGAACAACGGCCACACCGCCGCAGCCATGAAGACGCCAATGCGCCAGATGGGATAGCGCATCAGTAGTTCTTCCGCAAATCCAGGTTGGTATAAAGAGAGGCAACGTCGTCGGAGTACCCATTGAACATTTGCGTCTCGCGCACATTGGGGCTGAAGAGACCACTCGGCAACCGGCGCTCACGTGCCTGCGTCCACCGAGGATGGTCGACCGTAGGGTTCACATTCGCATAGAACCCATACTCATCCGCCGCAATACTTTGCCACGTGGTTTTCGGCTGCTCACTCACCAGGCTGATTCGCACAATGGACTTCACACTCTTGAAGCCATACTTCCACGGCACCACCAGACGCAACGGGGCCCCGTTCTGATTAGGCAGCTCCCGCCCATACATGCCAACAGCAAGAATCGCCAAGGGATTCATCGCCTCATCCAAACGCAGCCCCTCAACATAAGGCCAGTCGATCAAACCAAAGCTTGAACGCTGGCCAGGCATGCTCTTGGGATCCTGCAGGGTTTCAAAGCGGATGTATTTGGCTTTAGAGGTAGGCTCTACCTGCTTGAGCAGGGCCGAGATGGGAAAGCCGATCCACGGAATGACCATCGACCAGGCTTCGACGCAGCGCAAACGATAGATTCGCTCCTCCAACTGGTAGGGCTTCATGAAATCTTCCAGGGCATAGCGCCCTGGCTTCGCAACCTCGCCATCAATCACCACACTCCAAGGTTCGGTTTGCAGTGACCCCGCATTGGTTGCCGGGTCGCCCTTGCCAGTGCCAAATTCATAGAAGTTGTTGTAGTGGGTCGCGTCCTTGAACGGAGTAATCGCCTCCCCCGACACCGTCACAGCCTGCCACTTGGTATCGGGCAGCTTGCCGGTAAACCAGCTTGGCGCCTTGCCCGCCTCGACATCGGCATAACGTGAAGCATCGTTGGCACTTGCCCAACGCGGCAAGCTACTGGCAGCAATGCCGGCCAGCGCACCACCGAGCAAGCTACGGCGAGAGAGATAGAAGGATTCAGGCGTGACGTCAGATTCGTGGCAATCGGACGCTTTGGGCAATTTGATTAGCATGGCAACTCCGCAGTATTGGAGAACTGATGCACCAATAGACTGCGGAGTATGGGGGAAATTACATTAAGGCAATGTTTTGTCCCGGCGCAGATGCAGCAAGTACTGAACTGGCCCCGAAGCCGCGTAGACCAGGAACGCCAGCAGCAGAATGCGCGGTGGGTCGCTGAACACGACGGCAAACACAAGCACCACTACCAGAATCGCCACGAAAGGCACGCGCCCCTTGAGGTCGAACTCCTTGAAGCTGTTGTACTTGATGTTACTGACCATCAGCATGCCGGCCGCCGCAACCATCAAGGCCACCAGGAATGACATCTTCGAACCCTGGATACCGTAGTCACTGAACGCCCAGACAATACCCGCCACCACACCCGCAGCTGCCGGACTGGCCAGGCCGATGAAGTAGCGTTTGTCGGCAGTACCCACCTGGGTATTGAAACGCGCCAGGCGCAAGGCCGCGCCGGCAACATAGATGAAGGCAACCATCCAGCCCACCTTGCCCATGTCCCCCAGTGCCCAGGCAAACGCCAGCAATGCAGGCGCAACACCAAAGGCAACCATGTCCGACAACGAGTCGTACTCGGCGCCGAAAGCACTTTGGGTGTTGGTCATGCGTGCCACACGACCATCAAGGCCATCGAGCACCATGGCTACAAAAATGGCGATAGCCGCAAAACCGAAGTACTTGCTGGCGCTCGCTGCATCACCCGCTGCCAGGGCGCTCTGGGCACTCATGGAGTTGATGATGGAATAGAACCCGGCAAACAGGTTCGCCGTGGTGAACAGGTTGGGCAAAAGATAGATGCCACGATGCCGGACCTTGCGACCTTCCGCATCATGCCCTTCTTCGACATGCTCATCGATCGGTAGCAGGCTATCGGCGTCAGCGGCCTGGCCCGGCTCTTCGGGACGTTCGGTCATGGACTTTACCTTGCAACGGTGTGAAAAGAATTCGACAAATACTTGCGGAGCGTGTTCGCCCGCAAACGATGCAGCTTTATACCAGAACCCGCCCCCAAACGAAAAAACGCGGCCTAAGCCGCGTTTTCCCTTGATGCGTACGACTTAGTTCTTGGCTTTGTCGACGATCTTGTTGGCACCGATCCACGGCATCATGGAGCGCAGTTGCTCGCCGATGACTTCGATACCGTGAGCGGCGTTGTTACGACGCTTGGCGGTCATCGAAGGGTAGCCGGTTGCGCCTTCGCTGATGAACATTTTGGCGTATTCGCCGTCCTGAATACGTTTCAGGGCGTTGCGCATAGCCTGACGGGACTCGGCGTTGATCACTTCCGGGCCAGTCACGTACTCGCCGTATTCGGCGTTGTTGGAGATCGAGTAGTTCATGTTGGCGATACCGCCTTCGTACATGAGGTCAACGATCAGCTTCAGTTCGTGCAAGCATTCGAAGTAGGCCATTTCTGGCGCGTAGCCCGCTTCAACCAGGGTTTCGAAACCGGCTTTAACCAGCTCAACGGTACCGCCGCACAGAACGGCTTGTTCGCCGAACAGGTCGGTTTCGGTCTCGTCCTTGAAGGTAGTTTCGATGATGCCGGTACGACCGCCACCCACGCCAGCAGCGTAGGACAGGGCGACGTTCTTGGCGTTGCCCGAGGCGTCCTGGTAGATCGCGATCAGGTCAGGGATACCGCCGCCTTTGACGAACTCGGAACGCACAGTGTGGCCCGGTGCTTTCGGCGCGATCATGATCACGTCGAGGTCAGCGCGCGGCACAACCTGGTTGTAGTGGATCGCGAAACCGTGGGAGAAGGCCAGGGTGGCGCCCTTCTTGATGTTCGGCTCGATTTCGTTCTTGTACAGCGAGGACTGGAACTCGTCCGGGGTCAGGATCATGACCAGGTCGGCAGCCGCAACAGCGGAAGCAACGTCAGTCACTTTCAGGCCGTGGGCTTCAGCCTTGGCAACAGTAGCCGAGCCTTTGCGCAGGCCAACGGTTACGTCAACGCCGGAGTCTTTCAGGTTGCACGCCTGTGCGTGACCCTGGGAGCCGTAGCCGATGATGGCGACTTTCTTGCCCTGGATGATCGACAGGTCACAATCTTTATCGTAATAAACTTTCATGAGGTTCCTCTATATATCCAGGCCGTAAGGCCATTCGCTAATTTGGGTTAGATGCTGAGTACTTTGTCGCCACGGGCAATCCCGGTGACACCACTGCGTACCGTTTCCAGAATCGAGGCCGTCCCGATCGACTGGATGAAGCTGTCCAGCTTGTCGCTCGTACCGGTCAGTTGAACGGTATAAACGCTGGCGCTCACATCGACGATCTGCCCGCGATAAATGTCGGTAGTCCGTTTGATCTCGGCACGTTGGGCACCCGTGGCCTTGACCTTGACCAGCATCAGCTCGCGCTCGATGTGGGCACTCTCCGACAGGTCGACCAGCTTGACCACTTCGATCAGCTTGTTGAGGTTCTTGGTGATCTGCTCGATCACCTCATCGTGACCCACGGTGGTCAACGTCAGGCGCGACAGGGTCGGGTCTTCGGTCGGGGCCACGGTCAGGCTTTCGATGTTGTAGTTGCGTTGCGAAAACAGGCCGACAACACGAGACAGAGCGCCGGGTTCGTTCTCCAGAAGCAGGGAGATAATGTGCCGCATGATTAAGTACGCTCCGTCTTGTTCAGCCACATGTCGCGCATAGAGCCGTCTTTGATCTGCATCGGGTAGACGTGCTCGCTGGTATCCACCTGAATATCGATGAACACCAGGCGGTCCTTCATGGCGAACGCCTCTTCCATCTTCGGCTTCAGATCTTTCAAATCGGTGATGCGAATGCCGACGTGGCCATAGGCTTCAACCAACTTGACGAAATCTGGCAGCGACTCCATGTAGGAGTGGGAGTGACGGCTGTTGTAGCTCATGTCCTGCCACTGGCGAACCATACCCAGCACACCGTTGTTCAGGCAGACGATCTTCACCGGAAGGCCATACTGCAGGCACGTCGACAGTTCCTGGATGTTCATCTGGATGCTGCCCTCACCGGTGACGCACGCGACGTCGGTGTCCGGGAAGCTCAGTTTCACGCCCATGGCCGCAGGGAAACCAAAGCCCATCGTGCCCAGGCCACCGGAGTTGATCCAGCGGTTAGGCTTGTCGAACTTGTAGTACTGCGCGGCGAACATCTGGTGCTGGCCCACGTCGGAGGTCACAAAGGCATCGCCCTTGGTCACTTCGCACAGGGTTTCGATCACGGTTTGTGGCTTGATGATGCTGCCGTCGCCCTTGTCGTAAGGGAACAGGCCGCGATCACCACGCCATTCGTCGATCTGCTTCCACCAACTGGCAACGGATTCCTTGTTCGGCGTCTCGCCGATGTCCTTGAGCGCGGCAACCATTTCGGTCAACACGCTTTCCACAGGACCTACGATCGGCACGTCGGCCTTGATGGTCTTGGAGATGGACGCCGGGTCGATATCGATGTGGATGATCTTGGCATTCGGGCAGAACTTGCTCGCGCCATTGATCACACGGTCATCGAAGCGTGCGCCCACGGCCAGGATCACGTCGGCGTGGTGCATGGCCAGGTTGGCCGTGTAGCTGCCGTGCATGCCGAGCATGCCGACGAACTGACGGTCCGAACCCGGGAATGCGCCAAGGCCCATCAGGGTGTTCGTCACTGGCAGGTTGAGCATCTTGGCCAGTTCGGTCAGCGGTGCGGAACCGCCGCCCAGAATCACGCCACCGCCCGAGTACAGCACAGGGCGCTTGGCCGCCAGGAGCATTTCTGCCGCCTTGCGGATTTGCCCCGAGTGCCCACGAACGGCCGGGCTGTAGGAACGCAGCTTGGCTTTCTTCGGGAAGACGTATTCGAATTTCTCGGCCGGGTTGGTCATGTCTTTCGGCACATCGACCACGACAGGGCCCGGGCGACCGGACTGTGCGAGGTAGAAGGCCTTTTTCATGACTTCCGGGATTTCCGATGGATGCTTGATCATGAAGCTGTGTTTCACGATCGGCCGGGAGATACCGATCATGTCGGTTTCCTGGAATGCATCGGTGCCCACCATGGTGCTAGGCACCTGGCCGGAGATGATCACCATCGGGATGGAGTCCATATACGCAGTCGCGATGCCGGTGATGGCATTCGTTGCGCCCGGGCCGGACGTTACCAGTACCACGCCGGCTTTACCGGTGGCACGGGCGTAACCGTCAGCCATATGGGTTGCAGCTTGTTCGTGGCGAACCAGGATGTGGGTAACAGCCGGTTCCTTGAACAGTGCGTCGTAAACATGCAGCAGAGCACCACCTGGGTACCCGTAGATATAGTCGACGCCTTCGTCACGCAAAAAGCGGACGAGCATCTCACCACCAGATAAAAGCTCCACGTTGTTCACCTCTAAAACGCCAGAATACCGTCCGTTGAAAACCGACGGGTCTTAATAGGTTTACTTCTCAACAGAGCATGAGCGACGGTGGTCGCCGACTACGTCAGCACTGACTGAGCAAGTATTGGGATCGTCCCAAGTGTTGCGGGCTTTTCCCACCCAGCGCGAGGTAACGCGTTGCGGGTGTTACAGGTCGGCGCGGATATGCGCCTCATGATCTGCTGAGCGGGCCTGCTTCTGGCAGTCCCGATACAGCGGACTTTGGATTCTTCTGTTTCAGGCCCTTCAAGTCAAGCAATAATTGCGCTTTTTTCCAACTAAGCGCATGAGAACGTAGAAGAAAGGGCTTTGAGGAGGGATAAAACTCGCCTGAATGTCGTCAAGCGGTAGAAATGTGCGCAAGACTGCCGGAAAAACCGGCAGTCAGGCAATTAACGAGCGTCGGCGATCAGTTGGTCGAACTTTTTCAGCGCGTTACGCAGGCCAAGGCTCTCTGTCGGGCGATCGGCGTAGACCATCTCGGCCATCTCCAGGATCCCGGACGCGTTGGGCAATGGCAGATCCTGCTCGAGGATCTGCTTCATACGCACCAGGAAGATCCATTGCAACCACTGGTGAAAGTCCAGGGTATCGACCGAAAACGGCTCGACACTGCTGAGCGCCTCGACGCTGGGGGACACTTCGTCCCACCAACCTTGCACGCGCAACTCGCGTTCAATCAGCAACAACTGTTCGGCAATTGCCGGAAACCGTGCATCCATCAGAGGCTGACCTTGGCTTTTTGCCGAGCCTGGGCGGCACCGGCAGCATCGCCTTGCGCGGCACGCGCATCACCGATCAAGGCCCACAGGTTGGCTTGCAGGTCGGGACGACCGTTCGCCAGGCTCAGGCCGCGGCGGGCAAATTGCTCGGCTTGCGGCGCATCGCCCTGGGCCATACGCACTTGGGCCAGGCGATACAGCACTTGCGGCTCACGCGGCGCCACACGCTGGGCACGTTCAAGGCTTGACGATGCGCCGTTCAGATCACCACCCGCCTGCTGCTGCTGGGCGGTAGTGAGCAATGCCAGCACCGGGCCGTCCAGTTGCTCGTCAGCCGACAGGCCTCCGGCGTTGGACGACGACGGGATACCGCTTGGCGTCGACGGCATGGTGTAGGTGCCCTGGTTGATCGGCGCCGTTTGAATCGGCGTGGAATCGATCGGCCCTGAAGTACTTGGCCCCGGGGTCCACGGCTCGGCACTGATCGGCGCGGATGTGGCAGCACCACCACCCGGCACCATCACCACCACGCCGGAATCCTGCGGCACGGCTTGAGGCCGGGCTTGGGCAGGACGATTCGTCACGGTCTGGCGGAAACCGCCGTTGGCCGAGATGCGGTCGTTGTTGGAGACGGTCGTGCTTGAGTCCACCACCGGAATCGAACCGCGCTGCACGCTGGCGCAACCGTTGAGCAAAGCCAGAGCTGTAATAGCTGGAATCCACCACTTGTTCACTTGAAAACCTCTTTGCTTAATTCATCCAGCCCTTGACCCAATCCATCACCGACTCCGCACTGGCAGGGGCACCGCTACCGCAGGCGGGGCCGGCAGGTGGCTCGCTGCCGCGAATATACGGCATCTGCACCGCACCCGGGCAGTTGGCATCAGAGCCCTGCCCTGTGTGCGGATCGATCCACGCCTGCACGATGTTATCCGGCTGCGGCATATTAAGCGGCAGCGGGTCGGCTTTGCGCATGAAACTTGTCCACACCTGCAACGCGCCCGTCGCCCCCGTGAACGGCGTCTTGCCGTTGTCGTCACGCCCCATCCAGACCACCGCCAGCACATCCTGGCCGAAACCGGCGAACCAGCTGTCACGCGAGTCGTTACTGGTGCCGGTCTTACCCGCCAACGTCAGGTTCGCTGGCAGCACGCTATAGACCGAACGCCCGGTGCCTTCACGCATCACGCGCTGCATCGCATTCTGGATCAGGTAGATAGAGCCTGCATCAAAGCGCTGCTGAATCTGGAACGGGTAACGCTTGAGCGGCTCGCCCTCAGCGGTCAGCACACTGCGAATGCCGCGCATCGGTGTATTGAACCCACCGTTGGCGATCGTCTGGTACATCGTAGTGACTTCCATCGGCGTCATGGCGCCGGCGCCCAGCAGCATTGATGGGAACGCCGGGAACTCGCGGTTGACGCCTAGGCGTCCGAGGGTTTTCAACACATTCGGCACGCCGACTTCAAGCCCGAGGCGCGACGTGGAAATGTTGTAGGAATGCGCCAATCCCTGATAGAGGAAAATCGTACCGTTGGAGCGACGCTCGAAGTTTTTCGGCGTCCACACCTGGCCATCTGCCAATTTGACCGACAACGGGTCATCCGATAGCCAACTGGTAAGGGTGTATTTGCTCGGTTTTTCCAACGCAGTAAGGTAAACCGCCGGCTTGACCAGCGAGCCGATCGGCCGCACGGCGTCCAGCGCACGGTTGAACCCGGCAAAACTGGCCTGGCGACTGCCGATCATGGCCTGGACTTCACCGGTTTCCGGGTTGGTCACGACCATGGCCGCTTCGACGTCATCGATGCCCTTACGACCGGTCATGCGCTTGAAGGTGTCATTGACCGACGCTTCGGCCTTCATCTGCAGGATCGGGTCGAAGCTGGTGAAGATCCGCAGGCCTTCTTCGGTCAAGTCTTCGTCGCGATAGTCTTCACGCAACTGGCGCTTGACCAGGTCGATGAAGCCCGGGAAGGAGCTGTCCGCCAGCTTGCCGCGCGTGGTGACGCCCAACGGCATCTTCTTCGCCGCCGCCACTTGCTCAGCCGTGGCCACGCCCTGTTGTTCGAGCACATCGAGCACCAGGTTACGACGCTCCAGCGCGCGCTCCGGGTTGCGACGCGGGTTGTAATAGGACGGGCCCTTGACCATACCGACCAGCAGCGCCACTTGATGCAGCTTCAGCTCAGACAACGGCTGACCAAAGAAGAACTGGCTGGCCAAGCCGAAACCATGCACGGCACGCTGGCCATCCTGGCCGACGAACACCTCATTGAGATACGCCTCCAGGATTTCCTGCTTGCTGTAGTGCAACTCAAGCAGCATCGCCATCATCGCTTCGGTCAACTTGCGGGTCAGGCTGCGTTCGTTGGTCAGGTAGAAGTTCTTGACCAACTGTTGGGTCAGCGTGCTGCCACCCTGGGTCATCTTGCCACCAGAGGTGTTCACCCAGATGGCACGGGCAATCGACTTGGGCGAAACGCCCCAGTGGCTGTAGAAATCGCGGTCTTCCACCGCAACCAAGGTTTCCAGCAAATACGGCGGCACCTGATCGAGCTTGATCAGGATGCGGTCTTCAAGATTCTTTGGATAAATGCCGCCGATCAGCAGCGGCTCAAGGCGCACCACCGGCAGCTTCGAACCGTTGAGTGACGACAGTTCGGCAACATAGTCGCCAGAGAAGCGCACACGCACAGGCTGGGCTTTCTCCAGGCCTTCATAGAACTGGAAGCCACGGGTATTCAGGTCGACGGTGTTACCGCTGACCGCCGCCGCGCCCGGGCCATTGCTCACGGGTTCGCGGCGGTAGCCCAGCGCGTCCAGCTCAGTGAGGAAGTCATCCTTGCTCAGCTTCTGGCCGGTGAACAGCTCCAGCGGGCGTGCATACACCTTGGCCGGAATGGTCCAGCGCTTGCCGGAGAACTTCTCCTGCACCACGGCATCGAGGTACACCGCAAAGCCGGCGAGCACCACAAGGCCAACCAGGCCGAGCTTGAGCGCCCAGCCCAGCCAAGGGCGCAGGCCGCGGGAAGGAGGTTTTTTACGGGAACGGGGAGATCGGGTTCGAGTCATGGCGGCGGATTATACGCACTTTATTGATGATCAACATGAGCCGGACAGCGGTTTGCACGACCGCTCGTAGCGGCCATAATGCCCGCCATGATTTCCCCCCGACTTTGAAGGATCGCCCGTGAGCCAGTCCCTGATCGCTGCCCTGCAAAACCCGGCTTTATACCCTCACCCGGTTGAAGCGTTTCAAGTCATTGAAACCCATATTTCCTGGGTGATCCTGACCGGCCCGTATGCCTATAAATTGAAGAAGCCGATGAACTTCGGCTTTCTCAACTTCACGGTCCTCGAAGATCGCGGCCACTTCTGCAACGAAGAACTGCGCCTCAACGGGCGCCTGACTGAAGATTTGTATCTTGAAGTGTTGCCAATTACCGGTACCGCCGAAGCCCCGCAATTGGACGGCGAAGGTCCGGTGATCGAGTACGCGCTGAAAATGCGCCAGTTCCCGCAAAGCCAGCTGCTCAGCACCTTGCAAGCCAATGGCGAACTGACCAGTGCGCACATCGATGAGATGGCCAAACAGATCGCACACTTTCACCTGACGGCCCCGAAAGTGCCGCAGGATCACCCGGCCGGCACGCCGGACGAAGTGATGGCACCGGTGCGGCAGAACTTCGAACAGATCCGCCCATTCCTCAGCGACAAGGCGGACCTGGTACAACTGGAAGCCCTGCAAGCCTGGGCCGAAAGCAGTTTTGAGCGCCTCAAGCCTCTGCTCGCACAGCGCAAGCTCGACGGCTTCACTCGCGAATGCCACGGTGACATCCACCTGGGCAACGCCACGTTGATCGATGGCCAAGTCGTGATCTTCGACTGCATCGAGTTCAACGAACCGTTCCGCTTCACCGACGTCTACGCCGACACAGGCTTCCTGGCGATGGACCTGGAAGACCGTGGCCTCAAGTCCCTGGCACGCCGCTTCATCAGCCAATATCTGGAATTGACGGGCGACTACAAGGGCCTTGAAGTGCTGAACTTCTATAAAGCCTACCGCGCCCTGGTCCGCGCCAAGATTGCACTGTTCAGCATGCCGAGCGAGGCTAGCCCGGTACAACGCGCCACCACCCTGCGCCAATACCGCAACTACGCGAACCTTGCAGAAAGCTACAGCACCATTCCATCGCGCTTCCTGGCCATTACCCACGGTGTTTCGGCTGTCGGCAAAAGCCAGGTCTCGATGCGATTGGTGGAAGCCTTGGGCGCTGTGCGACTGCGCTCGGACGTTGAACGCAAACGTCTGTTTGGTGAACAACACGTGGAAAATACGCCACAAGCGGGCATTTATGCGACCGACGCCAGTGCAGCGACCTACGCCCGCCTGAATGAAATCGCCGATACCGTGCTGCGTGCAGGCTTCCCTGTGGTGCTGGATGCCACTTTCCTCAAGCACGAACAGCGCAGCGCCGCCGCCAAAGTGGCTGAAGCGACTGGCGCTCCTTTCCTGATCCTGGATTGCAACGCACCACAGGCCGTTATCGCCAGCTGGTTGGCACAACGTCAGGCGGACAGGAACGATCCTTCCGACGCAACACTGGCGGTAATTGAGGAGCAACACGCCAACCGTGAGCCGCTGACCGCCGAAGAACTGCTCCTCAGCCATCGTGTCGAGACCAATGAAAGCGGGACGCTCGATGCCTTGGTCGCGCATATTCGCCAGCGCTTGCCGGGGCTGTAAGAAATATTTCTTGGTCGTGTCACCGACTTAGGGCGCACGACCCAGCAATAGTGGCACTATAATGGCGTCATAAATCCAACAGGAGTCGCCGTCATGAGTCAGCCCAAGCTTCTTGATACCCCGCTCTACTCGCTCCTGCATAAAGATGACATCCGAGGTTTCAACCAGGAGCGCCCCAAAGACGGTGCCATCGATATGCGTGGCGGCGACTTCCGCGGGCTCGACCTGCGCGAGCTGAACGCTACCGGCGTGGACTTCACCGATGCCTACTTCCGCTCCGCCGACCTGCGTGGCCTGGATTTACGCGACTGCTCACTGGAAGGCGCCAGCCTGGCCCATGCACAGATCTCGGGCGCCTACTTTCCGCCTGAGCTGACCGCCGATGAGATCCTCATGTCGGTCAATTTCGGTACCCGCCTGCGTTACCGCACCAAGTAACGCCAATGCCCAAAACCCCGGCCACGCCCAGGCGTGCTGGGGTTTATGCCTGCCCGCCGTCAAAATCCTCGCGTCATTCTTATAAGCTTTTCACCCGTTCCTGACCAAAGAACTACGCTTTTCCTACTGAGCGCTACACTCTTTTTCAGGCTTGCCTGGTCACGATACCCACCGCACCATTCGGCCGTCGCAAGGAGGCTTGATGAACGATGAGCTGCAACACCTGAAAAATCTTGGCAAGACGTCGGCGCAGTGGCTGCATGCGGTGGGCATCCACAGCGCGTCCGATCTGCGCCGCCTGGGAGCGGTCGACGCCTACCGAGCCGTTCGGACGCGTGGATTCCGGGCGTCCAAAGTGCTGCTGTATGCCATCGAAGGCGCATTGATGGATGTGCACTGGAACGACATTCCGTCGGAGCGCAAGGAAGCGTTGAACCGTCAGTTGGATGCTATTTCAGCACGGCAGAAGAATTAGATTCACGATCAGACCCAGCATTTGCGGGCATGACAAACACCTGTTTGAGAAAATTTGAGGAGCAAGAAAAAACAAAGGTTGACTCTCAAATGAGAATCGTTATGATTATCACAACTGGTCGCGAGATCAGCCGATAACTGAAAGACCATTGGTTCGGACTCTCAGATTATCTCCTCATCAGGCTAATCACGGTTATTTGACCCGGCTCTTGCCGGGTCTTTTTTTGCCCGTAAAACCTGTTTCAGCGCGCAATAATCAACGGGTGACCGCGCTCGGGATGGGGCTGCACCAACACCTCCAGGCCAAATACAGCCTTGAGCGGCTCAGGTAGCAAGACCTTCGAAGGTATATCCAGCGCATGAGGGCGCCCCTGTTCCAGCAACAAGATGCGATCGCAGTAACGTGCTGCCAGGTTCAGGTCATGAAGGATCACGAGCACCGCCGCCCCCCGATCCGCAAAGTGGCGGATCGCTTGCAAGGTGGTGTGCTGGTGCAAGGGGTCGAGCATCGACGTGGGCTCATCCAATAGCAGCGTCTGGCCTGCTTCACCCGGCCATAACTGTGCGAGCACCCGCGCCAGGTGCACGCGCTGACGCTCACCTCCCGACAACGCCAGATAGCTACGGCCACTCAAGTGCCCCACATCCGCCGCCTGCAGGGCCGCGCTGATGATTTCATCATCACGCACCCGGCCGGTTTGATGAGGCAGGCGCCCCATGCCGACCACCTCTTCAACACGGAAGGCAAAGTCCAGCGTCGATACCTGCGGCAGCACTGCCAGCCGCTGCGCACGTTGCGAACCACTCCAGTCAGCCAACGCCTGCTGGTCAAGCCAGACATTGCCCTTATCCGGCTGCAACTCTCCACACAACGCGCCAAGCAACGTACTTTTGCCCGCCCCGTTAGGGCCCAGCACACCCAACACTTCTCCCGGCATCAGGTCTAGGGTGACATCAGCCAGCACCGTCTTGTGACCGCGCCGGATCTGCAGCTCTTCCACGCGCAGCATCAGGCACGCCCCCGCAACAACAGGTAGAGAAAAAATGGCGCGCCAATAAACGCAGTCACGATACCAATCGGCAACTCAGCCGGCGCCAGCGCCAGGCGAGCCACCAAATCGGCGAACAGCAACAGGCTCGCCCCTGCCAATACCGACGCGGGCAACAACACCCGGTGATCCGGCCCGGCCAGCAACCGCACCAGATGTGGAACCACCAGCCCGACAAAACCAATCATGCCGGCTGCCGCCACGGCAGCTCCCACGCCCAGGGCGGTACAGAAGACCAGTTCACGCTTGAGCCTCTCGACATCAACGCCCAGGTGATTGGCCTCGGACTCTCCCAGCAACAGCGCATTCAACGCCTTGGCCCGACGCGGCAGCCACAGCGCCACACCCGCACTCACCAACAGCAATGGCCACAACCGCGAATAGCTCGCGCCATTAAGGCTGCCCAGGTTCCAAAAGGTCAGCGTACGCAAGGTGGCGTCATCCGCCAGGTAGGTAAACAGCCCAACCGCCGAACTGGCGAGGGCGGTCAGGGCAATACCGGCAAGCAGCATGGTCGCGACATTGGTCTGGCCATTACGCCGCCCCAGGCGGTAGACCAGGGCCGTCACCCCAAGCCCCCCGAGAAACGCACACAGCGACAATAAATACGGCCCAAACGCATCCGGCAGACCGCCAAAGAACGAACCACCGACTATCGCAATCGCCGCCCCCAGCGCAGCACCGCTGGACACCCCCACTAGGCCCGGATCGGCCAGCGGGTTGCGAAACAATCCCTGCATTGCCACACCCGACAGTGCCAACACGCCCCCTACCGCCAGTCCGAGCAACGTTCGCGGCAGGCGAATCTGCCCCAGGATCAACTCGGCCTGCTCCAACCCTTGCGCCTCAATCGGTATGCCCATCAAGCGCAAGGCAGCCTTGAGCGTATCCACCAGCGGTAGGCTGACCGGCCCCAAGGCCAATGAGAGCCAGGTCGCCAACACACACAGCAACGCCAGCCCGATAAACAAAGTTTTGGGTTTAACCAGCGTCGTCATGGGGCGGGCTTGGCCTGGGACGGGTAAAACCCGGCAGACAGCTTCACCAGGCTTTGCGGCAGACGCGGCCCCAGCCCGCCCACCAGCAGAGTCGGATCCACTTCAAACACCCGCCCCTGCTTGGCGGCCGGGGTGGAAGCCAAAATCGGGTTTTCCTTGAACAGGGCTGCACGCGCTGCATCACCGGTAAGGGCACGATCAGCAAACACCAGAACATCCGGATTCAAACCGGCCAGCGACTCCACCGAAAACGGCTTGTAGCCACTGTGGGTTGCCAGGTTATGCCCGCCAGCCTGCTGCAGCATCCAATCGGCAGCTGTATCTTTGCCCGCGATCAGCGGCTTGCCACCCGCGTGACCAAGCAACAGCAGCACACCCGGGGATTTCTGCGTGGTCTGGGCCTTGGCAACCCAGCTCTTCTGCTGTTCAAGGGCCTGTTCATATCCGGTAAACAATTCGTTGGCTTTCGCCTCGCTGCCCAACAGTTTGCCCAAGTGCTGCAGGTTACCTTTCAACGTCGGCAGGTCCGGTTGGGCCGAGAACAACTCCACCTGCACGCCGGCACCGCGAATCTGCGCCAATACCGGCGGCGGCCCCATTTCCTCGGTGCCTACCAGGATCTGCGGACGCAAGCTCAGAATGCCTTCAGCCGATAATTGCCGCTGGTAGCCAATGCTCGGCAGCGCTTTAAGCGACTCGGGATGCTGACTGGTGGTATCCACCCCCACCAACTTCGACTCCCCGCCCAGGGCCGTCACCCATTCCGACAGTGCGCCACCGGCACTCACCCAGCGTTGTGGCAGTTCAGAGGCTTGCGCCCCGTGGTTGACCAGCAGTGAGGCAACAAGCGCAATAGCGCTGGTACTCAGGCGCATAACAGGGTTTCCTTCCAGGGGCAGGGCTACTCAAGCACTCATCGATGTGACAGACAGCGTCTGCCAGGCATCGTATTGAGCGCCCGGTCAGCCGACGGGCGAAGCCGGCATTTGATAATTGTTTGCATTTGAACGTCAAGGCACTTAAGGATTGAAATGAAGTTTGTCTGCCCCTCCCACACCCTCGCGCCCGATAGCAGCCTCGGTTTTGAAATCGATGGTTGCAAATTGTTGGCCGTGCGCCGGGGCGGCGTCGCCTACTTCTATATCAACCGTTGCCCCCATCGCGGTATCCCGCTGGAATGGCAGCCCGACCAATTCCTCGACACCAGCGCGAGCCTGATCCAGTGCGCCACCCATGGCGCGCTGTTCCTGATCGAAAGCGGCGAATGCATCGCCGGCCCCTGCGCAGGCCAAAGCCTGACTGCCCTGCCCGGCCGCGAGGACGAGCAGGGATTGTGGGTGGAACTCTAGTCGCCCATGACGACATCCAGGCGCCGGTCGACGTAAATTTCTTCAGGCGTCACCCGCACGCCATAGGCCAACACCTCCACCCCGGCAGCCTTGGCCTCACGCAATGCCGCGGCGTAACCGGCATCGATTTCCACGGCCGGGCGCACCGCATCCACCCCCGACAGGTTGACGCAATACAACTGCACGGCCCGCACGCCTTCGCGCGCCAGGTGCGCCAGTTCCCGCAAATGCTTGGCGCCGCGCTGGGTGACGGCGTCGGGGAAGGCGGCGACCGTCGAACCGTCAAACCCTAAAGTGACGCTCTTGACCTCCACATAAGCCTGGCCCTGCGGGTAATCCAGCCAAAAGTCGATGCGGCTTTTTTCCTGGCCGTAGGGCACTTCCCGCTTCAGGGCGGTAAAGCCGTTGAGTTCACTGATGACACCTGCACGCAACGCCTCCTCAACCAACTGATTGGCTCGCGCCGTGTTGACGCACGCGAGGCGCCCTTGAGGGGTTTCGGCGATTTCCCAGGTACCCGGCAACTTGCGCTTGGGGTCCGTGGACCGGCTGAACCAGACCTGCCCGCCCTCCACCATGCAATTGAGCATCGAACCGGTGTTCGGGCAGTGAATGGTCAGCAACTCGCCGGTAACGGTTTCGATATCGGTGAGAAAGCGCTTGTAGCGGCGAATCAGCCGCCCTTCTTCGAGGGGAGGATGGAAGCGCATCAGCCTTGCCAGCTCCGCAGGCCACGGGCGATACGCTCCACCGCCTCCTGGAGTCGATCGAGGTTTTGTGTGTAGGCAAAGCGCACATGATGCCCCGCCTGATGGCGACCAAAGTCCAACCCGGGGGTAAACGCGACGTGCTCGGTTTCGAGGAAATGACGGCAGAACGCGAAGGCATCACCGCCAAACGCGCTGATATCAGCGTATAAATAGAACGCCCCCTCTGGCTCGACGGCGATGCCGAAGCCCAGCTCACGCAGCGCGGGCAGCAGGAAGTCGCGACGACGGCCAAACTCCGCGCGACGCTCCTCAAGGATGCTCAGGGTTTGCGGGGTAAAACAGGCCAGCGCCGCGTATTGGGCCATGCTCGGTGCACTGATGTAGAGGTTTTGCGCCAGCTTCTCCAGCTCGCCCACCGCCGCCGGTGGCGCCACCAACCAACCCAGGCGCCAGCCGGTCATGCCGAAATACTTCGAAAAACTATTCAGGACAAAGGCATCATCGTCGACTTCCAGCACGCTGGCGGCGTCTGTGCCGTAGGTGAGACCGTGGTAAATCTCGTCGACCACCAGGTGGCCATTGCGCGCCTTGATCGCGCTCGACAGGCTGGCCAACTCATCTCGCGTAAGGATGGTCCCGGTAGGGTTGGCGGGCGACGCCACCAGCGCACCAACGCTGTCTTGGTCCCAATGCCTGGCCACCAGGTCGGCCGTCAACTGATAGCGCACCTCCGGGCCCACCGGCACCAGTTGGGCCGCGCCCTCCACCAGCCGCAGGAAGTGCCGGTTGCACGGGTAGCCCGGGTCCGCCAGCAGCCAATGCTTGCCCGGGTCGACCAACAGGCTGCTCGCCAGCAACAGCGCGCCCGAACCTCCGGGGGTGATCAGGATGCGTTCAGGATCCACGTTCAAACCGTATCGTTGCTCGTAGAAACCGCTGATGGCCTCGCGCAATTCCGGCAGGCCGCGGGCTGCTGTGTAGCGAGTCCTGCCGTTCGCCAGCGCAGCCTGGCCGGCCTGGATGATCGGTTCGGCCGTGGTGAAATCCGGCTCGCCGATCTCCAGGTGGATCACGTCATGACCCGCAGCCTGCAGCTCATTGGCGCGCGCCAGCAACGCCATGACATGAAAAGGTTCGATGGCGCGACTGCGCGCACTGTAGGGCTGAGCCATTAGCCTTCCTTAGACGGTGAGGACAAAATCCGGATTCTACCGAACCCGCGCCGTAAAACATGTTCTATTGCCTGCCCGGTCGTCCAGGATGAACCGGGCAGGCGCTTGCAAAACGACTAAAATCAACATTCGAGACGATACATAACCAGCCACGGCGGGCTGCTACCGTTTGCAACCCCCGCGTGATGGGCCTCGACAACCGGGAGTGGCGCACCCCGAATCTATCTGGTAAGTTCGCCCGCTTGCAGCCGCAGGGCCGGCAGGTGTCGGTGACGTTGCAATCCTGCGCAATGGATTAGAAGAGTGAGAGGCGGTCTATTCATGTCCACCCAAGCAAAGCAACAACAATCCTCAGGCCTCAGCGGCTTCACACCCTATGTCGAGGCAAAGGGTGAGGAGTACATGAGCGAGCCCATGCGCAAGCACTTCTCCAATATTCTGAAGAAGTGGAAGCAGGACTTGATGCAGGAAGTCGACCGCACGGTTGACCACATGAAGGACGAAGCAGCCAACTTTCCGGACCCGGCAGACCGTGCCAGCCAGGAAGAGGAATTCGCCCTCGAACTGCGCGCCCGTGATCGCGAGCGCAAGCTGATCAAGAAAATCGACAAGACACTGCAACTGATCGAAGACGAGGAATACGGCTGGTGCGAATCCTGCGGCGTCGAGATCGGTATCCGTCGCCTGGAAGCCCGCCCTACCGCGGACCTCTGCGTAGACTGCAAGACCTTGGCTGAAATCAAGGAAAAACAGGTCGGCAAGTAATCCCTGCCGGGCTGAACGAATGGGGCGTGCAAACGCCCCATTTTTGTTTCTGGCGTTTACCGATTTTCCAGTAGTATCCGGCCCATGACTGCCTCTACCTATATCGGGCGATTTGCCCCCACGCCCAGCGGCCACTTGCACTTTGGCTCCCTGGTCGCCGCCCTCGCCTCCTACCTTGATGCCCGCGCCAACCATGGCCGCTGGTTGATGCGTATGGAGGACCTCGACCCACCCCGCGAAGAACCGGGCGCCCAGGCGGCGATCCTACACGCCCTGGAAAGCTATGGCTTCGAATGGGACGGGGAACTAGTCCGACAAAGCGAGCGGCATGAAGCCTACGCCAAAGTACTGAACGACCTGTTCAACCATGGCCTGGCCTACGCCTGCACCTGTTCACGCAAGCAACTGGAAGCCTACAACGGGATTTACCCGGGGCTGTGCCGCAACGCCGGGCACGAGCAGCAGGACGCCGCCATTCGTTTGCGTGTGCCTGAGCTTGCGTATCACTTTACCGACCGTGTGCAGGGCGAATTCCGACAGCATTTGGGCCGCGATGTCGGCGACTTCATCATCCGCCGCCGTGACGGGCTTTATGCCTACCAATTGGCCGTGGTGCTCGACGATGCCTGGCAGGGTGTCACCGATATCGTGCGCGGCGCCGATCTACTGGACTCCACGCCGCGTCAACTCTACCTGCAAGAACTGCTGGGCCTGCGTCAACCGCGCTATTTACACGTACCGCTGATCACCCAACCGGACGGCAACAAGCTGGGCAAATCCTACCGTTCGCCACCGTTGACACCCGACCAGGCCACGCCTTTGTTATTGAGAGCACTGCGCGCCCTGGGCCAGCAACCGGGCGCCGAGCTGCTGCACGCCAGCCCACGGGAGCTACTGGATTGGGGGATTGCGCACTGGGACGCGACCAAGATCCCGCGCACACTCACGCTGGCCGAAGCGCAATTGAACTGAAGGCGCTTGCAGCTTGCCAAGCATCCGTTACCATCGCCGCACGTTTTTACACAGAGGCCAACATGTACATCTATCGATTGGTCCTGCTGCTGGTCGTCGGGATCTACCTGTTTTCTCCCGCCATCATGGATTGGTGGATCGACGCCACGGGCGCCTGGTATCGCCCCTATCTGCTGTGGCTGATCCTGATCGTCGTGACCTTCATCCTGCAGAGCCAAAAAGATGCCGATGAGCTTTAGTCTCACCCAGATGCTGCTGATCAGCGCCGCCTACCTGGCCGCGTTGTTCGGGGTGGCCTGGATCAGTGAGCGCGGAATGATTCCGCGGGCGATCATTCGCCATCCGTTGACCTACACCTTGTCCCTGGGCGTCTACGCCAGCGCCTGGGCGTTTTATGGCACCGTGGGCCTGGCCTACCAATATGGCTATGGGTTTCTCTCCAGCTACCTTGGCGTGTCCGGTGCGTTCCTGTTGGCGCCGGTGCTGCTGTACCCAATCCTGAAAATCACCCGCACCTATCAGCTTTCCTCCCTGGCCGACCTGTTTGCCTTCCGCTTCCGCAGCACGTGGGCGGGTGCCTTGACTACCGTGTTCATGCTGATCGGCGTGCTGCCGTTGCTGGCCCTGCAGATCCAGGCCGTGGCGGACTCCATCAGCATCCTGACCCGCGAGCCTGTGCAACATCGCGTGGCGCTGGCCTTCTGTGCGCTGATCACGCTGTTCACGATTTTCTTCGGCTCGCGCCATATCGCCACTCGCGAGAAACACGAAGGTCTGGTCTTTGCGATCGCCTTCGAGTCGGTGATCAAGTTGATCGCCATCGGCGGCGTCGGTCTCTACGCGCTCTACGGCGTGTTCGACGGCCCGCAACAGCTTGAACTGTGGCTGCTGCAGAACCAGACCGCTCTCGCCGCCTTGCACACGCCGCTGCAAGAAGGCCCGTGGCGCACGCTGTTGCTGGTGTTCTTCGCCTCGGCGATCGTGATGCCGCACATGTATCACATGACCTTTACCGAAAACCTCAACCCGCGCTCGCTGGTCAGTGCCAGTTGGGGCTTGCCGCTGTTCCTGCTGCTGATGAGCCTGGCAGTGCCGCTGATCCTGTGGGCCGGCCTGAAGCTGGGCGCGACCACCAATCCCGAATACTTCACGCTCGGCATCGGCATTGCCGCCAACAACCCGGCCCTGGCGCTGCTGGCTTACGTTGGCGGGCTTTCCGCCGCCAGCGGGTTGATCATCGTCACCACCCTGGCGCTGTCGGGCATGGCGCTCAACCACCTGGTGCTGCCGCTGTACCAGCCGCCGGCCGAGGGCAATATCTACCGCTGGCTGAAATGGACACGCCGTGCGCTGATCGTCGCGATCATCATGGCCGGCTACGGCTTCTACCTGCTGCTGGGCGCCGGGCAAGACCTGGCCAATCTGGGCATCGTCGCGTTCGTCGCCACCTTGCAGTTCCTGCCGGGGGTGCTGTCGGTGCTGTATTGGCCGACGGCCAACCGTCGTGGGTTTATCGCCGGGCTGCTGGCGGGCATCCTGGTGTGGATCGTCACCATGCTCTTGCCGTTGGTCGGCAACCTGCAGGGTTTCTACATTCCGCTGCTGAACATGATTTACGTGCTGGACGACACCAGCTGGCACATGGCGGCCATCGCCTCGCTGGCCGCCAACGTCCTGATGTTCACCCTGATTTCGCTGTTCACCAACGCCAGCCCGGAAGAAACCAGCGCCGCCGAAGCCTGTGCGGTGGATAACGTGCGCCGGCCGCAACGCCGCGAGTTGCATGCGGCGTCGCCCCAGGAGTTCGCCACACAACTGGCCAAGCCCCTCGGTGCCAAGGCCGCACAAAAAGAAGTCGAGCAAGCGCTGCGCGATCTGTACCTGCCGTTCGACGAGCGGCGCCCGTATGCACTGCGTCGTTTGCGTGACCGTATCGAAGCCAATCTCTCGGGCCTGATGGGTCCGAGCGTGTCCCAGGACATGGTGGAAACCTTCCTGCCCTACAAGGCGGGCGGCGAAAACTACGTCACCGAAGATATCCACTTCATCGAAAGCCGCCTTGAGGACTACCACTCGCGCCTCACCGGCCTGGCCGCCGAACTCGATGCCCTGCGCCGCTACCACCGTCAGACGCTGCAAGAGCTGCCGATGGGCGTGTGTTCCCTGGCCAAGGACCAGGAGATCCTCATGTGGAACAAGGCCATGGAGGAACTCACCGGTATCGCCGCCCAGCGCGTCGTGGGCTCGCGCCTGAATACCCTGGGCGAACCGTGGAAGGAGTTGCTGCAAGGTTTCATCAACCTGCCCGACGAACACTTGCACAAGCAGCACCTGGCCCTCGACGGCCAGACCCGTTGGCTCAACCTGCACAAGGCTGCGATCGACGAGCCGCTGGCACCGGGTAACAGTGGCCTGGTGTTGTTGGTGGAAGACTTGACCGAAACCCAGATGCTCGAAGACAAGCTGGTGCACTCCGAGCGACTGGCCAGTATTGGCCGCCTGGCAGCAGGCGTTGCCCATGAAATCGGCAATCCGATCACCGGTATCGCCTGCCTTGCGCAGAACCTGCGGGAAGAGCGCGAAGAAGACGGCGAAATCACCGAAATCAGCGGGCAGATCCTCGAACAAACCAAGCGTGTTTCGCGCATCGTGCAGTCGCTCATGAGCTTTGCCCACGCAGGCGCCCATCAGAATCAGGACGAAGCCGTCTGCCTGGCTGAAGTGGCGCAGGATGCCATTGGGCTGCTGGCCTTGAACCGGCGCAATTTCGAAGTACAGTTCTTCAACTTGTGTGATCCGGACCATTGGGTCGATGGCGACTCACAACGCCTGGCCCAAGTGCTGATCAACCTGCTGTCCAACGCCCGCGACGCAACCCCGGCGGGTGGCGCGGTAAGGGTCAAGACCGAGGCTTTCGAGCACACGGTCGACCTGATCGTCGAGGACGAAGGCAGCGGCATTCCACAGAACATCATGGACCGATTGTTCGAACCCTTCTTCACCACCAAGGACCCCGGTGAAGGTACCGGTCTGGGCCTTGCACTGGTCTATTCCATCGTTGAAGAGCATTATGGACAAATCACCATCGACAGCCCGGCTGACACCGAAAGCCAACGCGGCACCCGTATTCGGGTGACCTTGCCGCGTCATGTCGAAGCGACGTCCGCTGTGAACTGAGACCGTCGAGAGAATTGAATCAATGCCGCACATTTTGATCGTCGAAGACGAAACCATTATCCGCTCTGCCTTGCGTCGCCTGCTTGAACGTAATCAGTACCAGGTCAGCGAAGCCGGCTCGGTGCAGGAAGCCCAGGAGCGGTTCAGCATTCCCACGTTCGACCTGATTGTGAGTGACCTGCGCCTGCCGGGCGCTCCGGGCACCGAGCTGATCAAGCTTGGCCAGGGCACCCCGGTGCTGATCATGACCAGCTACGCCAGCCTGCGCTCGGCGGTGGACTCCATGAAGATGGGCGCGGTGGACTACATCGCCAAGCCTTTCGACCATGACGAAATGCTCCAGGCCGTGGCCCGCATCCTGCGTGACCGTCAGTCGGCCAGCAGCGCACCGGCCGAACAGCGTCCTTCCGGCAAGGCTGCCGACAAGCCAGGGGTGGATAACAGCAACGGCGAAATCGGCATCATCGGCTCCTGCCCGCCGATGCAGGACCTGTACGGCAAGATCCGCAAGGTCGCGCCTACTGACTCCAATGTGTTGATCCAGGGCGAGTCAGGCACCGGTAAAGAGCTGGTGGCTCGCGCCCTGCACAACCTGTCCAAGCGCGCCAAGGCGCCGATGATCTCGGTGAACTGCGCAGCCATCCCTGAATCGCTGATCGAATCCGAATTGTTCGGTCACGAAAAAGGTGCGTTCACCGGCGCCAGCGCCGGGCGTGCGGGCCTGGTCGAAGCCGCGGACGGCGGCACGCTGTTCCTCGACGAAATCGGCGAGCTGCCCCTGGAAGCCCAGGCCCGTTTGCTGCGCGTGTTGCAGGAAGGCGAGATTCGCCGTGTCGGTTCGGTGCAATCGCAGAAGGTCGATGTGCGCCTGATCGCGGCGACCCACCGTGACCTCAAGAGTCTGGCCAAGATCGGCCAGTTCCGTGAAGACTTGTATTACCGCCTGCACGTGATCGCCCTCAAGCTGCCGGCCCTGCGTGAGCGTGGCGCTGACGTCAACGAGATCGCCAATGCATTCCTGCTGCGCCAGAGCGCGCGCATCAACCGTACCGACCTCAAGTTTGCTCCGGACGCCGAACAGGCCATCCGGCATTACTCGTGGCCGGGTAACGTGCGGGAACTGGAAAATGCGGTAGAGCGTGCGGTAATCCTGTCGGAGAGCCCGGAAATCTCTGCCGAGCTGCTGGGTATCGACATCGAGCTGAGCGACTTGGAAGACGACGATTTCATCGGCCTGGCCCCGCAACAGGGCAGCGGTAGCAATACCAGCCATGAGCCGACGGAAGATTTGTCACTGGAGGACTACTTCCAGCATTTCGTTCTCGAGCATCAGGACCACATGACCGAGACTGAACTGGCCCGCAAGCTGGGCGTAAGCCGTAAGTGCCTGTGGGAACGCCGCCAGCGCCTGGGTATTCCACGGCGCAAGACCGGGGTGGCCAGCGAGAGTTGAGGGCGCGCCCCCACAGGTAACACCCTCAGATGTGAAAAAACTGTTACCGCTGATTTTTCACGTAACAAAAGCCGGGGCTTACGGTAACGAAGCCCCGGCTTTTTTTGGCCTGTCAAAAACCAAAAAACACCTTAAACCCCCGGAATCATTGGCCGGTGCAAAAGTTGGCACGCACCCTGCTATATGCTTAGTACAAAAACAATAACAAGCTTTGTACAAGACAATAAAAATAAGACGAATCGACTCACGCATAACAAAAACAACACGGCGGAGGCGCAGCTAACTGATTCTTTTGGAGAGGCGTTGCATTTGGGGCTTGCCCCGCAACCAGGCCGAGAACAACAAAAACTGCCCTAAGGCAGAGCCTGAACTGGTTGGATCGTAGATCAGCAACACAGCGACCAAAGCAATCCGTTTGCTCTTGACTCTCGATTGGGAGTGCCATGAAGGTGAAGCTTCATGGCGAGGGCGATCAACAAAAACAAGAAGCCCGAAATCAATAATAAAAATAGAGCACGCAACTACTTCTGGGGGAGCTTCGGCTCCCCTTGTAGTTTCTGCGATTTGACCTTCCAAGGCTTATGGCGCAAGGCCTGCAGCTTGTTCCTACACCATCCCCCGACTAAATGCTAGAATCCCCGCCCATCATGCGGTCATTCTTCGTTATGGCCGAACATTCCTTCAAACAGTGCATCCCATGCTGAAGAAGTTGTTCCAGTCATTCCGTTCTCCCTTGCGTCGTACGCAACACAAACGCAGCACGCCTGAAGTGCTCAACAGCAGCCAACATTCGCTGCAACGCGCTCAATTCAGCCGTTATGCGGTGAACATCGTCGAACGCCTGCAGAACGCCGGCTACCAGGCTTACCTGGTCGGTGGCTGTGTGCGCGACATGCTGCTCAATATCACGCCCAAGGACTTCGACGTCGCCACCAGTGCCACGCCCGAGCAAGTGCGTGCCGAATTCCGCAATGCGCGAATCATCGGTCGTCGCTTCAAGCTGGTGCACATCCACTTTGGTCGCGAAATCATTGAGGTCGCCACCTTCCGCGCCGGTCATCCGCAAAGCGATGAAGAAGAAGACACCAACCAGTCTTCGCGCAACGAAAGCGGCCGCATCCTGCGTGACAACGTCTATGGCACCCTGGAAGAAGATGCGCAGCGCCGCGACTTCACCATCAACGCCTTGTATTACGACCCGGTCAGCGAGCGCATTCTCGATTACGCCAATGGCGTACACGACATCCGCAACAACCTGATCCGTCTGATCGGCGACCCGGTCCAGCGCTACCAGGAAGACCCGGTGCGCATGCTGCGGGCAGTGCGGTTTGCCGCCAAGCTGAACTTCGGCATCGAGAAGCACACCGCCGCGCCGATTCGCGACCTGGCGCCGATGCTGCGCGAGATTCCTTCGGCACGCCTGTTTGAAGAAGTGCTCAAGCTGTTCCTCTCGGGATACGCCGCCGACACCTTCGAAATGCTGGTGGACCTGCAGCTGTTCGACCCACTGTTCCCGGCCAGCGCCGAAGCACTGGAATACAACCCGACGTACACCCACACCCTGATCAGCGAAGCCCTGATCAACACCGACCTGCGCATCAAGCAGAACAAACCGGTCACCCCGGCGTTCCTGTTTGCCGCCCTGTTGTGGCCGGCCCTGCCAAAACGCGTGTTGCGCCTGCAAGACCGTGGCATGCCGCCGATTCCGGCCATGCAGGAAGCTGCGCACGAGCTGATCGCCGAGCAGTGCCAACGCATCGCTATTCCGAAGCGCTTCACGATGCCGATCCGCGAGATCTGGGACATGCAGGAACGCCTGCCACGCCGCAGCGGCAAACGCGCCGACCTGCTCCTGGACAACCCGCGCTTCCGTGCGGGCTACGACTTCCTGCTGCTGCGTGAAAGCGCTGGCGAGCAGACCGACGGCCTGGGCGACTGGTGGACCGACTACCAGGACGCCAACGACAGCGAGCGCCGCGACATGATCCGTGACCTCGGCAGCAAGGGTGACGGTGAAGGCGCAGGCCCGAAAAAGCGTCGTCGCAGTGGCACCAAGCGTAAACGCAGTGCGGCTGACGCTTCGGGCGAATAAACGTGGAGCACATCTACATCGGCATGGGCAGCAACCTGGCTGCCCCGGACCAGCAATTGCGCAGCGCCATCGAAGCACTGGCGCAATTGCCCGGCACATCCGTCGCTGGCGTGTCGGCCTTCTACCAAAGTGACTCCCTGCTCCCGGGCCAACCGCGCTACACCAACGCGGTGGCCGCCCTGGACAGCAGCCTCGCGCCGCTGGAACTGCTCGATGCCTTGCAGGCTATCGAGAACGATCAGGGCCGTGAGCGCCTTGAACGTTGGGGCCCGCGCACCCTGGACCTGGACATCCTGCTGTTTGGCGATCGCCTGATCGACGAACCGCGCCTGAAGGTGCCGCACTACCAGATGCACCTGCGGGCGTTTGTGCTGTATCCGCTGGCTGAGCTGGCACCGGCCGCGTTGCAATTACCCAACGGTCAGCGGCTCAGCGATCTGTTGGCCGCGTGCCCATTCGTCGGCCTGGAACGCCTGCCCCAAGACTGACTCGGTCAATGTGGGAGCTGGCTTGCCTGCGATAGCATCACCTCGGCCTCACTGAAAGACCGAGGCGCCTGCATCGCAGGCAAGCCAGCTCCCACATTTTGATCCCATGTAGCCTGAAAACGCCGCTGAAGTTGCTGAATCGCGTCAGTAACAGCGGTAACACCGCCGTCGTAACAATGCGGTAACACATCCAATTGACTTCCCGTGTCCCCATCACGACTATAGGCGTCCCGCTGCCGTCAACACGGCGCTCAAGGGCGCAATCCAGGCCTTATAAGCACTGCTCTCAAGACAGTGCGCCTGTATAAACGAAGACTCACGCGCGTTACTCGCTGTTTCCAAGCGCCTGAACGAGGACCCTTTTCATGCCAGACATTACCCTGACCACCTTGCAGAGCCTCAAGCTCAAAGGTGAAAAAATCACCATGCTGACCTGCTACGACGCCACCTTCGCCCACGCCAGTTGCCAGGCGGGTGTGGAGGTGTTGCTGGTGGGTGACTCCCTGGGCATGGTTCTTCAAGGGAATGACAGCACCCTGCCTGTGACGACCGATGACCTCGCTTACCACACTGCCAGCGTCAAACGCGGCAACGACGGTGCGTTCATCATTGCTGACCTGCCGTTCATGGGTTACGCAACACTCGAACAGACCTTCCAGAACGCCGGCAAGCTGATGCAAGCCGGTGCGCACATGATCAAAGTGGAAGGCGCCGTGTGGCTGGCCGAATCCATCCGCCTGCTGGCGGAACGTGGCGTGCCGGTGTGTGCACATATGGGCCTGACGCCGCAGTCGGTGAACATCCTCGGCGGCTACAAGGTTCAAGGCCGTAATGAGGCTCAGGCACGCCAGATGCGTGCCGACGCGATTGCCCTGGAACAAGCCGGCGCCGCAATGATCCTGCTGGAGTGCGTGCCCAGCGAACTCGCCGCCGAAATCACCCAGGCCGTCAAAGTGCCGGTCATCGGCATTGGCGCGGGTTCGGCCACCGACGGCCAAGTGCTGGTGGTGCATGACATGCTCGGCCTGTCGATCAGCGGCCGCGTGCCCAAGTTCGTGAAGAACTTCATGGCCGGCCAGGACAGCATCCATGCCGCCTTGAGCGCCTACGTCGCTGAAGTCAAAGCCGTTACCTTCCCTGGCGTCGAACACGGATTCTCTGCATGAACACCGTAAAAACCGTACGTGAACTGCGGGCTGCCGTGGCCCACGCCCGCAGCGCCGGCAAACGCATTGGCTTTGTGCCCACCATGGGCAACCTGCACAGCGGCCACGCCACTCTGGTCACCAAAGCCGCGCAACAGGCGGACTTCGTGGTGGCGAGCATCTTCGTCAACCCGCTGCAGTTCGGCGCCGGCGAAGACCTGGACAAGTACCCGCGCACCTTGGCGGCCGACCAGGAAAAGCTGCTGCAAGCCGGCTGCAACCTGCTGTTCGCACCCACCGTCGAAGAAATGTACCCGGGCGGCATGACCGGCCAGACGCGCGTCAGTGTGCCGCAACTCTCCGAAGGCCTGTGCGGCGCCAGCCGCCCCGGGCACTTCGAGGGCGTGGCCACGGTGGTGAGCAAGCTGTTCAACATGGTCCAGCCGGACATGGCCGTGTTTGGCCAGAAGGACTACCAGCAATTGGCCGTGATCCGCGCCATGGTCCACGACCTGAACATGCCGATCCAGATCATCGGCGAGCCCACCGTGCGCGCCGACGACGGCCTTGCGCTGTCGTCGCGCAATGGTTACCTCACCGACGAGCAACGTGCCATTGCCCCGGTGCTGTACCGCAGCCTCAGCCAGATTGCCGAGGCGATCAAAGCCGGTGAGCATGATTTCGCCAAGCTGCGCGCCGAGCAGGTCCAGCAGATCGAAGCCGCCGGCTTGCGCATCGACTACCTCGAAGTTCGCCAAGGCGCGCACCTGCGGCCCGCCACGGCCGAGGACCGCGACATCGTGATACTGGTGGCCGCCTACCTGGGCGCCACGCGCTTGATCGACAACCTGCACCTGAACCTGGCCTGACACTCCCCGCCTTTTCCCACCTCAAAAACAGCACGCCTGTTGCCCTGTCCGCTGTGCCGGTATAAAAAAGTACCGGCTACAGCGCAGACAAAGCCAAGACATATTCACACGCTAGGTTTAATGTAATCGCCCTGCGCTCTTGGTTAGCGCTGTCCGGGGTCGGCCGCTTGAACAAAGCAGGACGTTCCGGACTTTGAAGTGTCCTAAAGGCAGTCCCCGTAATAAAAGGAAACCCGCAGCGATGGCGTACTACCGCACTCCTCATGACGTTACCGCTCTGCCCGCCTGGCAAGCGCTCAATCAACATCGCCAAGCCATGCAGGATTTCAGCATGCGCGAAGCGTTCAATGCCGATCCTCAGCGTTTCTCCCAGTTCACCTTGAGCAGCTGCGGACTTTTCCTCGATTACTCGAAAAACCTGATCACCAGCGAAACCCGCGACTTGCTCGTGGGTTTGGCCAAGGAAGTCGGTCTCAAAGACGCGATCAACTCGCTGTATGCAGGCGAGCCGGTCAACTCCTCCGAAGGCCGCCCTGCCCTGCACACCGCCCTGCGCCGCCCAGTGGGCGACAAGCTATCGGTCAACGGCGTGAACATCATGCCGGACGTGCACAAGGTGCTGAACCAGATCACTGACCTGGTCGGCCGCATCCACGACGGCCTGTGGCGTGGCTACACCGAGAAGCCGATCACCGACGTAGTGAACATCGGTATCGGTGGCTCGTTCCTCGGCCCGGAGCTGGTGTCCGAAGCGCTGTTGTCCTACGCCCACAAAGGCGTGCGCTGCCATTATCTGGCGAACATCGACGGCAGCGAGTTCCACGAGCTGACCATGAAGCTGCGCGCCGAGACCACGCTGTTCATCGTTTCGTCGAAATCCTTCAACACCCTGGAAACCCTGAAGAACGCCCAGGCCGCCCGTGCCTGGTACCTGGCCCAGGGGGGCTCGGAAGCCGAGCTGTACCGCCACTTCATCGCCGTATCGAGCAACAACGCCGCGGCCGTGGCCTTCGGTATCCGCGAGGAGAACATCTTCCCGATGTGGGACTGGGTTGGCGGCCGTTACTCGCTGTGGTCGGCCATCGGCTTGCCTATCGCGCTGGCCATCGGCATGTCCAACTTCAAGGAGTTGCTGTCCGGTGCCTACACCATGGACCAGCATTTCCAGAACGCGCCGTTCGAACAGAACATGCCCGTGCTGCTGGGCCTGCTGGGCGTGTGGTACGGCAACTTCTGGGGCGCGCAGAGCCACGCGATCCTGCCGTACGACCACTACCTGCGTAACATCACCAAGCACCTGCAACAGCTGGACATGGAATCCAACGGCAAAAGCGTGCGCCAGGACGGCACGCCCGTGTCCACCGATACCGGCCCGGTGATCTGGGGCGGCGTCGGCTGCAACGGTCAGCACGCGTACCACCAGTTGCTGCACCAAGGGACCCAACTGATCCCGGCCGACTTCATCGTGCCGATCGTCAGCTTCAACCCGGTCTCTGACCACCACCAGTGGCTGTACGCCAACTGCCTGTCCCAGAGCCAGGCGCTGATGCTCGGCAAGACCCGCGCCGAAGCCGAAGCCGAGCTGCGCGACAAGGGCATCCCGGAAGCCGAAGTTCAGAAGCTGGCCCCGCACAAGGTGATCCCGGGCAACCGTCCGAGCAACACCCTGGTGGTTGAGCGCATCAGCCCGCGCCGCTTGGGCGCGCTGGTCGCCATGTATGAACACAAAGTGTTTGTGCAGAGCGTGATCTGGGGCATCAACGCCTTCGACCAATGGGGTGTGGAGCTGGGTAAAGAGCTGGGCAAAGGCGTGTACAACCGCCTGACCGGCGCCGAAGAAACCTCGGCCGAGGACGCTTCGACCCAGGGCCTGATCAACTACTTCCGTGGTCGTCACCGCGGCTAAGGGATCGGCACTACACTGATGGTCTGAAATGGCGGGAGCACACCTTCCTGTGTAGGAGCCGGCTTGCCGGCGATGGCGTCCGAAAGATCGCCATCGCCGCGGTGCGACGATTCGACAAGCCGGCTCCTACACACAGGGCGCTCCCCTCTTGTCCCTAAAACAAGAATAAGGACCGCTCATGTTCGATATCAGCTCATTTCCCACCGCCGATGCCGTCCGCCGAGCTGCGCAGCTCAGCCAAGAGGACTACAAGCGTCTCTATCGCCAGTCCATCGAACAGCCCGACACCTTCTGGGCCGAACAGGCCAAGGGCTTCCTTGACTGGATCAAACCCTGGCACACCGTTCAAATCTCAGACATCAAGACCGGCGCAGCGCAATGGTTTGCCGGTGCTCAGCTGAACGTCAGCTACAACTGCATCGACCGTCACCTGGCACAACGTGCCGATCAACCGGCCTTCATCTGGGAAGGCGATGACCCGACAACATCATCCACAATCACCTACCGCCAACTGCACCAAAACGTATGCCGCCTGGCCAATGTGCTGAAAAGCCGTGGCGTGAAGAAAGGCGACCGCGTGTGCATCTACATGCCAATGATCCCGGAAGCAGCCTACGCGATGCTGGCCTGTACGCGTATTGGTGCCGTGCACTCCGTCGTGTTTGGCGGGTTCTCGCCCGACGCGCTGCGCGACCGCATTCTCGACGCCGACTGTCGCACCGTGATCACCGCTGACGAAGGCGTACGCGGTGGCAAGCCGGTGGCGCTGAAACAGAACGTTGACAAGGCACTGGCCAGTTGCCCGAATGTGAGCACGGTGCTGGTGGTGGAACGCACCGGAGCAACCATTAACTGGAGCGAAGGCCGCGACCTCAACTATCAGTTCGCCCTGGAGGCCGCCAGCGACGACTGCCCGCCCGAGCCAATGGACGCCGAAGACCCGCTGTTCATCCTCTACACCTCCGGCAGCACCGGCAAACCCAAGGGCGTGCTGCACACCACCGGTGGCTATCTGCTGCAGGCGGCGATGACCTTCAAGTACGTGCTCGACTACCGCGACGGCGAAGTGTTCTGGTGTACTGCCGACGTGGGCTGGGTCACCGGCCACAGCTACATCGTGTACGGCCCGCTGGCCAATGGCGCCACCTCACTGATGTTCGAAGGGGTGCCCAGCTACCCGGACAGCTCGCGCTTCTGGCAAGTGATCGATAAACACCAGGTGAATATCTTCTACACCGCGCCCACCGCCTTGCGCGCCTTGATGCGTGAGGGCCACGGCCCGCTGGAAAACACCTCCCGGGCGAGCCTGCGGCTGCTGGGCAGCGTCGGCGAACCGATCAACCCGGAAGCCTGGGACTGGTATTTCAATGCCGTGGGCGAGCAGCGCTGCCCCATCGTCGACACCTGGTGGCAGACCGAAACGGGCGGCATCATGCTCAGCCCCTTGGTCAGCGCACAGCGCATCAAGCCCGGTTGCGCCACCCAGCCGATGTTCGGCGTGCAGCCGGTGCTGTTGGATGAACACGGCAAGGTGCTGCACGGGGCCGGCAGCGGCGTATTGGCGATCAAGGCCAGTTGGCCCGGGCAGATCCGCAGTGTCTATGGCGATCCGCAGCGCATGATCGACACCTACTTCAAACCCTACCTCGGCTACTACTTCACCGGCGATGGCGCTCGCCGCGATGAGGATGGCGACTACTGGATCACCGGGCGCATCGATGATGTGATCAACGTGTCCGGCCACCGTATCGGCACCGCCGAAGTAGAGAGCGCGCTGGTGCTGCATGACCAGGTCGCCGAAGCCGCGGTGGTGGGATACCCCCACGACGTCAAGGGCCAGGGCATCTATGCCTTCGTCACTCCCATGAATGGCGTGGAGCCCAGCGACACGCTGAAAAAACACCTGCTGGATCTGGTCAGCAAGGAAATCGGCAGCTTTGCCAAGCCGGAACTGATCCAATGGGCGCCAGCCCTGCCAAAAACCCGCTCCGGCAAGATCATGCGGCGTATCCTGCGCAAGATCGCCTGTAATGAGCTCGACAGCCTGGGCGACACCTCGACCCTGGCCGACCCAAGCGTGGTGGACGGCCTGATCGACAAACGCCTGAACCGATAGGAACCCTTGAGTCGCCATGGAATTTATCCGCAGCCGTATCGAAACCCAGTTGATGAGCCTCACCGGCTTGTCACTGGGCCAACTGGACCTGGAAAACCCCAAGGGCGATCCAGGCCTGTTCGGGCCCGACTCGGTGAGCTGGCAAGTGCATGGCGACTTCAGCAGCATGTTGATCGGCGGCATCAGCGCCTTGATGTTGCAAGCCTTGCACCCATTGGCCCTGGCGGGTGTGTGGGACCATTCGAATTTCCGCCAGGACATGCTCGGGCGTTTGCGGCGCACCTCGCAGTTCATCTCCGGCACCACCTTCGGCTCACGCCAAGACGCCGAATGGCTGATCGAAAAGGTGCGCACCATTCACCTGCAAGTGGTCGGCCATGCGCCGGATGGGCGGCCTTATGCGGCCAGCGATCCGGAGTTGCTGACGTGGGTGCACGTGGCGGAAGTCAGCAATTTTCTGGCGGCGCACCTGCGCTATCGCAACCCTCATCTCTCGGGGCGGGATCAAGACCGCTACTACAGCGAAATCGCCCTGGTAGCTGAACGCCTGGGCGCGCGGCATGTTCCCCGTTCACGGCAGGACGTTTCGGATTATCTGGAGCGTATCCGCCCTCAACTGTTGTGCGACGAACGCAGTCGCGAAGTGTTGCGTCTGCTGGTCAACGCGCCCGCCCCCAGCACCCTGGCCAAGCCCTTTGGCAGCTTGATGATGCAGGCCGGGATCGATCTGCTGCCGGAGTGGGCCAGTGCGATGCTCGAACAGCACCAAAGCCCGTTGCAGCGCCAGATGATCCGCGCCGGGGTAAGACGCAGTGCACCATTGCTGCGCTGGGCCATGCGCAATGGTTCGGTGCAACGCGCCCATCGGCGGATGGGGTTGATGTAGGCAACGCCGCATAACTGTTAAACTTCGCGCCCTCTTTTCCCAGCAAGGCGCGCTCCATGTCTCCCCTGAATCAGGCGCTGCGCGCCGCCCTCGACTATCGCCAAGACCTGATCAACGAGCTGCACGCCCAAGGCACCGACTGCTACCGGCTGTTCCATGGCAGCCAGGAGGGCGCCGGCGGCCTGACCATCGACCGCTATGGTCCGCAACTGCTGGTGCAAAGCTTCCACCAGTCGCTGGAAACCGCCGACCTGCTGGACCTGCATCAACTGATCAACCAGTACATGGGCCTGGAATTGTTGCTGGTCTACAACGACCGCTCCCGTGGCAATTCGCGGATCGACCGTGAAGACACGGTGTACCGCGCCGAACCTGCGGCACTGGTGGACCTGGTCGGCCAGGAGTGGGGCCTGAACTACCGTGTGCGCGGTCGTCATGCCGGGCAAGACCCGCTGCTGTTCCTCGATTTGCGCAACACGCGCGGTTGGGTCAAGGCGCACAGCGCCGGCAAGAGCGTGCTGAACCTGTTCGCCTACACCTGTGGCGTGGGCTTGAGCGCGGCAGCCGGAGGTGCGCGAGAGGTGTGCAACCTGGACTTTGCCGAGGGCAACCTGGCGGTCGGGCGCGAAAACGGCCTGTTAAACCCGCAACTGCCGACCATGGAGTTCGTGCAGTCCGATTACTTCCCGGCGATTCGCCAACTGGCTGGGCTGCCGATCACCCAGCGGCGCGGCCAGAAGCTGCCGAGCTACCCACGCCTCGAACAGCGTCAATATGACCTGGTGTTGCTCGACCCTCCGGCATGGGCCAAGAGCGCTTTCGGCACCGTCGATTTGTTGCGCGACTACCAAAGCCTGCTCAAGCCGGCACTGTTGGCCACCGCCGACAACGGCGTGCTGATCTGCTGCAACAATCTGGCTAAAGTCAGCATGGATGACTGGCGCGAACAGGTGCTGCGCTGCGCCGAAAAAGCCGGTCGCCCGGTCCGCGAGTGGACCGTCATGACACCTGGGGCTGACTTCCCGTCCCGTGACCAGCAGCCACCGCTGAAAACCCTGATCCTGCAACTGTAAGACTTATCCCAACGGAGCCTGTTCTTCGGAACCGAAAACCCGTGCCATACTCCAAGGCACTCTCGTTCGACACAGATGGCGTCACCCATGCCCAAAGGATTGATTCGCGCCGTCGGCGCCTTGTTGACTGCTCTGGCTCTGTACAGCTTGCTGGGCTTTTTGATTTTGCCCGGCATTGCGCTTCGCATCGCCAACCAACAGTTGGCCCATTACGCCACGGTGCCGGCGCGCATCGAGCGTATCGAGCTCAACCCGTTCAGCCTGGAGCTGACCGTGTGGGGCCTGCAAATCGGTGAACCCGGCAAGGAACAAGTCGGCTTCGAGCGCCTTTACGCCAACCTGCAGATCGACAGCCTCTGGACCCGCGCCTTGCACCTGGCGGACGTCGAGCTGGACAAGCCCAAGACCGAGCTGCTGTTCGACAAGTCCGGGCAACTGAACCTGGCGCAACTGTTCAAGCTGCCGCCGAGCGAGCCGACCCCGGCCGATCCCAACGCCAAACCGTTCCCGCTGCGCATCGAACGCATCAAGCTGGCGAGCGGCTATGTGCATTTCCAGGATCTGCGCCCCAGCGAGCCGATCGAATTTCTCTACGACAAACTCGACTTCGAGCTGAAAAACCTCAGCACTCTGCCTGAAGACAACGCCGACATGACGTTGGTGGCCGCAGGCCCCGAAGGCGGGCAAATCGACTGGAAAGGCAATTTCAGCCTGGTGCCGATCACCTCCGAGGGCACCCTGAAAGTCACCGATGGCAAGATGAAAGCTTGGTGGCCGTACGTACGCGATGCCTTGCCATTGGTACTTGAGGACGGTGTGTTGAATTTCAGCACCGACTATAAATTCAGCCTGGCCAAAGAGACCGAACTCAACCTGACCAACACCGCTGCGAGCATCGCGCCGTTTGCGATCAAGGCCCCCGATGGCCGCCCGCTGGCACGTCTGGAGCGCCTGGACGTCAGCGAAACCACGGTGGACCTGGCCAAGCAGCAAGTAGTGGTTGGCAAGATTCGCAGTAACAAGCTCGAAACCTGGGCCGCCCGCGAAGCCGATGGTCAACTGGACTGGCAGAAGCTGTTTGCCAGTCAACCGAGTAAACCGGCCAAGGCGGAACCCGCCACCGCACCGGCCACCGCTGACTCGCCCAAACCTGAACCTGCCGCGCCGAGCAAACCCTGGCAGGTGCTGCTCAAGGACGTGCAACTGCGCAATTATCAGGTGCACCTGGCCGACCGCCAGGTCAAACCTGCCGTCGCGCTGGAACTGGGCCCGCTGAATGTCGATGTACAGAACTTCGACAGCCTCAACCAGAGCCCCTTCACCTTGAAGGTCGACACGGGGCTGGGCAAGCAAGGCAAGATCCTCGCGACCGGCGAAGTGAACCTCAACCCGATCAGCGCCAAGCTTAAAGTGAACACCCAGGACATCGACCTGCGGGTCGCCCAGTCCTACATCAGCCCGTTCATTCGCCTGGAACTGCGCAGCGGCATGTTGGGCAGCAACCTGGACGTGAACCTCAAAAGCGCGGACCCGCTGAAACTGCAGGTCACCGGCCGGGCGCAGGTCGATCAACTGCATACCCTGGATACCCTCAAGACCCGCGACTTCGTCAAATGGCAGCGCCTGGTACTGGAGGGCGTGAACTACCAGCATGGCGACAGCCTGTCGATCGACAAGGTCAACCTGCTGCAACCGTATGCGCGCTTCATGATCAACGATGACCGCACCACCAACGTTGATGACCTGTTGATCCCGCAACCCGCCGACAAAACATCCAAGCCCGCCAGCAAGGAAAAGCCGTTGGGCATTCGTATCGGGCAAATTGCGATCAATGACGGGTCGGCCAACTTTGCGGACTTCAGCCTGACACCCAACTTCGCCACGGCGATCCAACAGCTCAACGGCCAGATCGGCACCATTGACAGTCGCCAGGCCAAGCCCGCCAGCGTCAATATCAACGGCAAGGTGGACCGCTATGCACCTGTGACCATCAAGGGCAGCGTGAACCCTTTCGACCCGATGGCGGCGCTGGATATCGCCACCAGCTTCAAGCGTGTCGAACTGACGACTCTGACCCCCTACTCCGGCAAGTTCGCTGGCTTCCGTATCCGCAAAGGCCGGCTGAACCTCGACCTGCACTATGTGATTACAAAGGGCCAGTTGAAAGCCGAAAACAAAGTGGTGGTCGAGCAACTGCAATTGGGGGAGAAAGTCGACAGTGCGGACGCCGTGGACCTGCCGATCCGCCTGGCAATTGCCTTGCTCAAGGACAGCGATGGCAAAATCTCCATCGAGCTGCCGGTGACCGGCGACTTGAACAACCCGCAATTCAGCGTAATGCCGATTGTGTGGCAGACCCTGCGCAACTTGGTGGTACGTGCGGCGACGGCGCCGTTCAAGTTCATTGGTGGGCTGATCTCAGGCGGCGGTGCTGAGGATTTGGGCAACGTGTCCTTCGCCCCGGGTTCCAGCGATTTGAGCAAGGATGCCGAAGGCGCCTTGAACAGCCTGGCCAAAGCATTGAAAGAACGTCCAGCCCTACGCCTGGAAATCGAAGGCACTGCAGCCGCCAGCAGCGACGGCCCATTCCTGGCCGCACAGCGCCTGGAGCGTGAATACCAATACAACTACTACAAGATCCTGCAACGCCGTGGCGACAAGGTCCCGGCGCAGGCCTCACTGTTGGTCGTACCGGAGAAAGAGAAAGCGCCGCTGCTGGAAGGCATTTATCGCACACGCCTGAAGCAACAACCGCCAGCGGAGTGGAAAGACCTGAGCAACGACGACCGCTCTGCGAAGCTGCGTGAGGGCGTGATCAAGTTCTGGAGCACCAGTGACGTCTTGCTGCGTCAGCTGGGCCAGGACCGCGCCAGCACGATCAAGGACTACTTGGTGGACAAGGGGCAGCTTGAAGATGAACGGGTGTACTTCATTGATGCGAACCTGGGGCAGGCGGAGAAAGATGGTCGGGTGGTGACCCCGATGCATCTGGATGCTGAATAACCTCCTAAGCACCTCATCCAACTGTGGGAGCGGGCTTGCCCGCGAATGCAGTGAATCAGTCGACCCATCGGTTAGCTGACACGACGCCTTCGCGGGCAAGCCCGCTCCCACATTGGATCTCTGTTGTGGTCAGGTTTTTCTCCAGCCCAAAATAGAACAGGCCCCGACACGAGTGCCGGGGCCTGTAATGACCACATCCCTGTGGTCGGTCGCATGAACTCAAGAGGTGCATCGGGTGGATATCTAACTCACCCTTAGCCGCCGCCGTCTAGTTCAAGACGAATCCTTCAGTATTTACTCTGCTTTCAGGCCATCGGCCGATACAGCCTTAACGCCTTTGATTTTCTTGGTGATGTTCACCGCGGTGGTTTTCTGGGCTTCAGTGACCGCTACGGCCGAAGACAGGGAAACAACACCTTTGTTGGTTTCGACTTTGATGTCGGTGCCAGGAATGCCTTTCTCGGTTACCAGATCAGCTTTCACTTTGGTGGTGATCCAGGTATCAGAGGTCGACTCTTTAGCGCTGGCAGCCGCGCCTTTGGTCTTGTCGATGCCGTCAGCCTTGGTCGCGCCGCCAGCCAACAGGCCATCAGCGGAAACGGCGGTTACACCTTTGATTTTCTTGGTGATCGCTACAGCAGTGGCTTTCTGCGAATCAGAGATAGCGACTGTGGACGACAGGGAAACCACGCCTTTGTTGGTTTCAACCTTGATGTCCGAGCCAGGAATGCCTTTCTCGGTCAGCAGATCGGATTTAACTTTGGTAGTGATCCAAGTATCCGAAACGCTTTCTTTGGCCTTGGTCGCTTCACCCGCCGCCAAAGTCATAGGGGCTTGGGAAGTCTGAGCAAAGGCTACGTTAGCACCCATGGCCAGAGTCAGAGCGGTAGCAGTAGCGAGAGCGAACTTCTTCATACGAGTAACTCCTGTTTTATTAAAAGTCCGCAGCACATGAACCTTGATGCTGCAGCGTTAACAGGGATATTGCAGGCAGTGTGCCAAGTCGTGACTGATAATTAAGTCATTATAAAACAATGACTTATAAAAATGTGCGATTTTCGAAATCGTGCAACTTGCATGAAGCCCATCGTGCCTGCATGCAAGTTGCGGCTTTTGGCTCGGGGTAAATGGCTGATTTCCCTTCACTTTCCCGCGCCCATAAAAAAAGGACCCCGAAGGGTCCTTTTTTTCAGCGTAAAGCCTGGGGTGATTAAACGCCCGAAGCCTTGGCTGCTGCTACGTCCTTGATGGACAGCTTGATACGGCCGCGGTTGTCCACGTCCAGTACCAGCACTTCCACTTCCTGGCCTTCTTTCAGAATGTCGGTCACTTTCTCAACGCGAGCGTCGCTCAGCATGGAGATGTGAACCAGACCGTCTTTGCCCGGCAGGATGTTCACGAATGCGCCGAAGTCGACGATGCGCTCAACCTTGCCGACGTAGATCTTGCCGATCTCGGCTTCAGCGGTGATGCCCAGGACGCGCTGGCGTGCTGCCTCAGCCGCTTCCTTGGTTTCGCCGAAGATCTTGATCGAACCGTCGTCCTCGATGTCGATCGAAGCCTTGGTTTCTTCGCAGATAGCACGGATGGTCGCGCCGCCTTTACCGATGACATCACGGATTTTGTCGGTGTCGATTTTCATCGCGATCATGGTCGGAGCATTTTCCGACAGTTCGGTACGGGACTGACCAATGATCTGGTTCATCTGGCCGAGGATGTTCAGGCGCGCTTCCAGGGCTTGGCCCAGGGCGATTTCCATGATTTCTTCGGTGATGCCTTTGATCTTGATGTCCATCTGCAGCGCGGTCACACCCTTGGCGGTACCAGCTACTTTGAAGTCCATGTCGCCCAGGTGGTCTTCGTCGCCCAGGATGTCGGTCAGGATGGCGAACTTCTCGCCTTCTTTAACCAGGCCCATGGCGATACCGGCAACCGGCGCCTTCATCGGCACACCAGCGTCCATCAGCGCCAGGGAAGCACCGCAAACGGAAGCCATGGAGCTGGAACCGTTGGACTCGGTGATTTCCGACACAACACGGATGGTGTAAGGGAACACGTCAGCAGCAGGCAGCATGGCCTGTACCGAACGGCGCGCCAGACGGCCGTGGCCGATTTCGCGACGACCAGCGCCACCCATGCGACCACACTCGCCCACCGAGAACGGAGGGAAGTTGTAGTGCAGCATGAACGGGTCTTTTTTCTCGCCTTCCAGGGTGTCCAGCAGCTGCGCGTCACGGGCAGTACCCAGGGTCGCGACTACCAGGGCCTGGGTTTCACCACGGGTGAACAGCGCCGAACCGTGAGTCTTCGGCAGAACGCCGACTTCGATGTTCAGCGGACGTACGGTGCGGGTGTCGCGGCCGTCGATACGTGGCTTGCCGTTTACGATGTTTTCGCGAACGGTGCGGTATTCGATCTCGCCGAAAGCCGCTTTGACGTCGCTGGAGGAAGGCTGGCCTTCCTCACCGGACAGTTTGGCCACAACCTGATCCTTCAGCTCGCCCAGGCGCGCATAACGGTCGGCCTTGACGGTGATGGTGTAGGCATCGGAGATGGCAGCGCCGAACTCGGAGCGGATAGCGCCCAGCAGTTCAGTGGCTTCAGCTTGTGGCGCCCAGGTCCAGGTTGGCTTGGCCGCTTCGGCAGCCAGCTCGGTGACAGCCTTGATGACAGCCTGGAACTCGTCGTGGGCGAACAGCACGGCGCCCAGCATCTGGTCTTCGGTCAGCTCTTTGGCTTCCGATTCAACCATCAATACGGCTTCCGAGGTACCGGCAACGACCATGTCCAGGCTCGAAGCTTTCAGTTGCTCGTAAGTCGGGTTCAGCAGGTAGCCGGTGCTTTCGTGGAACGCAACGCGGGCAGCGCCGATCGGGCCATCGAAAGGAATGCCGGAGATAGCCAGGGCAGCCGAGGTACCGATCATCGCAGCGATGTCCGGATCGGTCTTCTTACTGGTGGAAACGACGGTGCAGACAACCTGCACTTCGTTCATGAAGCCTTCTGGGAACAGCGGACGGATCGGACGGTCGATCAGTCGGGAAGTCAGGGTTTCTTTCTCGGAAGGACGGCCTTCGCGCTTGAAGAAACCGCCAGGGATCTTACCAGCAGCGTAAGTCTTTTCCTGGTAGTGAACGGACAGAGGGAAGAAGCCTTTGCTCGGGTCAGCGGTCTTGGCGCCAACCACGGTCACCAGAACGGTAACGTCGTCGTCAACGGTAACCAGCACTGCGCCGGAGGCTTGACGGGCGATACGGCCTGTCTCGAGGGTAACGGTCGACTGACCGAACTGGAATTTTTTGATAACCGGGTTCACGGTGTCCTACCTTCTTTGTGGCTCTTGGGGGAACTTGTCTTCTTGCGAAATTCTTGGGCAATGTCGGGAATCGGCCCGAACCAGGTCCAGGGGTAAAACGTGTATCCAGATAAAACTTGAGGCTGGGAGCCTACCATGAGCCAGCGGGAATCCCACTGACGCACGGCAGACAACCAACCTCTAGCGCAATCGCTTATTAGCGACGCAGACCCAGGCGACCGATCAGAGTCTGATAACGACCCAGATCCTTGCCTTTCAGGTAGTCCAGCAGCTTACGGCGCTGGTTTACCATGCGGATCAGACCACGACGGGAGTGGTGATCTTTACCGTTGGCCTTGAAGTGACCTTGCAGCTTGTTGATGTTGTGGGTCAGCAGTGCAACTTGCACTTCTGGCGAACCAGTGTCACCAACAGCTTGCTGATAGTCAGCAACGATTTGTGCTTTTTCTTGAACGTCGAGAGCCATGAGGCAATCCTTTTTCAGGAAACCACCCAAAGGGCAGTTTCAACAGGCCAGGGACAAATCCCTGTATCTAAAAATGAGTGTTGACCGTGCCTGTTAACAGCCACACTCGTTCGGTCATTCTGACCGAATCAGTCGACGTGGCGCGATGCGCCCGTCTTCACTCACTTCACCGATACCGATGAAGCGACCGTTATGATCCTGTACCCGCACCATGCCGAACTTCGGAGCATCCGGGGCACGTACCGGCTGGCCGTTGAGCCAGTAGAACGCGCTGTGCTCCGAGAAGTGCAGCAATGGCCAATCCAGCAAACCGCTGTCCGATGGCATCAGGAAGCGATCAACCGCTTCGTTGCCGCCTTCGGCGTGTACCGCTTCCAACTCTTCCAGCGTGACCGTCTGGGCCAGGGTGAAAGGGCCAGCCTGTGTGCGTCGCAGCTCTGCAACGTACGCACCGCAACCAAGATGTTCACCAATATCTTCCACCAGGGTACGGATATAGGTGCCTTTGCTGCAGTCCACGGCCAGGCGCGCGGTGTCACCTTCACAGGCGAGCAATTCCAAGCGCGCAATAGTAACAGAACGCGCTTCGCGCTCCACTACTTCGCCCGCACGTGCCAGCTTGTAAAGGGGTTGCCCATCACGCTTGAGAGCCGAGTACATCGGCGGTATCTGACTGATTTGCCCACGAAAACCGGGTAACGCAGCCTCGATATCAGAGCGACCAACGGTCACGTCGCGAACCTGCAGCACATCACCCTCGGCATCGGCCGTGGTGGTGGTCTTGCCCAGTTGCATCAGGGTTTCGTAACCCTTGTCGGAATCGAGCAGGTATTGCGAGAACTTGGTGGCCTCGCCAAAGCACAACGGCAACACGCCGGTGGCCAGCGGGTCGAGGCTGCCGGTGTGCCCGGCCTTTTCGGCATTGAGCAGCCAGCGAACCTTCTGCAACGCGGCATTGGAGGTGAAGCCAATGGGCTTGTCGAGCAGAATGATGCCGCTGACGTTGCGACGGATACGTTTGACCTGAGCCACCGCTTACTCCTTGGCGTCTTCAGGTGTGGACGGGTGCTGGCTGTCTTCAGCCACGGCGCGCTCGATCAGTGCCGACAGGTGCGCGCCACGCACGACGCTTTCGTCGTAGTGGAAGTGCAACTGGGGAACACTGCGCAGCTTCATTTCGCGGGCCAACTGCATACGCAGGAAACCTGCGGCGGAGTTGAGCACCTTGATGCTTTGCGCGATTTCTTCGCTGCTGTCCTGGCCCATCACGGTGATGAAGATCTTGGCGTGACCCACGTCACGGCTCACTTCAACGGCGGTGATGGTGACCAGGCCAACACGGGGGTCTTTGACTTCGCGACGGATCAGTTGGGCCAGCTCACGCTGCATCTGATCGCCGATACGCTGGGTACGGCTGTATTCTTTTGCCATGTCTTGTTACCTGTTACTGCCACACGGTGAAACCCGTGGGGTCTGAAAGCGGCAAACGCCCGGCCTGACAAAAGCCAGACCGGGCGTTGCGTTTAGAGTCCGTACGCTGCGCGGGGCATTTGCATGCCCACACGCCGCGTGGCTCCGGAAGTGCGCGAGTTAGAGGCTGCGAGCAACCTGAACCTTCTCGAAGACTTCGATCTTGTCGCCAACCTTGACGTCGTTGTAGCTCTTGACGCCGATACCGCATTCCATGCCGGCACGTACTTCGGAAGCGTCATCCTTGAAGCGGCGCAGGGATTCCAGCTCGCCTTCGAAGATAACGATGTCTTCACGCAGTACACGGATTGGACGGTTACGGTACACGGTGCCTTCAACCACCATGCAACCGGCGATCGCGCCGAATTTCGGCGAGCGGAACACGTCACGAACTTCGGCGATACCCAGGATGTTCTCCCGAACGTCGCTGCCAAGCATGCCGGTGAGGGCTTTCTTGACGTCTTCGATGATGTCGTAGATGACGTTGTAGTAACGCATGTCCAGGCCTTCCTGCTCGACGATCTTGCGAGCGCCGGCATCGGCACGCACGTTGAAGCCGAACAGTACAGCGTTGGAAGCCAGTGCCAGGTTGGCGTCGGACTCGGTGATACCACCGACACCGCCACCGACAACGCGCACTTGCACTTCGTCGTTACCCAGGCCGTTCAAGGCGCCGTTCAACGCTTCGAGGGAACCACGTACGTCAGATTTGAGGACGATGTTAAGCGTCTTCTTCTCTTCCTGGCCCATGTTCTCGAAGATGTTTTCCAGCTTGCCGGCGTGAGCACGGGCCAGTTTGACTTCGCGGAACTTGCCTTGACGGAACAGAGCCACTTCACGGGCTTTCTTCTCGTCGGCAACCACGCTCATCTCGTCACCAGCGTCCGGAGTACCGTCCAGGCCGAGGATCTCGACCGGGATAGCAGGACCTGCTTCCTTGATTGGCTTGCCGTTCTCGTCGAGCATGGCACGTACACGGCCGTAGTTCGAACCGACCAGGACCATGTCGCCTTGGCGCAGGGTACCGTCTTGAACCAGGACGGTTGCAACCGGGCCACGGCCCTTGTCGAGGCGCGATTCAACCACGACACCACGGCCAGGAGCCGATGGCGTAGCGGTCAGTTCCAGCACTTCGGCTTGCAACAGAACGGCTTCGAGCAGTTCATCAACGCCGGTACCCATCTTCGCAGAGACCGGTACGAATGGAGTGTCGCCACCCCACTCTTCGGAAGTCACGCCGTGAACCGACAGTTCGCTACGGATGCGATCGAGATCGGCGCCCGGCTTGTCGATTTTGTTCACTGCAACCACCAGAGGAACGCCAGCCGCCTGAGCGTGCTGAACAGCCTCGATGGTTTGTGGCATTACGCCGTCGTCCGCCGCAACCACCAGGATCACGATGTCGGTCGCCTTGGCACCACGGGCACGCATTGCGGTAAACGCGGCGTGGCCTGGGGTATCGAGGAACGTCACCATGCCACGGTCGGTTTCAACGTGGTATGCGCCGATGTGCTGGGTGATACCACCGGCTTCGCCAGCAGCAACCTTGGCACGACGGATGTAGTCGAGCAGGGAAGTCTTACCGTGGTCAACGTGGCCCATTACGGTCACGACTGGCGCACGGGATACTGCTTCACCTTCAAACTTCAGGGACTCGGCCAGGGAATCTTCCAGGGCGGTGTCGCTGACCAGGGTCACTTTGTGGCCCAGCTCTTCAGCAACCAGTTGAGCAGTTTCCTGATCCAGTACCTGGTTGATGGTGGCCGGGGTGCCCAGCTTGAACATGAACTTGATGATTTCAGCAGCCTTGACCGACATCTGCTGAGCGAGGTCGCCAACAGTGATGGTCTCGCCGATCTTCACTTCACGCACGACAGGGCCGGTTGGGCTCTGGAAACCGTGAGCGTTGCGTTTTTTCAGCTTGGCCTTGCCGCGACCACCACGACGGAAGCCATCGCTTTCTTCGTCGGTAGTACGTGGGGCAACGCGGGGAGCAGGCGCTTTCTCTTTGACCGAAGCACGATGCGGAGCGTTTTTGCGCTCGCCATCGCCACCACCACCGCGACGATTGTTATCGTCAGCACGTGGCTTGTCCGGACGACGAGGTTCGTCGCGTTTGCGAGCGTCGGCAGCAGGGGCTGGCGCAGGGGCAACCGGAGCGGCCTCACGTACAGCTTCTACTGGCGCGCTAGGCGCGGCGACCGCTTCAGTGGCAGCAGGTTGCGCAGCAGCAGGCTGGCGACGCGCTTCTTCTTCGGCGCGACGCTTGGCTTCTTCTTCAGCCTTCTGACGAGCAGCATTTTCTACTGCGCGACGTTCTTCCAGTTCGCGTTTGCGCTCGGCTTCGATTTCTTCCGGGCTGCGTTGTACGAAGACTTTCTTCTTGCGTACTTCAACGCTGATGCTCTTGCTACCAGCGACACGCAGGGTGCTGGTGGTTTTGCGCTGCAATGTAATCTTGCGCGGTTCTTCCACTTTCGCCTTGTGGCTGCTCTTCAAGTGAGTCAGCAAAGACTGCTTCTCACTGTCGCTCACACCTTCATCGGCGGCGGTGTGCGGCAGACCTGCCTCACGCATCTGCTGCAACAGGCGCTCTACCGGTGTTTTGACCTCATCGGCCAGTTGTTTCACCGTGACTTGCGTCATGCACTTCTCTCCTCAGGCCGCGCCTAGTTACTCGAACCAATGGGCTCGGGCGGCCATGATCAACTTGCCGGCACGATCATCGTCAATGCCGTCGATGTCGAGCAGATCGTCAATAGACTGCTCGGCCAGGTCTTCGCGGGTAATTACGCCGCGCACCGCCAGTTCCATCGCCAAATCCTTGTCCATACCCTCAAGCGAGAGCAGGTCTTCGGCCGGATGGGCGTCTGCCAGCTTTTCCTCAGTAGCGATGGCTTTAGTCAACAAACGATCCTTGGCCCGAGCGCGAAGCTCGTTGACGATGTCTTCGTCAAAGCCGTCGATGTTGAGCATTTCTTCCAACGGTACGTAGGCAATCTCTTCCAGGCTGGTGAAGCCTTCATCTACCAGCACCTGTGCCAGCTCTTCGTCGACTTCCAGCTCGTCGATGAAGTTGCGCAGGATGTCACCGGTTTCAGCTTGCTGCTTAGCCTGGATGTCCGATTCGGTCATCACGTTCAGGGTCCAGCCGGTCAGTTGGCTGGCCAGACGCACGTTCTGACCACCACGACCAATGGCCTGAGCCAGATTGTCTGCGCCAACGGCGATGTCCATGGCATGGGCATCTTCGTCAACGATAATTGCCGCCACTTCAGCGGGCGACATGGCGTTGATCACGAACTGCGCCGGGTTGTCGTCCCACAGGACGATGTCCACACGCTCACCGCCCAATTCGCCCGACACTGCCTGGACGCGCGAACCGCGCATACCGATGCAGGCGCCTTGCGGGTCGATGCGCTTGTCCTTGGAGCGGACCGCGATCTTGGCGCGCGAACCCGGGTCGCGGGACGCAGCCATGACTTCGATCAGGCCTTCGGCGATTTCCGGCACTTCGATACGGAACAGCTCGATCAGCATTTCCGGCGCGGTACGCGACAGGATCAACTGAGGGCCACGGTTTTCGGTGCGGATTTCCTTGAGCAGCGCACGCAGACGCACGCCGACACGGAAGGTTTCGCGGGAGATGATGTCCTCGCGGGCCAGCAACGCCTCGGCGTTGTTGCCCAGGTCGACGATCACGTTGTCGCGGGTGACTTTTTTCACGGTGCCGGAGATGATTTCACCCAGGCGCTCGCGATAGGCGTCAACGACTTGAGCGCGCTCGGCTTCGCGAACCTTCTGCACGATGACCTGCTTGGCGGTCTGTGCAGCAATACGGCCGAATTCGATCGATTCGATCTTTTCTTCAACGACATCACCGACCTTGGCGCCAGGGTGCGTTTGCGCAACCTTGCTCGGCCAGGTTTCGATGGCCGGATCATCAAGATCGGCTTCTTCGACGACCGTCCAGCGACGGAAAGTCTCATAGGCACCGGTGTGGCGGTTGATTTCCACACGCAGATCAACTTCGTCTTCAAAACGCTTTTTGGTAGCAGTGGCCAGAGCCAGCTCCAGCGCTTCAAAAATCACGTTTGCCGGTACGCCCTTTTCATTGGATACCGACTCAACAACCAGCAGTACTTCTTTGCTCATCGTACGCCTCGCCTTTCGCAAGCCATTGGATCCGCGGGATCCGCGTCTCAGTCAAAACTGGGAATAATGTTGGCCTTGTCGATCATATCGATCGGCAACAGGAACTCATGGTCGTCTACCTGCACCACGACATCCTGTTCTTCTACACCGCGCAGAAGGCCCTGAAAGTTGCGTCGCCCTTCAAAGGGAGATCGCAGCCTGATCTTCACTTGTTCACCGGCAAATTTTGCAAACTGATCAATAGTGAACAGTGGGCGTTCCATGCCTGGCGAGGAAACTTCGAGGGTGTATTCAACGGAAATTGGATCTTCAACATCCAGGACACCGCTGATCTGACGGCTGACAATGGCACAATCGTCCACCAGCACGCCGCCCTCTTTATCGATATAAACGCGCAACATTGAGTGGCGACCTTGAGCCGAAAACTCAATACCCCAGCATTCATAGCCTAGGGCCACGACCACCGGGGCCAACAAGGCCTGCAACTCTTCTAGCTTGCTCGACACCTGAACCCCCTCGTGCATGTATGTGCATGCTGTGCAAAATAAAAAAATGGGCGAAACGCCCATCCTTGAAACGCCGTCGAACAGCGGCGTTGAAAGTGTCCAGCTAACAAAAAGCCCCTTAAAAGGGGCTCCGCTAAAACTGGTTGCGGGGGCCGGATTTGAACCGACGACCTTCGGGTTATGAGCCCGACGAGCTACCAGACTGCTCCACCCCGCGACAAAGCTGGGGCGGAAGTATACGACCGATCCCTTACAGGGTCAATGTAACCTTCCACCTACAAGAAAGCCCGCAACTGCGGGCTCTCCTGATAATTGGTACCGAGAAGGGGACTCGAACCCCTACACCCTATGGGCACAACCACCTCAAGGTTGCGTGTCTACCAATTCCACCACCTCGGCAATACAGCGTTTACAACCCTTCTTACTTTTGCTCTTGAGCTGGAGGTACGTCAGTCGCTGGAGTAGCCGACTTTTGCTCTTGAAGCACCGGGACATCATCAGAAGCCGGTTTTGCTTTTGGCACTTCCAACACTGCTGGGTTTGGCAAACCTACTTGAGTCAGCACATGAGCTTTCTCTTTAGCAAAGTAACCTAACCCTAAGCTGGTTATGAAGAAACCTGCGGCAAGTATAGCAGTAAACTTACTAAGAAAGGTAGAGGAACCTTGGCTTCCGAACACAGTATTTGAAGCACCTGCACCGAAAGACGCACCAGCATCCGCACCTTTACCCTGTTGCAACAAAACCAGGGCAACTACGCCCAGGGCAGCCAACAGATGAAAAACGACTACGACTGTTTCCAGCATTTTTTCAGTTTCCCGCGGCGCGACAGATCGCACCGAACTCATCTGCATTCAGGGAAGCTCCACCAATGAGCCCCCCATCGATATCCGGCATGCCGAACAGTTCGACCGCATTGGCCGCCTTCACGCTGCCGCCGTATAGAAGCCGCACACCTTGTGCGACCTCAGAATTCTCTGCCGCCAACTGTGCGCGGATGGCTGCGTGCACATCCTGCGCCTGTTGCGGCGTAGCAGTCAGCCCGGTACCAATGGCCCAGACCGGCTCGTAAGCGATTACTGCCTTTGCAAACGCACCAACACCCAGCTCCTCGATGATGCTGCCCAGCTGACGCGAGACAACCTCAAGAGTCTTGCCCGATTCGCGCTCTGCAAGGGTCTCCCCTACGCACAACACTGGAATCAAGCCACAAGCCTGTGCCGCTGCGAACTTGCGATTGAGTGTCCCATCACGCTCGCCCATCATCTGACGGCGCTCGGAGTGCCCAACGAGCACATAGGAACAACCCGCATCAACCAGCTGACTCGGCGAAATTTCACCAGTCAACGCACCTTGCATCGGCTCCACCGCAGAGTTCTGCGCGCCGACCTGGATCGACTTGCCTTTCAAGCCATCAACCACTTGGTTGATATGCAAGCAAGGTGGAAAAACCGCGACATCAACACCGCTTGGCAAGGCCAAGTGACGAAGGCCGTTGATCAGCTCAGCGACACTGGCGCGGGTACCGTGCATCTTCCAGTTACCAGCTACCATAGTGCGACGCATGCTGTACCTCGTCGGTCAAAGTGGGCGCAGATGTTACCCAACCACATCATCACTGGCAAGCCGAATTCAGGCGCAAACTTCAGTTACCAGTTTTGCCAGGTCTTCGGCATGGCCGCGAACCTGTATTTCGTCATCACCTTCGACCATGACACGCACCAAAGGCTCTGTGCCGGACTTGCGCAACAGCACCCGCCCACGCCCCGCCATTGCCAGGGTCACGCGCTCGCAGGCCTCTTTGACAGCCGGATGCTCGATCGGATTTTCACCGCCCGCAAAGCGCACATTGAGCAGCACTTGAGGACACTTGCGCAGCGCCTGACGGGCCTGGGCAAGGCTTTCTTCACGACGACGCAAGGACAACAGCACCTGCAGCGCGGCAATAATGGCATCGCCCGTTGTGGTGTGATGGAAGCACACGACGTGCCCGGAGTTTTCACCCCCCACCTGCCAGTTGCGCTCCAACAGTTCTGCGATCACATAACGGTCGCCCACATTCGCGCGAACGAAAGGAATACCTAAATCCGCCAGGGCCAGTTCCAGCCCAAGATTGCTCATCAGCGTACCCACGACACCGCCTTGCAGCTTGCCACGCTCATGCAGGTCGCGGGCAATGATGAACAACAGCTCATCACCATCGACCACAGCACCGGTGTGATCAACCATCAGCACGCGATCGCCATCACCATCGAAGGCAATACCAAGGTCCGCATGCTCAGCCAGCACGGCCGCCTGCAGTTGCTCTGTATGGGTGGAGCCACAGTTTTCGTTGATGTTCAAACCATTCGGCTGAGCCGACAGCACCGTCACATCGGCGCCCAGCTCCTTGAACACACTCGGCGCAACCTTGTAGGTGGCGCCGTGAGCGCAATCGACAACAATTTTCAGACCGGCAAAATTGGTGCTGGTCGGCACGCTGCTCTTGCAGAACTCGATGTAGCGGCCGGAAGCGTCATTGATGCGCGACACCTTGCCCAGCTTGCTGGAGTCCACCACCGTCATTGGCGCATCCAGCAACTCTTCGATCATCAACTCGATCTCGTCCGGCAGCTTTGTGCCCTGGCCCGAGAAGAACTTGATGCCATTGTCATCATGAGGGTTGTGCGAGGCGCTGATCACGATACCGGCTTCAGCGTGAAAGGTACGCGTCAGGTAAGCGATCGCCGGCGTTGGCATTGGGCCAAGCAGCATTACATCAGCACCGGCGGCGGACAAACCGGCCTCCAGCGCAGATTCAAACATGTACCCCGAAATACGGGTGTCCTTGCCCACCAGGATACGGCATGCGCCCATGCTGCGGAACGCCATGCCTGCCGCCCAACCCAGCTTGAGCATGAAATCTGGAGTAATAGGAAACTCGCCGACCCGACCACGGATACCGTCGGTGCCAAAGTATTTTTTAGTCATAAGTGCTCCATCATTCTTATTCGGCTGATTCTACAGCGGCAATCATACGCACCACGTCCACAGTCTCCGCGACATCATGCACACGCAAGATACGCGCGCCCTTGGTCACCGCCAGCGCCGCCAGCGCAAGGCCGCCATACAGTCGCTCACCCACCGGACGGTTCAAGGCCAGCCCTATCATGCTCTTGCGCGAAACACCGACCAACAAGGGCCGACCAAGGGCATGCAAGGAATCCATATGCTTGAACAGGCTTAAATTGTGTTGCAGGGTCTTGGCGAAACCAAATCCCGGATCAAGGATGATCTTTTCCGCAGGAATTCCGACCGCAGCGCACTGCTCGACCCGCTCCGCGAGAAAGCCACTCACCTCACCCACAAGGTCATCATAGTGCGGGCTGTCTTGCATATTTCCGGGCTCGCCCAGCATGTGCATCAGGCATACCGGCAACCCGGTCGCCGCAGCTGCATCCAAGGCACCCTCGCGCTGGAGGGAACGCACATCATTGATCAACCCGGCACCCAGGCGCGCAGCCTCGCGCATTACGGCTGGTGTTGAAGTATCAACCGAAATGATCACGCCCAGCTCGCGAGCAATGCGCTCGACGATAGGCGCCACCCGCTCCAGCTCCTCCAAAGGAGAGACCACGCGGGCGCCGGGACGAGTCGACTCACCACCGACATCGATCAATGTCGCGCCAGCCGCCACCATCGCCTCGGCATGACGCAACGCTGCATCAAGCTGGCTGAAACGGCCGCCATCGGAAAAGGAATCGGGGGTTACATTAAGAATGCCCATGACATGCGTATGGGCCAAATCAAGAACCCGATTGCCGCAAGGCAACCGGGTGGAGGACAACACAGAAGTCATTTCAAGCCTTAGTGGTCAGCTGCCGGGCCGCCGATCGGGTTTTCAGGGCGTTCGTTCTGAACCACTGGCGGGGTGCCAGAAGTGCCCGAACCGCCTTCCCAATCGCGAGGCTCACGAGGTGCGCGCCCCGCCATGATGTCGTCGATCTGATCGGCATCAATGGTCTCGTACTTCATCAGCGCATCCGCCATGGCATCCAGCTTGTCGCGGTTGTCAGTCAGGATCTGCTTGGCCGTGCCGTAGCACTGGTCAATGATGCTGCGTACTTCGGAGTCAATCAGCTTGGCTGTCTCGCCGGAGAAACTGGCGTTTTGACCGCCACCACCCCGCCCCAGGAACACTTCGCCTTCTTCTTCGGCGTACATCAATGGGCCTAGTTTTTCCGACAGGCCCCACTTGGTGACCATGTTCCGGGCAATCTGGCTGGCACGCATGATGTCGTTGGAAGCGCCGGTAGTGACACCGTCGAAGCCCAGGGTCATCTCTTCTGCAATACGACCACCGTACAGCGAGCAGATCTGGCTGATCAGCGCCCGCTTGGAGAGGCTGTAGCGATCCTCTTCCGGCAGGAACATGGTGACACCCAGTGCCCGACCACGAGGAATGATCGACACTTTGTAGACCGGGTCATGCTCAGGCACGACGCGACCGACAATGGCGTGACCGGCTTCGTGGTAAGCCGTGTTCTGCTTTTCTTTCTCGGACATGACCATGGACTTGCGCTCGGCGCCCATCATGATCTTGTCTTTCGCCAGTTCGAACTCTTTCATCTCGACGATACGCTTGCCGGTACGGGCAGCGAACAACGAAGCCTCGTTGACCAGGTTGGCCAGGTCGGCACCGGAGAAGCCCGGAGTACCCCGTGCGATCACGGCCGGAGCCACGTCATCACCCATCGGCACTTTGCGCATGTGTACTTTCAGGATCTGCTCACGACCACGGATGTCCGGCAAGCCCACCACAACCTGACGGTCGAAGCGGCCTGGACGCAGCAACGCAGGGTCCAATACGTCCGGACGGTTGGTTGCAGCGATGACGATGATGCCGTCATTCATTTCAAAGCCGTCCATCTCAACCAGCAACTGGTTAAGGGTTTGCTCACGCTCGTCATGACCGCCGCCCATGCCGGCGCCACGATGGCGACCAACGGCGTCGATTTCATCGATGAAGATGATGCACGGCGCGTGTTTCTTGGCCTGCTCGAACATGTCGCGAACGCGGCTTGCACCGACACCCACGAACATCTCGACGAAGTCAGAACCGGAAATGGTGAAGAAAGGCACCTTGGCCTCGCCCGCAATGGCCTTGGCCAGCAGGGTCTTACCGGTACCTGGCGGGCCCACCATCAGCACACCGCGAGGAATACGGCCGCCCAGACGCTGGAATTTGCCCGGATCACGCAGGAACTCAACCAGTTCGCCGACTTCTTCCTTGGCTTCATCGCAACCTGCGACGTCAGCCAGAGTGGTCTTCACCTGGTCTTCGGACAGCAGGCGCGCCTTGCTCTTGCCGAAGCTCATCGGCCCGCCCTTGCCCCCCGCGCCACCTTGCATCTGGCGCATGAAGAACATGAACACGGCGATGATCACCAGGATCGGGAAGCTGGCTACCAGCAATTGGGTCCAGATGCTTTGCTGCTCAGGCTGCTTGCCTTCGACAACCACGTGGTTATCCACCAGGTCGCCGATCAGACCGTTGTCCTGAATGGCCGGACGAATGGTCTTGAAGCTGTCGCCATCGTTGCGCTTGCCGGTGATCACGTAGCCATCAACCGCTACGCGCTCGACCTTGCCATCCTTAACTTGCTGGATGAAGTCGGAATAGTTGAGGGTCTGCGGCTCGTTAGGGCTGGAGAAGTTGTTCATCACCGTCACCAGGACAGCCGCGATGATCAACCACAGGATCAGATTCTTTGCCATATCGTTCAATTAACTACCCTCTGAAGCAAGCTCCGCTACTGGCGCGCGCTTCGCATGATATTCACCGGCCTAACTTACTACATTACCTACAACTCTGGCAGGCGCCGTCTGTAACCCTTTGTGAAACTTTGACTACACAATATTCGTAAAGCTTCGTGACGAAAGCGATATAAAAAAACCTATCGACTCCCTTCAAACTTTCAAAGACGCTCATCGCTAGCGGCGCCTTCAATGCCACGGAACCCCCGCGCCAACAGGTATTGCTCGCGAGACCGGTCCCGGGAAGAGTCCGGCTTGCGCATTTGTACCTTGTCGAACAGCTTGCGGATGTTCTTGTGGTACTCGTCGAAGCCTTCACCCTGGAAGACCTTGACCAGAAAATCACCACCCGGGCGCAATACCCGCCCGGCCAGATCCAGTGCCAACTCGCACAGGAACATGGCTCGCGGCATATCAACAGCCGGTAATCCACTCATATTGGGGGCCATGTCGGAAATCACAAGGTCTACCTGCGAATTTCCCACAGCTTCCAGGATCTCGGCCAATACGGCGTCCTGGGTAAAGTCGCCATGCACGAAGGTCACATCAGGGATGCTGTCCATCTCAAGGATGTCGGACGCAATCAACCGGCCTTGCCCACCAATCAGACGACTGGCCACCTGGGACCAGCCACCCGGGGCGGCGCCCAGGTCGATCACGCTCATGCCGGGGCGAAACAATTTGTCCTTGTCCTGGAGCTCCAGCAGCTTGTAGCTGGCCCGGGAACGGTAACCGTCCTTCTGCGCCTTTTTGACGTAAGGATCGTTGAAATGCTCTTGCAGCCACTTAAGGCTAGTTTTGGAACGGGCCACGGGCCACCTCGAAAATAAAACGGGTCGTGATTAACTGGGCGGTCCCGGACTCCCTCGGGTAAACTGGCCGCCGCTTTTTACAAGATCAGACGCAGGGGTCAGATTATGCCGCTCACTCAAGAGCAGAAGAAACAGTACAAATCCATTGGCCACCATCTGAAACCAGTTCTGATTGTGGCAGACAACGGTTTGACTGAGGGTGTGTTAGCCGAATTCGAACGCGCGCTGAACGATCACGAACTGATCAAGATCAAGGTCAACATCCTCGACCGCGAGGCGCGCCTGGCTGCCATTGCAGAACTGTGCAAGGTTGGCAAAGCGGACCTGGTTCAGGTCATCGGCAAGATGGCGCTGCTGTATCGCAAGAACTTCAGCGTCAACAAGCAACTGTCGAACGTTCATCGCTTCAAATGATTCAAAGGGTCACGGGCGTGCTTCGCGCGCCCCGCCACTCCACCCGGGCGCCGGCTGTATAACCAGCACCAGGCCGGAAAACCCTAGCACAAGATAGCTGAATAGCTGCCAGCGCAACGCTTCCGGCAGCCAGATATGCACCGCGCAAAACATTGCACATGCATACAGCGCCATCAACAGCAGTTGGCCGCGAATATCCCGCCACAAACTCCCCAGGCCTTCAGCCTTGATCAGCACCAGCGCCTGAAGAATCACGCACGCCGCCGCAAAACCCACCAGCAGCGCACTCAGTAGTCCGTCGATCTCATCGATCAGCAACGGCGCCAGGCCAATCAGGCCCAACGCCGGTAATACACCAATATGCAGCAGCCATAGGCCACCCACCCAAAGCATCTGGGCGAGTTGCCACAGCATGGCGCCCGCACGAAGCGGGCGCCGCCTTTCAGACGTGACGAACTTCAACAATCTCGTACTCGGTCACGCCGCCAGGCGTCTTGACGGTCACCACATCACCCTCTTCCTTGGCAATCAAGGCGCGGGCCAGTGGCGAACCGACGGAGATTTTGCCGAGTTTAAAGTCAGCTTCGTCTTCGCCCACGATGTGGTAAACCACGCTTTCGTCAGTTTCAACGTTGGCGATTTCCACGGTCGTACCGAAAATCACCTTACCGGTCTTCGGAATCGTCGTCACGTCGATGACCACCGAGTTCTGCAGACGGCCTTCGATGTCACGGATACGCGCTTCGACCATACCTTGCTGCTCGCGAGCAGCGTGGTATTCGGCGTTTTCCTTGAGGTCACCCAGCTCGCGGGCCGTACCGATGTCCTGGCTCAGCTTTGGACGTACGACCTTGGTCAGATGGGCGTGCTCCTCTTCCAGGGCCTTGAAGCCCTGGACGGTCATTGGGTATTTGGTCATGCCTTCAATCCTGCGTGTAGATCCTGCAAGCGACGCACGGTCTTTTCCGGACCGAACTTGAGCGCTTCGCAGATGGCTTCGCCAGCAGCAATGGTGGTGGTGCAGTAGATCTTGTGCTGCAAGGCGTTACGACGGATGGAGTACGAGTCCGCGATCGACTGGCGACCTTCGGTGGTGTTGATGATCAGAGTGACTTCGTCATTCTTGATCATGTCGACCACGTGCGGACGGCCTTCCGTCACCTTGTTCACGCGACGCACTTTCAGGCCGGCAGCTTCGATCAGCTTGGCGGTCCCGGCGGTGGCCACGACTTCGAAGCCCAAGTTGATCAGATCACGGGCCACACCTGCAACCAGCGGCTTGTCATCGTCACGCACGCTGATGAAGGCCGTGCCGCCAGTCGGCAGCACTTCGCTGGCGCCCATCTGGGCCTTGGCGAATGCTTCACCGAAGGTATCACCCACCCCCATCACTTCACCGGTGGACTTCATCTCTGGGCCCAGGATCGGGTCCACACCCGGGAATTTGGCGAATGGGAACACCGCCTCTTTCACGCTGTAGAAGTTAGGAATGATTTCCTTGGTGAAGCCGATTTCCTTCAGGGTCTTACCGGCCATCACGCGAGCAGCGATCATGGCCAGGGACACACCGATGCACTTGGAAACAAACGGCACGGTACGCGAAGCACGTGGGTTGACTTCGATGACGTAGATGTCTTCGCCTTGCAGCGCCAACTGTACGTTCATCAGGCCGACCACGCCCAATTCCAGGGCCATTTTCTTGACCTGGTCGCGCATCACGTCCTGGATGTGCGCCGGCAGCGAGTACGGTGGCAGCGAGCACGCGGAGTCACCGGAGTGAACACCCGCCTGTTCGATATGCTGCATGATCGCGCCGATCACCACGTCGGTGCCGTCACAAACTGCGTCCACGTCCATCTCGATGGCGCAATTGAGGAAGTGGTCCAGCAGCACCGGGCTGTCGTTGGACACTTTCACCGCATCACGCAGATAACGCTTGAGCTCTTCTTCTTCGTAGACGATTTCCATCGCACGACCGCCCAGTACGTAGGACGGACGCACCACCAGCGGGTAGCCGATCTTGCTGGCTGCACGGATGGCTTCGTCTTCGCTGCGCACAGTGGCGTTTGGCGGCTGACGCAGGTTCAGGCGCTCAACCATCTGCTGGAAACGCTCACGGTCTTCGGCACGGTCGATGGCGTCAGGGCTGGTGCCGATGATCGGCACGCCAGCGGCTTCCAGGGCGCGAGCCAATTTCAGCGGAGTTTGCCCGCCGTACTGGACGATCACGCCTTTTGGCTTCTCGACGCGCACGATTTCCAGTACGTCTTCCAGGGTTACTGGCTCGAAGTACAGGCGATCGGAGGTGTCGTAGTCGGTGGAAACGGTTTCCGGGTTGCAGTTGACCATGATGGTCTCGTACCCGTCTTCGCGCAGGGCGAGGGCGGCGTGTACGCAGCAGTAGTCAAACTCGATACCTTGGCCGATACGGTTAGGACCGCCGCCCAGGATCATGATCTTGTCGCGACCCGACGGCGCTGCTTCGCACTCCTCCTCGTAGGTGGAGTACAGGTAGGCGGTGTCGGTGGAGAACTCGGCGGCGCAAGTATCAACGCGCTTGTAGACCGGGAAGATCTCCAGCTTGTGGCGATGGGTACGCAAGTTCTTCTCGGTCACACCCAGCAGCTTGGCCAGACGCTGGTCGGAGAAGCCCTTGCGCTTGAGGCGGAACATCATGTCGCGGTCGATGCTGGCCAGACCCAGGGTCTTGACCTTCTCTTCTTCCTTGATCAGATCTTCGATCTGCACCAGGAACCACGGGTCGATCATGTTCATGCCGAAGATGTCTTCGACAGTCATGCCCGCACGGAAGGCGTCAGCGACATACCAGATACGCTCGGCGCCCGGCACGGTCAGCTCGCGCTTGAGCACGCTCATGCTTTCCGGGTTGGCCAGGTCGAGCTTCTCGTCCAGGCCGCAAACACCCACTTCCAGGCCGCGCAGGGCTTTCTGCAAGGATTCCTGGAAAGTACGACCGATGGCCATGACTTCACCCACAGATTTCATCTGGGTGGTCAGGCGGGCGTCAGCCTTGGCGAATTTCTCGAAGGCAAAACGTGGCAGCTTGGTGACGACGTAATCGATGGACGGCTCAAAGGACGCCGGGGTCTTGCCACCGGTGATGTCGTTCGACAGCTCGTCCAGGGTGTAACCCACCGCCAGCTTGGCTGCGACCTTGGCGATCGGGAAGCCGGTGGCTTTCGAAGCCAGGGCCGACGAACGGGAAACCCGTGGGTTCATCTCGATCACGACCATACGGCCGGTGTTCGGGCAAATACCGAACTGGACGTTGGAACCGCCGGTTTCCACGCCGATCTCGCGCAGCACCGCCAGGGAGGCGTTACGCAGGATCTGGTATTCCTTGTCAGTCAGGGTCTGCGCTGGAGCCACGGTGATGGAGTCACCAGTGTGCACACCCATCGGGTCGAAGTTTTCGATGGAGCAGACGATGATGCAGTTGTCCTTCTTATCGCGGACAACCTCCATCTCGTACTCTTTCCAGCCGATCAGGGATTCGTCGATCAGCAGCTCTTTGGTCGGCGACAGGTCCAGGCCACGGGCGCAGATTTCTTCGAACTCTTCACGGTTGTAAGCGATACCGCCACCGGTGCCGCCCATGGTGAAGGACGGACGGATAATGCACGGGAAGCCCAAGGTCTCGAGGACTGCGTTGGCTTCTTCCATGCTGTGGGCGATACCGGAACGCGGGCACGCCAGGCCGATGGACTTCATGGCCTTGTCGAAACGCGAACGGTCTTCAGCTTTGTCGATGGTGTCGGCGTTGGCGCCGATCATCTCAACGCCGAATTTTTCCAGGACGCCTTCGCGCTCCAGGTCCAGGGCGCAGTTCAGTGCAGTCTGGCCGCCCATGGTTGGCAGCAGTGCGTCCGGACGTTCTTTCTCGATGATCTTGGCAACGGTCTGCCACTTGATCGGCTCGATGTAGGTGGCGTCGGCCATGGCCGGGTCGGTCATGATGGTGGCCGGGTTGGAGTTCACCAGGATGACGCGGTAGCCCTCTTCGCGCAGGGCTTTACAGGCCTGGGCGCCGGAGTAGTCGAATTCGCAGGCCTGGCCGATCACGATCGGGCCAGCGCCGAGAATCAGGATGCTTTTTATGTCTGTACGTTTTGGCATGGGTTTGTCACTCAAATCCGCAGGTCAGTCGGCAAGCCGTCTTGAACAATCTTTGAAGAGCCTGCGGGGGCCACCGGTGCTCGGGGCCGCCCGCAGACCACTCACTCAGCGTCGCTTGGCCATCTCATTGATGAAACGGTCGAACAGCGGCGCTACGTCGTTCGGGCCCGGGCTTGCTTCAGGATGGCCCTGGAAGCTGAACGCGCTCTTGTCGGTGCGCTCGATGCCTTGCAGGGAGCCGTCGAACAGCGACTTGTGAATCGCACGAACGTTGCTCGGCAAGGTCGCTTCATCTACCGCAAAACCGTGGTTCTGGCTGGTGATCATCACAACGCCGGTATCCAGGTCCTGCACAGGGTGGTTGGCACCGTGGTGGCCGTGGCCCATTTTCAGGGTCTTGGCGCCGGAGGCCAGGGCCAGCAGTTGGTGACCGAGGCAGATGCCGAATACCGGAATCTCGGTTTCCAGTACGTCCTTGATGGCCTGGATGGCGTAGTCGCATGGCTCAGGATCGCCTGGGCCGTTAGACAGGAACACGCCGTCTGGCTGCAGGGCGAGCACGTCGCTGGCTGGGGTCTGCGCCGGCACTACGGTCACGCGGCAACCGCGCTCGACCAGCATGCGCAGGATGTTGTACTTGACGCCGTAGTCGTAGGCCACCACGTGGTAAGGCAGGTCTGCGGCTTCGATGGTCGCGTGGCTGTCGGTTTTCAAGTCCCAGACAGTGGAGCGCCACTCATACTTCTCTTTAACGCTGACAACTTTCGCCAGGTCCATGCCTTTCAGGCCAGGGAAACCTTGCGCTGCGGCGATCGCCGCCTCTTCGGAGATATTGTCACCGACCATGATGCAGCCGTTCTGCGAACCTTTTTCACGCAGGATGCGCGTGAGGCGGCGCGTATCGATACCAGCGATCGCCACAACGTTGTTGGCTTTCAGGTAATCGGACAGCGACATCGTGTTACGCCAGTTGCTCGCAACCAGTGGCAGGTCACGAATCACCAGACCGGCCGACCAGACACGATCAGACTCGACGTCTTCCGGTGTAGTACCGGTGTTGCCGATGTGCGGATAGGTCAGGGTAACGATCTGTTGGGCGTAGGAAGGATCGGTAAGGATTTCCTGATAGCCGGTCATGGCAGTGTTAAACACTACCTCTCCAACGGTTTGACCGTCGGCTCCAATGGCTTCGCCGCGAAAAATGCTGCCATCAGCAAGGGCGAGTATGGCTGGCTTAGTCAAGAAGACCTCCCGTAAATAAAGCCTGAAAGGGCGATCGCAGGTTGTAAAAAAGCGGAGTGACGTATGGACACGTCACCCCGCTTGTTCACTGAATTATTCTGCGCGCTTTTAGTGGACACACTAAAGCTGTAGCTTACAGAAAAAGGCTTTTTTGGTCCACCGCTAATGAGCCTTAAAGGCAGGGGAATGCGACAGGACGTCGCTTAGCGGGTAAAAACGGGGCCTAAGCATAAGCTTGAGGCCCCGTTTTAGCTACTGATTAGTGCAGATCCAGCACATCGCGCATGTCGTACAGGCCAGGCTCGCGACCCTCCAGCCAAAGCGCAGCGCGGACCGCCCCCTTGGCAAAGGTCATGCGGCTGGAAGCCTTGTGCGTGATCTCCAGGCGCTCGCCCTCGGTAGCGAACAGCACGGTGTGATCACCCACCACATCGCCACCGCGCACGGTTGCAAAGCCGATAGTGTCACGCGAACGCGCACCGGTATGACCTTCACGACCATACACCGCCACCTTTGACAGGTCGCGACCCAACGCATCGGCAATCGCCTCCCCCATGCGCAGCGCAGTGCCCGATGGCGCATCGATCTTGTGACGGTGATGGGTCTCGATGATCTCGATATCCGCCTCATCGCCCAGCACGCGAGCTGCCAGATCCAGCAACTTGAGCGACAGGTTCACACCCACACTGAAGTTGGCCGCGAAGACGACAGGAATATCCTTGCCCGCCTCCACCAGCAATTGCTTCTGCTCAGCCGTCAAACCGGTGGTACCGATCACCATGGCCTTGCCCGCCTTGCGGCAGAACGCCAGGTTTTTCAGCATCACTTCCGGCAGGGTGAAGTCGATCAGCACGTCGAACTCATCGGCCACCTGCTCCAGGTTGCCCGACAGCGAAACACCGATGCGCCCCAGCGAAGCCAGCTCACCCGCGTCCGCGCCGATCAACGTGCTGCCAGGGCGAACGATCGCCGCTGTCAGCCCGGAGGCCGGCGAGCGCTGCTGCACTGCCTCGACCAGCGTCTTGCCCATGCGCCCTGCAGCGCCCATTACGGCTATACGTCGCATACTCAATTCCTTACAGGTCGCCGAAGAAGCGCTTCACACCATCGAAAAAGCCCGCGGTTTTCGGCGAGTGGGAGTCATCGCCCTCCATCGAACCACGGAACTCTTCAAGCAGTTCACGCTGACGACGGTTCAGGTTGACCGGCGTTTCTACCGCCACGCGACACATCAGGTCGCCAGCACCGCCACCCCGCACCGGCGCAACGCCTTTGCCGCGAATGCGGAACTGCTTGCCGGTCTGCGTGCCTTCCGGGATCTTGAGCTTGACCCGACCATCCAGGGTCGGAATCTCCAGCTCGCCACCCAGGGCCGCATCGACAAAGCTGATCGGCACTTCACAGAACAGGTGCTTGCCATCGCGCTGGAAGATCGAGTGCTCGCGCACATTGATCACCACATACAGGTCGCCCGTCGGGCCACCCTGAGTCCCCGCCTCGCCTTCACCCGACAGGCGAATGCGGTCACCGGTATCCACGCCCGCAGGCACCTTCACCGACAGCGTCTTGTACTCTTCTACGCGGCCTTCGCCGTGGCAGGAATCGCACGGATCGGAAATGATCTTGCCTTGGCCATGGCAGCGCGGGCAGGTCTGCTGCACCGAGAAGAAGCCCTGCTGCATGCGCACCTGGCCGATACCGCCACACGTAGGGCAGGTGATCGGCGACGAGCCCTTCTTGGCACCCGAGCCATCACACGGCTTGCAGTTGACCAGTGTCGGCACACGGATATTGACGCTGGTGCCGCGCACGGCTTCTTCCAGGTTGAGTTCCAGGGTGTAGCGCAAGTCGCTGCCACGCTGGGCACCGCCACGCTGACCACCCCGACCACCACCGAAAAAGTCGCTGAATACGTCGCCGAAAATATCGGAGAAGTTCTGACCACCAAAACCGGCACCACCGCCACCCATGCTCGGGTCGACGCCGGCGTGACCATATTGGTCGTAGGCCGCACGCTTATTGGGATCAGACAGGCATTCGTAGGCCTCATTGGCCTCTTTGAACATTTCTTCGGATTCTTTGCTATCCGGATTACGGTCCGGGTGGTGCTTCATCGCCAGGCGACGGTAAGCCTTCTTCAGGTCCGCCTCGCTGGAGCCGCGCTCCACACCCAACACTTCGTAATAGTCACGCTTTGCCATAAGTCTTTGCACTCTTAAGGACGTTCAGCCAGACCCTCCTGAGCCTTGCCAAACTCGTTGAGCCCCAATACAGGCCCGGACCCAACTCACGTCAATTCAACGATCCTGGTCATTACTACTTTTTAGCCAGGGACCCGGCCAAAAGTGCGGTATTTACTGCTCGGAAAGCAGGAGCATTCCCGATCACACCGCCAGCATCCGCACGTTGTCGCATGCTGTAAAAATTCGCATACCCCAGACACGCCAACGCGGGAGCAAGCTCCCGCGCGGCGACATCCTACCAGTCACCGCTTGATAGCGGTCAACCGGGCGACCAACTTACTTCTGGTCTTTGACTTCTTCGAACTCGGCATCGACAACGTCGTCGTGCTTGGCTTCAGGTTCTGCGTGCTGTGCAGCGCCTTCTGCCGGCTGGCCTTGCTCGGCGTACATCTTCTGAGCGACTGGCGCGGAGACTTTCGACAGTTCCTCAACCTTGGCTTCGATGGCAGCCTTGTCGTCGCCTTTGATAGCGGCTTCCAGGGCAACCACGGCAGCTTCGATCGCGGTCTTCTCTTCGGCAGTCACTTTGTCGCCAGCATCAGCGACCATTTTGCGCGTCGAGTGAACCAGGGCATCACCTTGGTTACGTGCACCGGCCAGCTCTGCGAACTTGGCGTCTGCATCGGCGTTGGCTTCAGCATCACGAATCATCTGTTGAATTTCTTCATCAGACAGACCGGAGTTGGCCTTGATGGTGATCTTCTGCTCTTTGCCAGTGGCCTTGTCCTTGGCACCTACGTGCAGGATGCCGTTGGCGTCGATGTCGAAGGTCACTTCGATCTGTGGCACACCACGTGGCGCTGGTGGAATCTCGGCCAGGTCGAACTTGCCCAGGGACTTGTTCTGAGCAGCCTGCTTACGCTCACCTTGCAGCACGTGAATGGTCACAGCGCCCTGGTTGTCGTCGGCAGTCGAGAACACTTGCGATTTCTTGGTAGGAATCGTGGTGTTTTTCTCGATCAGCGCAGTCATTACGCCACCCATGGTTTCGATACCCAGGGTCAGCGGGCTCACGTCCAGCAGCAGCACGTCTTTTACGTCACCGGCCAATACCGCGCCCTGGATGGCAGCACCCATGGCAACCGCTTCGTCCGGGTTCACGTCTTTACGTGCTTCCTTGCCGAAGAACTCGGTCACTTTCTGCTGTACCAGTGGCATACGGGTCTGACCGCCCACCAGAATCACGTCGTTGATGGAACCAACGTCGATACCGGCGTCTTTCAGCGCGATGCGGCAAGGTTCGATGGTGCGCTGAACCAGGTCTTCAACCAGTGCTTCCAACTTGGCGCGAGAGATCTTCACGTTCAAGTGCTTAGGACCGGTGGCATCTGCAGTGATGTACGGCAGGTTCACGTCGGTCGACATGCTCGAGGACAGCTCGATCTTGGCCTTCTCGGCAGCTTCTTTCAGACGCTGCATGGCCAGCGGATCACCCTTGAGGTTCATGCCGCTTTCTTTCTTGAATTCGTCAACGAGGTAGTCGATCAGACGAATGTCAAAGTCTTCACCACCCAGGAAGGTGTCACCGTTGGTGGCCAACACTTCGAACTGGTGCTCGCCGTCAACTTCAGCGATCTCGATGACCGACACGTCGAACGTACCGCCACCCAGGTCATAAACGATCACAGTGTGGTCGCCCTTGGCCTTGTCCATACCGTAAGCCAGAGCGGCTGCGGTGGGTTCGTTGATGATACGTTTTACGTCCAGGCCCGCGATGCGGCCGGCGTCTTTGGTCGCCTGGCGCTGGCTGTCGTTGAAGTAGGCCGGAACGGTGATCACCGCTTCGGTGACTGTTTCACCGAGGTAGTCTTCAGCCGTCTTCTTCATCTTTTTCAAGACTTCAGCCGAGATCTGCGGAGCAGACATCTTGTTGCCATTGACTTCAACCCAGGCGTCACCGTTGTCAGCCTTGGCGATTTTGTAAGGCACCATCTTGATGTCTTTCTGTACGACTTCTTCGTCGAACTTACGGCCGATCAGACGCTTTACCGCGTACAGGGTGTTGTGCGGGTTGGTCACAGCCTGGCGCTTGGCCGACTGACCAACCAGGATCTCGCCATCATTTGCGTAAGCAATGATCGACGGCGTGGTACGCGCGCCTTCGGCGTTCTCGATAACTTTGGCTTTGCCGTTTTCCATGACGGAGACGCAGGAGTTGGTGGTCCCCAGGTCGATACCGATAATTTTGCCCATGATTTACTCTCCCGAAACTTGAATTTGGTTGCCGCAGCAGTGGTGGCTAACTGCGGTAGCACTTAAACGCTTGACTTATAGATGGGGGCCTTGCGGCGTATTTCAAGCCTGCTCATCAATAGAAGGCGAAACCGGTGCAGGAGCCTTGCTCACTACAACCATCGCCGGGCGCAGCAAGCGACCATTGAGCAGGTAACCCTTCTGGAACGTTTTGAGCACGCTGTTCGGCTCCAGATCATGGCTTTCCTGCATGGCCATGGCCTGGTGATGCTCAGCGTTGAACGGCTCGCCGCCTTGTGGATCGATCGCTTCCAGCTGATAACGCTTCAGGGTGTCCTGGAACATTTTCAGGGTCAGTTCGATCCCTTCGCGCATCGGACGGATGTTTTCGTCGTCAGGGTTGGACAATTCAAGGCCACGCTCCAGGCTGTCGATGATCGGCAGCAAGTCATTGGCGAATTTTTCCAGCGCGAACTTGTGAGCCTTTTCTACATCCTGCTCGGCACGGCGGCGGACGTTCTGCAGATCAGCGGCAACACGCAAAGACTGATCCTGCGCAGCGGCCAATTGCTCTTCAAGCACTTGCACGCGGGTTGCCAGCTCATCGCCGACAGCCGAATTGGCGTCTGGAGTTTGCGTATCCTGCGTCTGTTCGTCAGCCATAGTTTTCTCCTTTCAAAATCATGCGCGAACTCAACTCGCGCTTCTGTTCCGGTATATGGGGCCACAATTTCCAGGTTCAAGGGTGCAGGCGTTACCAAAAGTCTTTCAGGTGCTCTGGATCAATTCCCGCGCTGTCATTCCTCGTCGCACTAAAAAACCAGGCCACTCAAGCAAATCGAGCTAAGCATCAGGATTGTCAGCCCCGAACAAAACACTGTATAAATAACCAGACCTAACACCTGGGAGCGGTCTTCATGCTCGTGCACCTGTCTGTACATAACTACGCCATCGTTGAACACCTGGATCTCGAACTGGATCGCGGGATGAGCGTAATCACAGGCGAGACCGGCGCCGGCAAGTCGATCATGCTCGATGCCCTGGGCCTTACCCTCGGCGACCGCGCCGACAGCGGCGTTGTGCGCCCTGGCGCCGACAAGGCCGATATCCTGGCCACGTTTGACCTGGCGGACATTCCCGAGGCAGAAGCCTGGCTGGCAGAACGCGACCTGAATATTGAAGGCCCTTGCATCCTGCGCCGGGTCATCACTGCTGAAGGACGCTCTCGCGGCTACATCAATGGCACGCCCTGCCCCCTGGGCGACTTGAAATCCCTGGGTGAGCTGCTGATCGATATTCACAGCCAGCACGAACACCAATCCCTACTAAAGACCGATACGCATCGCCGACTACTCGACGAGTACGCGGGCGCCACCGACCTTGCCCGGCAAGTGCAACTTGCTGCACAACGTTGGCGCCAGACTCGCCAGGAACTGGAGCGCCTTTCCAACTCCGGAGACGAGCAGCGCGCCCGGCACCAACTGCTGAGCTATCAGCTTGAAGAGCTCGAAAGCCTGGGGCTTGGCGAGACCGAACTTGAACAGCTGGAACAGGAACACAAAAACCTGACCAACGCTGAAACCCTGCTAGGTATTTGCCGCCAGGTCGTGGAACAGTGCAGCGAGAGTGATTCCGGCAACGTGCTCAATGCGCTGACCGCCAGCCTCAACCGCCTGTCCAGCGTCAACAGCGCGTCCGGCTCCCTGAGCGAAGCCACCACGTTGCTGACCAGCGCACAGATCCAGGTCGAGGAAGCCGTGGGCGAACTCAACCGCTTCCTGGACCACTTCGACGCTGACCCTGCGCGATTGCAGGAAATCGAAGAGCGCCTAGACACCATCTATACCCTGGCGCGCAAACATAGAATCCAGCCCACCGAAGTCGCAGCCATGCAGCAGAAACTGCTGGATGAAATCGAGACCCTCAACGCTAACGATGAGTCCATCGAACAACTGGGCGAAGAGCTCGCCTCCTTTGCACGCCACTATCAAGAAAAAGCCCGCGAACTGAGCGACCTGCGCCAGCAGGCGGCTAACAGCCTGGCCAGCGCAGTGGAAGCGGAGATCCAGCGACTGGGCATGCCGGGCGGGCGATTCACCATTGAACTGCGCGCCAACGCCAGCAACGAACTGCAACCTCATGGTCTGGAGCAAGTTGAACTGCTGGTCAGCGCCAACCCTGGGCAACCGCTCAAGGCATTGGCAAAAGTCGCCTCTGGTGGTGAGCTGTCGCGTATCAGCCTGGCGATTCAGGTGATTACCGCCCAGACCTCACGCGTCCCCACACTGGTGTTCGATGAAGTGGACGTGGGTATCGGCGGGCCGACGGCGGAGATTGTTGGCCAGTTGTTGCGTCGCCTGGGTGATCGCGGCCAGGTGCTCACGGTAACGCACTTGCCGCAAGTGGCCGCCCAAGGGCATCAACATCTGTTTGTGCATAAAGTACGGGGAAGCGACGCGACGCACACCGCCGTGTCGAAGCTGAACAAGTCGGAACGCGTGGAAGAAGTGGCACGAATGCTTGGGGGTATCGACCTGACCAAGGAGTCCCTGGCCCACGCGAAGAAAATGGTCGTGGCCGCCAAGGCTTAAACTGGCATTTTCCTCTCTTCTATAGAAAGCACGAAGGCGACCTCTGGGTCGCCTTCGATCATTGCGCAGAGCAAATCTGCATCTTTTTTACTTTTTCTTACGGATGTACAGCACCAGGTTGTGGTCCACCAAATCGAATCCATGCTCCTCGGCAATTTGGTGCTGGAGCTTCTCGATTTCCGGGCTGGTGAACTCGATAACCTCGTTGGTATCCAGGTCAACCATGTGGTCGTGATGACCACCGTCAGCCAGTTCGAACACTGCATGACCGCCGTCGAAATTATGACGAACCACCAGTCCTGCGGCTTCAAACTGGGTCAGCACACGGTAAACCGTGGCCAGGCCAACGTCCTCGTTAGATTCCATCAGCGCCTTGTAAACATCTTCGGCACTCATGTGGCGCTGCTCAGCAGAATCGAGCATTTGTAGAATCTTGACTCGCGGCAGAGTCACTTTGAGACCGGCTTTGCGTAGTTCGCTATTTTCAACCATGGTTAGCTTTCTCGCGGATGCTGCTTCGCAGCTTCTCTTAATACGGGTATGATCGGCGTTTACGTTGTCCCAGCCAAGATAGTGGAAGTCGCCCACCGATGCAAAACACCAAGCTCTTGCTAACCAGTTTCACCTTTGTGGGACTGCTCGCACTCGCCGGTTGTTCATTCCCCGGGGTTTACAAAATCGACATCCAGCAGGGCAATGTCGTCACGCAGGATATGATAGACCAGTTACGCCCGGGAATGACCCGACGGCAAGTACGGTTTATCATGGGTAACCCCCTGCTGACCGACACTTTCCATGCCGATCGCTGGGATTATCTCTACAGCATTCAACCAGGTGGCGGTGAACGCCAACAGGAGCGTGTCAGCGTCATTTTTAATGGCAATGACCAGCTTGTCAGCCTGTCCGGCGACTTCATGCCCGGCGTGAGCCGCGATGAAGCCTTGCTTGGCAAGGACAACGGTACGAACGTGACCGCCCCTGCACAGGAAGCGGAAAAACCGAAATCCGAAGTGCCGGCCAAGCCGGGCTCCTTGCTCGACCAGATCCAAAAGGACGTCGACGGCGTGAAAACCGTTCCAGTCCCGACGCCAGAACCTCTGGACGCCAGCCCGCAGTAATAAAGCGGCGCTCAACAAAAAGCCCGGCATGCCGGGCTTTTTGTTGCCTGTCGCTCAGAACACCTAGGTGTTCTGCCGCTTGACCAATGCTGCCTTGGCCGCGCGCAGCCGTCGCACCTCTTTAGGGTCAGCCAGCAAAGGCCGGTAAATCTCGATGCGATCACCCGCCATCACTGCTTGCGTATCCGGGTCAGCTACCACCTTGCCGAAAATCCCGAGCGGACAATCCGCCAGTTCCACGCCAGGAAACTCCCGGGCGATACCCGAAGCCAATACTGCCGCCCTCAAGCTGGTACCCGGCGCCACCGCAACCGCGACCAGCACCTGACGGTCTTCGGCGGCATACACCACCTCAATCTCAACCATGCAGTTGCTTGGCCCGCTGACAGAACGCATCCACCAATGTATTGGCTGCCTGATTGAACAAAGGCCCCAACGTCGCCCGCACAATGGGGCCAGCGTAATCAAAGGACAGGTCCAGGCTGATCTTGCAGGCCTTGTCCGTCAACGCCTTGAACACCCACACCCCATGTAACTGGGTGAACGGTCCTTCCTGCAGGTTCATTTCGATGGACTTGCCCGGCACCAGCACATTGCGTGTAACAAAATGCTGGCTAAGACCGCCCTTCGCCACCCCGACACTGGCAACCATATACTCATCGCTGCTTTCCAGCACCTCGGCGGCAGAGCACCACGGCAAGAATTCCGGGTAACGCGCCACGTCGTTGACCAGGTCATAGAGCGCTTGTGCTGGATAAGGCAGCAAGGCCGAGCGTTGAATGTGCGTCGTCATGTGAGCGTTATTTCCACTGCTGAGGCAAACATCGCGAAAAAACAGCCCGATCCGCGAGAGAAAAAAACCAAAGAATTGCCCGCATTGTCCGGGATTCGTCCAACACGCTCAAGCACGCAGGTTGACCGTAGCCGACACGCTCGCAACTCCCTATAATGCCGCCCCTATGGCTAAACAAAAGAAACACCCCACAGGGACCATCGCGCAAAATAAAAAAGCGCGACACGATTACTTCATCGAACATCGTTTCGAGGCTGGTCTGGTCCTGGCCGGCTGGGAAGTAAAGAGTCTGCGTGCCAACAAGCTGCAGCTGGTCGACAGCTATGTGCTGCTCAAGGATGGCGAGGCATGGCTGCTCGGCAGTCATATCACCCCGCTGACCACCGCGAGCACTCACGTGATTGCCGACCCGGTGCGCACACGCAAGCTGCTGCTCAACGCCCGCGAACTGGAAAAGCTCGCAGCGTCAGTGCAGCAAAAAGGCTACGCGTGCGTCTGCCTGTCCTGGTACTGGAGCAAGCATCTCGTCAAATGCGAGATCGCTCTGGGCAAGGGCAAGAAAGAGTACGACAAGCGCGACACCGAGCGCGAACGCGATTCCAACCGTGAATTGCATCGCGCCGTGCGCAACAAGGGCAAGGAAGAGTAATTCCTGCAACGCCGTAGCCTTGGGACATATCCCGGGCTACAGGCCCTTGCGACGCTCCGCTCGCGCTACGCGCTGCACTTCCTGACGCACTTCTTCCAACACTTCCTGCACGTACAGCAGGTGACGTGTTGAGACTTCCCGCGCCTGCTCGGCCCGCCCTTCGATAATCGCCAGGTACAGATCCCGATGCTGATTGATCAGCATGTCGCGGGTTTCCGTACGCTGCTGGTACATGCCGCCAATGTTGGTCACCACGTTTCGCTTGAGCAAATCGAACAAGCCGCGAATGGTGTGCAACAACACCGCGTTGTGGCTGGCCTCGGCAATCGCCAGGTGAAACCTTGCGTCGGCCGCGCCCTCTTCCGCCCGACTCACCTCATCGGCGCGCGTGTAGCAATCCTGCAAGGCTTCGAATGCAGTGGTCAGCCGCTCACGGTCAACTTCAGTGGCACGCAGCGCGGCGTAGTAGGCACAGGACGCCTCAAGCGTCTGACGAAATTCCAGCAGATCACGCTGCGCCTCGGGGTTGTTTTCCAGCAGGTGCAACAGCGGATCACTGAAGGTTGAACCCAGGGACTCAGCCACATAGTTGCCGCCGCCCTGCCGACTCACCAGCAACCCCTTGGCCGCCAGCTTCTGAATCGCCTCCCGCAACGAAGGGCGTGACACACCAAACTGCTCAGCCAATGCGCGCTCAGCTGGCAAGCGCTCGCCCGACTTCAGCGTACCCTCAAGGATCATGCCCTCAAGCTGCTCGACAATATCGTCAGACAAACGGCGCGAACGCACCTGATCAAACCCCATAACTCATTCTCCACAACCCCGACCACTCGCCAGGGCCTCTATTCTGGCCTATCGCCGCGCTCGCAGCACCTATCAGAACGCCTTCGATTGACCCGATCAGAACCCTACCTCCACGCCCCTACGACCAAAGTTTCGCGGGCGGCAAATTGACACACCCCTGGCAAGGCTTTTACTCTAGCCAACAGCGACTGTAAATTGGTATTACCAATTATCCAAGCTGACCAAACAACAACAATCAGGGCCATCCCCTATGCAAACCTGGCAACAGCTCTACAGCCCACTCGGCAGCCTCGGCCTGTCCGCATTGGCCGCCGTTATTCCGATCGTGTTCTTCTTCCTGGCGCTGGCCGTATTTCGCCTCAAAGGCCATGTGGCCGGCAGCATCACGTTGGCGTTATCGATCCTGGTGGCGATCTTCGCCTTCCAGATGCCCGTGGACATGGCACTGGCCGCCGCGGGCTACGGCTTTGCCTACGGCCTTTGGCCGATTGCGTGGATCATCGTCGCAGCAGTCTTCTTGTACAAACTCACCGTCAAGAGCGGCCAGTTTGAGATCATCCGCAGCTCGGTCCTGTCGATCACCGACGACCAACGCCTGCAGGTTCTGCTGATCGGTTTCTGCTTCGGCGCCTTTCTGGAAGGGGCTGCCGGTTTCGGCGCGCCGGTGGCGATCACTGCCGCATTATTGGTGGGCCTGGGTTTCAACCCGCTGTACGCCGCAGGCCTATGCCTGATCGCCAACACCGCGCCGGTAGCCTTCGGCGCCCTGGGGATCCCGATCATCGTTGCAGGCCAAGTCACCGGGATTGACGCGTTCAAGATCGGCGCCATGACCGGCCGCCAGCTGCCCCTGCTGTCGCTGTTTGTGCCGTTCTGGCTGGTGTTCATGATGGACGGCCTGCGCGGCGTTCGCGAAACCTGGCCCGCCGCGCTGGTTGCGGGCTTGAGCTTTGCCGTCACCCAATACCTCACTTCCAATTTCATCGGCCCGGAACTGCCGGACATTACATCCGCCCTGGCCAGCCTGATTGCCCTGACCCTGTTCCTGAAAGTCTGGCAACCCAAGCGCACGGCCGGCGCGCAGATCGCAGGCGCCACCTCCGGCGCCGCGATCACCGCCAGCGCCGGAGGCTTCGGCCAGCCGCGCAGCACAATCGCCTCGCCCTACAGCCTGGGGCAGATTTTCAAAGCCTGGTCGCCGTTCCTGATCCTCACGGTGCTCGTAACCATTTGGACCCTCAAGCCCTTCAAGGCGATGTTCGCCGCTGGCGGCTCGATGTACGGCTGGGTGTTCAACTTCGCAATCCCGCACCTTGATCAGTTGGTGATCAAAGTCGCGCCAATCGTGACCAACCCGACCGCCATTCCTGCGGTGTTCAAGCTGGACCCGATTTCTGCGACCGGCACTGCGATTTTCTTCTCCGCCCTGGTCTCGATGCTGGTGCTCAAGATCGACATCAAAACTGGTCTTACCACTTTAAAAGAAACCTTCTACGAACTGCGCTGGCCAATCCTGTCCATCGGCATGGTGCTGGCGTTCGCGTTCGTCACCAACTACTCCGGCATGTCGTCGACCATGGCGCTGGTCTTGGCTGCTACCGGCGCAGCCTTCCCGTTCTTCTCGCCGTTCCTCGGCTGGTTGGGGGTTTTCCTGACAGGCTCTGATACATCGTCCAACGCCCTGTTCAGTTCGCTGCAAGCCACCACCGCACACCAGATCGGTGTCAACGACACCCTGCTGGTCGCGGCAAACACCAGCGGTGGCGTGACCGGCAAGATGATCTCGCCGCAATCAATCGCCGTGGCCTGTGCGGCGACCGGGCTGGTGGGCAAGGAATCCGACCTGTTCCGCTTCACCCTCAAGCACAGTCTGTTTTTCGCCACCATCGTCGGGCTGATCACCCTGGCCCAGGCCTACTGGTTCACCGGTATGCTGGTGCACTGAGACCTGCACGTCACAGGGTAAGAATCGACGCCGGACACTGCGTCCGGCGTCTGCTATTTCTGGAGGACCGATGAGCCTGCCTGCTGCTTTTCTGAGCGACGTCGCACAACTGATCCCGAAAGATCGACGCTTCGACGATCCCCTTTCCACCCTCGCCTTCGGCACCGACGCGAGCTTTTACCGACTGATCCCACAGCTGGTTATCCGCGTGGAGTCGGAAGACGAAGTGGTAGCGCTGTTGCAACTGGCCCAGCGCGATCGCGTGCCGGTGACCTTCCGTGCCGCCGGTACCAGCTTGTCCGGCCAAGCCATCAGCGATTCGGTCCTGCTGGTACTCGGCGACAACTGGAACGGTCGCGAGATTCGCGGGCAAGGCACGCAGATCCGCCTGCAACCCGGTGTGATCGGCGCCCAGGCCAACGCGTGGCTGGCGCCGTTCGGCCGCAAGATCGGGCCCGACCCGGCCTCGATTAACGCCTGCAAGATCGGCGGCATCGTTGCCAACAATGCCAGCGGCATGTGTTGCGGTACCGCACAGAATACCTACCACACACTCGCAGGTATTCGCCTGGTATTGGCCGACGGCAGCCGCCTGGATACCGAAGATGCCGCCAGCGTTACCGCGTTTAGAAAGCAACACGGCCCATTGCTGGAACGCCTGGCTGCACTCGGTCGTGAGACGCGGGCCAACACTGAGCTGGCGGCAAGAATCCGCCACAAATACCGTCTGAAAAACACCACCGGCTTGTCACTCAACGCCCTGGTGGATTTCGATGAACCGCTGGATATCCTGAGCCACCTGCTGGTGGGTTCCGAGGGCACCCTGGGCTTTATCAGCGCGGTGACCTACGACACCGTGATCGACCACCCGAATAAAGCCTCGGCGCTGATTGTGTTCCCGGATGTCGAAACGTGCTGCAACGCTGTGACCGTGCTGAAGACCCAGCCGGTCTCTGCCGTCGAGCTGCTGGACAGACGCAGCCTGCGCTCGGTGCAGAACAAACCGGGCATGCCCGACTTCGTACAGCACCTGTCGGAACATGCCTGCGCACTATTGATCGAATCCCGCGCCGCGTCGTCTTCATTGCTGCAGGAACAGCTGGCCCTGATCATGGCGTCCCTGGTCGCTTTCCCTGTGGAAAAACAGGTCGACTTCACCGAAGACCCCGTTGAAAACGCCCGCTTGTGGGCCATCCGCAAAGACACCTTCCCCGCCGTCGGCGCCGTGCGCAAAACCGGCACAACGGTGATCATCGAGGACGTGACCTTTCCGGTCGAGCAACTGGCCATTGGCGTAAACCGTTTGATCGAGCTATTCGACAAACACCACTACGACGAAGCCATCCTTTTCGGACACGCCCTGGAAGGCAATCTGCACTTTGTGTTCACCCAAGGCTTCAACAACAGCGAAGAAGTCGCACGCTATCAAGCGTTCATGGACGACGTTGCACAGTTGGTAGCCGTGGAGTTTGGCGGCTCGCTGAAAGCCGAGCACGGCACCGGCCGCAACATGGCGCCCTTTGTCGAACTGGAATGGGGCAGCGAAGCCTATCAACTGATGTGGCAACTCAAACGCCTGCTCGATCCCAACGGCATCCTCAACCCCGACGTGGTGCTCAGTGAAGACCCGCAGATTCACCTCAAGCACCTCAAGCCTTTGCCGGCCGCCGACGAGCTGGTGGACAAGTGCATCGAGTGCGGCTTCTGCGAGCCGGTGTGCCCCTCCAAAGGCCTGACGTTGAGCCCACGCCAGCGCATCGTGATCTGGCGCGACATCCAGGCTAAAAAACGTGCGGGCATCGACATCACCGAGCTGGAAGCGGCCTACCACTATCAAGGCATCGACACTTGCGCCGCCACCGGCCTGTGCGCCCAGCGCTGCCCTGTGGGCATCAACACCGGCGACCTGGTGAAAAAGCTGCGCGCCCAAGAGGCTGATCGTCCGAAAACCGCCGAATGGCTCGCAAGCCATTTCTCCACAGCACTGCAAGGCGCACGTTTTACCCTGCACGTCGCCAATGGTGCCCGCATGCTGCTGGGGGCGCCACGCCTGGCGAGGCTGTCGGCGAAAATCACCCAGTTGTCCAAAGGGCAGATCCCGCAGTGGACCAATGCCATGCCGCAACCAGAAAAAGCCATCCGCTTCAGCCCGGCCGTCGTCGACGAACGACCGCGCGTGGTGTACCTGGCGGCCTGCGTCTCACGGGCGATGGGCCCTTCAGCCGACGACAAGGAACAGACGTCGCTGTACGACAAAACCCGAGGCCTGCTGGAAAAAGCCGGTTACCAAGTCGTATTTCCTGACAATCAGGACAGCCTCTGCTGCGGTCAGCCCTTTGCATCCAAAGGCTACGCCGAACAGGCCGAGCACAAACGCCAGGAACTGATCGGCGCCCTGCTCCATGCCAGCCGTGGCGGTCTTGACCCGATCTACTGCGACACCAGCCCCTGCACCCTGCGGCTGGTGCAGGACCTCGGCGAAACGCGCCTGGACCTGTACGACCCGGTGCGTTTCATCCGCACCCATTTGATGAATCGCCTGGACTTCACCCCACAGGAAGCTCCCATCGCCGTACACGTCACCTGCAGCACCCAGCACTTGGGCGAAAGCCAGGCCTTGATTGACCTGGCGCGGCGCTGCGCAAAAACCGTGGTGGTCCCGGAAGGTATCCACTGCTGCGGCTTCGCTGGCGACAAAGGCTTTACTACGCCGGAACTCAACGCCCACTCGCTGCGTTCGCTCAAGGACGCCGTGCAATATTGCACTGAAGGCATCTCCACCAGCCGCACCTGTGAGATCGGCCTGAGCCAGCACGGCGGCATCGACTACCACGGGCTGGTGTACCTCGTGGATCGGGTCACCCAGGCCCGCGCCCACTAATCCTGCAAAAAAACAGAACCCTTGCGCGCCGGCGCAGTCATCTGCATAGGCCTCGACGAACGAGGCCCATCCGTGATGTCGCTGGCAGCCGTTGAACGCCAGCAGCGTCGAGCCCTTTTGCGCAAGGAGATACCCTATGAAGCGTTCCGCTCTTGCTGGCTTGTTCATTACCGCTGCGATGCTGGCCTCCCCTGTTTTCGCGGCCGGTGAACCCGACCTGTGCACAATCAACCTGGACAAAATCAATAACGGCCAAGCGCTGCTCGCCACCGATACCAGTGGCAAAAAGGGAGAAATCGACACCGCCGTCTCCCAGGCCAAGGCAGCTCACGCAGCAGGCGATGACAAAAAGTGCATCGAGATCACCTCCAAGGCCCTGCAAGACCTGCAGAACGGCGACAAAGGCGGCAATCAGTAACCACGGACGCTCAAGGCCAACCTTCGGGTTGGCCTTCTGTGACCGTTTGGCGTACACTGCACGAGCTTGTCACTCACTAAGAAACAACGAGTTACAAGCACGGGGCCGTTTAGGATTCGACGCCGGTTGCGAAACTTTAGGTGCATGCCGAGTTGGTAACAGAACTCGTAAATCCACTGTTGCAACTTCTTATAGTTGCCAATGACGAAAACTACGGCCAGGAATTCGCTCTCGCTGCGTAAGCAGCCTTAGCCCTGAGCTTCTGGTACCTTCGGGTCCAGCAATCACCAGGGGATGTCTGTAAACCCAAAGTGATTGTCATATAGAACAGAATCGCCGTGCAGTACGTTGTGGACGAAGCGGCTAAAACTTACACAACTCGCCCAAAGCACCCTGCCCTTCGGGTCGCTGAGGGTTAACTTAATAGAAACGGCTACGCATGTAGTACCGACAGCGGAGTACTGGCGGACGGGGGTTCAAATCCCCCCGGCTCCACCAATTCGAAGCATCGACAAAACCCGTCAAGTGCGGGTTTTGTTGTTTCTGGGGTTTGGAAAGCACCGCCCACCCCCTCTGGAATCCCCCCACACTTCCCATTACCCTGACCCCCTCTATCAGACAATTGGAAGTCCGATACCCGTGCTCAAGCCCCTCGCCGTCCTCGCACTCGCCTGCACCCCGCTAATCACCACCGCTGCCGACCTCGCCGGCGTGTGGCAAGGCACCTTGGGCAAATCCGCCATCACCGCGTGCTTCAACGGCGCGCATGGGGCCAATGGCAGTTACTACTACCAACGCATCCTCACGCCGATCCAGCTGACCCAAGCCAACGCGAGTGAACCCTGGGCCGAAGAAGGCAACAGCGGTTTCTGGCAACTGGACGAACCCCAAGGCGATACGCTGACCGGCACCTGGAGCAAAACCCCGGGCGGCAAAGGCTTAGCGTTGTCGCTGAAACGCATAGACGTCGACAGCTGCGCCAGCGATGCCTACAACAACGCCATCGAAGCGCTGCCGCCGCCGGTGAAGGTGGAGAAAAACACCTTCCATGAGCACGCCTATCAGGTGAAGACCCAAGGCGGCCAGGTCATCCTCAAACTCGAAGGTGAGGGCGCGGCCATCGACAAGATCAACCGGGACCTGGCGCGCATGGCTATCAGCTCGGATGGCCAGGCCGATTTCTATCGGGAGCGGCGCAATTCACTGGACCAGGGCGGCGGCACGTCGACCAGCGAGATCAGTGTGGAGCCGCACTATTGGTCCTCGCACTGGATCACCGTGCGGTTCTACCGATGGACGGCCGGCTATGGGCGCGGTGGCATCAGTTGGGGCCTGCACACCTGGAACCTGCAAACCGGCGACAGCGTCGACCCATGGACCTGGCTGGGTGGCCGTGAAGCGTGGGACAACCCCTACTCCGGCCAGATCAAGTTACCAGCGCCCTTCAGCGCATGGCTCGCCAAACAGACCAGCATTGACGAAGGCTGCCCGGCGGTGACCAGTTACTCCACCTTCGACTTGAGCTTCAATACCGAAGGGATGCAGCTTTCGACACCCGCCCAGGGCGATGGCTGTGACAACGAATTGAGTTTTACCTGGGAGCAGTTGGAGCCGGTACTGACAGCAGAAGGCAAAGCCGCACTGCTCAGTTTGAAGACCCCCTGACTGCCAGAGCAGGCACACAAGGGCGCCTTACAAAAAACTGACACTCATTCACGAAATATTCAGAAATGCTGACAGATACTAGCCGATTGCCACGGCCGTTCCCCCCGAACGGTCCCTTGCCTCGGTTGCCAGTACTATGACGCGTCCTGCTCCTCTGCTGCTCCTGCTCGCTGGTTTGTTGTTCTTCTTTGCCCTGGGTAACCATGAACTGCAGGGCTCCACCGAAGCCCGCGTCGCCGGGATCGCCATGGCCATGCACCTGGATAACAACTGGGTGGTGCCCCAGCTGTTTCGTGAACCCTTCCTTGAAAAACCGCCTCTGAGCCTGTGGCTGGACGCCGGCGCCATTCGCCTGTTTGGCGCCAGCACCGGCGCGGTGCGCCTGGCCTCGGCGTTCGCCGGGCTGTTCAGCGTGATGCTGTTCTACGGGATGCTGCGCACCTTTGGCCGCCCGAAAACATTGGCGTTCTGCGCCGCCCTGATCCTTGCGACCATGGCCAGTTACTGGGGCAACGTGCGGGGTGTTGGCGAGGACTCCTTGCTCAGCCTGGGCGTGACCACTGCATTGCTTGGGTTCTACCAGGCGGTACGACCCGACCGCCAAGGCGCCGCTGCCTGGGCGTGGGCGTTGTTTACTGCCGGGATGGTGATCGCCACGCTGAGTAAAGGCGTATTGGGCCTGGCAATGCCGGGCATTGTGATCTTCGTGTACCTGGTCGCGACCACAGTGCTGGACAAGCGCCTGCGTATCGGTGACTGGCTCAAGCCGGGGCTGTTCACCTTGCTGGCGCTGGTGCCGCTGATGATCTGGCTGGGCTTCCTGTTCCAGCGCGGCGGGATGCAGGCCGTGGGCGAAGTGTTGTGGACCAACAGCGTCGGCCGGTTCAGCGGTTCATTCGTCGAAGCCGGACACTACGAACCGTTCTACTACTACATCGCCAAACTGCCCGAAGCGTTCCTGCCATGGAACATCCTGGTGTACCTGGGGCTGTGGCATTTCCGTAAGAGCCTGGTGCGCAACCGCTACTACCTGTTTTTCAGCATCTGGCTGGTGGCGCAATTCACCCTGCTGACCCTGGCCTCCAGCAAGCGCACGGTCTACCTCATGGCGCTGACGCCGGCCGCCGCCGTGCTGGCCGCCGAATACGCCCGCGTCGTGCTGGAGTGGGCCAAGCAGCACAAGCCGTCGCTGTACAAACACCATAAGGCCGTGATCGGCAGCGTGTTTACCCTGGCGGTCGCCTGCTACCTGATTGCAGCCTTCTGGTTTGCGCCCAAAGCGGACGTGCGTCAGTCGTTCGTCCCGGTGATCAGCCAGGTGCAGGCGCTGCAAGCGCAAGGTAAGGAAGTGGTGTTGTTCCAGCCCAACGAGCGGATTGCCGGGGCCAGCGTGTTCTATCTGCAGGCTTACTTGCCGATCCTGCAGACCGAAGCGCAGTTGCGCACGTTCCTCACGGCCAAGCCGGGCAACGTGGCGCTGATGAACCGTACCGAACAACTGACCGAGAAGGTCACGGTCATCAAGGAGATGGCGATCAATCGCCAGCCTTACTACTTCGTCGAGCAGTAAGGCCGGCGCAAGGCATCAGTGCTTGGTGACCTTGTCCAGGTAACCCATGGCAAACGCCGAGATCACGAAGGTCATGTGGATGATGACGTACCACATCAGATGCTGCGGATCGACGTTCTTGGCGTCCATGAAGATGCGCAACAGGTGGATGGAGGAAATAGCCACGATGGACGCCGCCACCTTCATCTTCAGCGACGAAGAGTCCATGGTGCCCAGCCAGTTGAGCTTTTCCTTGCTCTCATCGATATCCAGCTGCGAGACGAAGTTCTCGTAGCCGGAGATCATCACCATCACCAGCAAGCCGCCGACCAGGGCCATGTCGATCAACGACAGCAGCACCAGGATCAGCTCGGACTCGGCCATCGAGAACACGCTCGGCAGCAGGTGAATCACTTCCTGGAAGAATTTCAGCGCCAGCGCCAGCAACCCCAGGGACAAGCCGAAATAGATTGGCGCCAGCAGCCAGCGCGAGGCGTACATAGCATTTTCGATAAAGCGTTCCATTGGATCTCACACAGCTTGGCTAAAAATGGCCGCGAGTATACCAGCCGCTACAAGACACCTGTCACCGCGAGAAAACTGACCTGAGCGGCATCTGTAAGAGAATTTTTCTGCTAGTGTCGAGCCCATCAAATCGGCTCGATGACGTCGAACAGGAAAAACTCAGATGATGGATGTGCGATCCCATTTGGCCACTATCGGCCTGGGTGCGATGCTGTTGATGAGCGGCGGCTGCTCCCCCAAAGAAGAGCAGAAGCAAGCCACCCTCGAAGAGAGAACCGCCAAGTTCGAGCAGTCCCTGGACAGCATCCAGGATCCCAAGCTGCGCGACGCCATTGCTGATCTCGGCGGCTCGCTGCTCTTGCTGGAGCGGGCGCGCGTAAAGCTCGCCGAAAAGCCTATCGAGGCCGAATACGGCGAAGACACCCTGGCCCTGATCAAACACTACCCCACGCCCCAAGCCTTGGTGGACACCTACATCAATGGCCTGTTCGTGCTGCGCAAAGCCTCGCACTCCGACTACCTGACCGATCTGCAGCCGGTCTTCCCGTTCAACTTCAACAGCCCCGACCAGTTCCCTTTCCCCCACGGGCTGGAATGGCAGTCGGTGACCTTGAGCAACAACAAGGTCATTCCCTTCCAGCCTGAATGGTCGGAAACCGACCCGGGCATCCAACTGAGCCCCAGCAGTTCCAACCTGACCAACCCTGATGACCTGACGGTGACCTACCCGTTCATCGATGGCGTAGAGACTGAGAACAAGAGCCAGCCGCAACCGGTCAGCCTCAAAGGTGCGGTGGAAGTGGTTGCCCCCGGCAAGGTGCTGACCTTCGACCTGTCGAAAAAAGACGTGGGCCGCAAGCGCACCGAGGGCGATATCACCCTCAACCTGCTGCTGCTTGAAAAGAACTACGCCGAGATCGAACTGACCACCAGCGCGCCCCTCGCCCCGGAAGTGGGCGACGAATCGCCTAACCCGTTGCTGGTGCAGGCACGCGACACCACCGGGCAATTCCTCACCCGCGCGGGCTCGATCAACGAGAGCAGCGCCCAGGTGGCGTTCTACGAGAAACAACTGGCCGAGATGCAAAAGCAGAAGGCCTGGTCCGACGCATTTGAAAAGCAACTGAGCGACGAACAAAAGGCGTTCGAGCACAAACAGAGCAGCCACTACGCCAAGGTGTACTTCAACGGCGTGATCGATAGCCTGCAGGTCAACGTGCTGGACTTCTCCAAGGCGACGGTCACGCACAAGGACCTCGACCTGCCGGTGATGCGCTTCGACAAGAACAGCCTGCAAAAAACCGTGCAAGCCTTGCCGATGCCCGTCACGGTGTATGACGACAGCGCCGCCAGCTGGCTCAAAGACGCGACGCTGACCGAAGACCAATTGAAAAAAAGCGTCACCATCACCCAGTCGACCGAAGACGCCAGCGCCGCGCACATCGTGTTCGACCACCCGTTCACCTTCAACGACGACCTGGTCGGCAGCGAACGCAACAGCAGCGAAGAACCCATCACCTTCTTCACGGCCGACGACAAGGGCGAGCGCGGTGAGCCCATCGAGTTGCCCACCGAGGCGTTTGAGCTGGACGCAGCCCGTGGCACGCTGACCTACGACCTCAACCTGTTCCCGGAAAACCCGGCGTTTGTGGTGGGTTCGATCCCGCTGTTCCTGGCCAACATCGAAAAGGCCACGATTGACGTCGCCAAGCTGCCCAAGGGCCTGACGCTCAAGGACAACGCGCTGATCGTCGACCAGAAGGCATTCCCGTCCGACAGCTGGCGCTTCTACGCCAAGGACGCCAGCGGCAACTACCTCAAGGAAATCCTCGGTGTCAGCCACCGCGCCGAGGAATACGGCACGGCGATGTTTGACGTACATTATTTCTACGGCCAGCCGACCGTGCTGGAAAGCTACCAGCGCACCGACCTGAACACCGTGCAATACGGCTTCGAGGTCAAGCTGGACAAGCCGCAGGCGCAATAGCGGTCATTGATGGGTATCACTGACCGTCTGTGAGCGCCCGCCGTTGAGCTGTCGCAGGTGGGCCTGCATGTGCAGGCTCCAGATCTGCGGGTCGCCCGCTTTCTCGTAGCCGTGCAGCGTGAGGCTGTCGACAATCGATTCCAGGATGGTTTCTGCCACGAAGGGCCCATGAAACGGGCCTTGGGACTTGATGGTGGACGGCTGTTCGCCGGTCATCCCGGCCGCAAACAGCAAGGTCCACATCCCGTTATCCCCGGCGAGCGGGCGAATGGAGCATTCGATACGGGTGACCAGGCCCAGGCATTGACGGGTAAGGCAAAGGTTGCGCGGCATGGCGGCGACCCTCGGTAGATCGGTGTTCAACCTCAGCGCACGGCGAGGCTGTCTCTATCCAGCGACTCCTGTGGATATCCCTTGAGCAGAGAATAGAAGAAAACCACGACAAACCAAGGTTGTAGGGACCAACGGGCGTTGGCCCCACAAAAACAGCCAATTTACTGACACCTCACCCCGTAGTATGTCAGTCAACATTGCTCTAACTGACACGCCGCCATCGCCGGCAAGCCGGCTCCTACAAAGGTGTGTCAGGTGGGCTTGGCTTCGGCCAGCGCTTGCTGCGCCAGCTCCTTTTCCGCCTCTTTCAGGTCTTCCTCGCTGATCATCTCGGCAATCGCACGCAAGCGTTCGACTACGCGGGCATTGACGGTGCCCTCCGGGAATTGCCCCTCGGCATCCGGCTCACCGGCATCCTCGCCCACCAACAGGCTCAACGCCTCGTCCGCCTGGCGCACCGCATAGATATGGAACTGCCCGGCACGTACGGCCTGCAGCACCTTCTCATCAAGCATCAGCGTGGCCACGTTGGCCTGGGGAATGATCGCCCCCTGCTCGCCGGTCAAGCCGCGCGCTTCGCACAGGCGGAAGAAGCCTTCGATCTTCTCGTTGACCCCGCCCACCGCCTGCACTTCGCCAAACTGGTTGATCGAGCCGGTAATGGCAAAGCACTGCTTGAGCGGCGTCTTCGACAGGGCCGAAATCAAGGTGCACGCCTCGCCCAGGGACGCACTGTCGCCGTCCACATAACCGTAGGACTGCTCCAGCGCGATGCTCGCCGAGATGGCCAGCGGGAATTCCTGGGCATAACGACTGCCCAGGTAACCGGTGAGGATCATCACGCCCTTGGAGTGAATCGGCTGGCCGAGGTTAACCTCACGCTCAATGTCGACAATGCCACTGCCGCCCGGGTACACCGTGGCGGAAATCCGCGCCGGCACACCGAAGGCCGAGTCGCCCACCTCCAGCACCGTCAACCCGTTGCACTTGCCCACGGCCGCGCCTGCGGTGTCGATCAGGATCACCCCGGCGAGCATGTCGTCGAGAATCCGCGCCGACACGCGCCCGGTGCGCGTGGCCTTGGCCTTGAGCGCCCGCTCGATATGCCCGGAATCGGTCATCTCGTCGCCGGCCAGGTGGCGGATGAAATCCGCTTCGCTGACCAGCTGGAACAGGTCACCAATACGCGCCGATAAGCGCCCCTGGTGCTCGGCCAAGCGCGCGCTGTAGGTGGCCAGGCGCGCCACGGCGTCCGACGTCAGCGGCGCCATGCCTTCTTCCGAGGTGCGGGTTTTGAGCAACTGGGCGAACTGCTCCAGGCTCTCGTCCACCATCGGGATGTCTTCGTCGAAGTCCACCAGCACCCGGAACATCTCCTGGAAATCCGGATCGGCGTCTTGCAACGCGTAGTACAGCTGGCGCGAACCGATGATGATCACCTTGACCTGCAACGGAATCATCTGCGGGTTCAGGGTGACGGTAGCCAGACGGCCCAGTTCGCCCAGCGGCGATTCCATCTTCAGCTTGCGCGACTGCAGGGAACGCTTGAGCGCGTCCCACACAAACGGCTCGCCGAGCATTTTCTCGGCTTCGAGGATCAAAAAGCCGCCATTGGCGCGGTGCAAAGCGCCAGGGCGCAATTGCCGGTAGGTGGTGTAGAGCGCGCCCTGGTCGGTGCTGTATTCGATACGGCCGAACAGGTTGTCGTAAGTCGGGTGCGGTTCAAACACCACCGGCGCGCCGCCGTTGATCGGGTGGCCCACCACCAGGCTCGGGCAGTATTGCTCTTCGAGCAGCTTGCGCGCCTGGGCGTCGGTCTTGGCGTCGTCGACCAATTGCTCGACCACGGTTTTCAGCAAGTACACCTGCATGGCTTGCAGGTAACCGCAGACCGCCGCGTTTTCCGCGTACTTTTCCGACAGCGGCGAGAGCAATGGCTGCAGGGCCAGGGTGATGGTTTCTTCGTTGAACTGGCGCAGTTGGTTGTTCGACTCGCGCTTCCACTGTGGAAGGCTGGCCAACTCTTCATTGAGGCGCTCTTCCAGCTCGGAAATATCCGTGTGGAAGCGCTCGCGGTCGGCTTCCGGCAGCTGCGAAAACTCGGCTTCGTCCAGGGCCTTGCCGTCGAGCATCGGGGTAAAGGCGATGTTGGAGCTGTCGCGGTACAGCGCCACGTCCTTTTCCAGGGCCAGGCGTTCAATCACGTCCAGGGCCTTGTCGTAGCGCTGGTTGAAAGCGCGGTCGATGGCGCTTTTGCGCTGCTGGTAGGTGGGGTGTTCGAACACGGCCGGGAAGGTGGCCACCAGGTTGTCGATCAACCCGCTGATGTCACTGATGAACGCCGCCGCGCCGCCCGCGGGCAGTTCCAGCGCACGGGGTTCGCGAGGCTCATCGAAATTGTTCACATAGACCCAGTCCGACGGGGTCTGCAGGCGTTTACCTTCTGCCTTCAGGTAGCGTTTGACGAACGAAAAGCGGCCGGTACCGGGCTCGCCCATGACAAACACGTTGTAACCGGGGCGTGGCATGGCCACACCGAACTGCAAGGCTTCAACCGCACGTTCCTGGCCAAGCACACCGCGAAAGGGCTCCAAATCATTGGTGGTCGAGAAGCTGAACTGTTCAGCGGAAAAAGGACGAGTCAGCGCTTCGGGCGCTAGACGCAAGCTGGCAGCAACAGGATCAGGCATCGGGCTTCCTTACATCAGGCGGGGCAGATAACGGCATTCTGGCTCCCGCTTGCGCGCTCTGGCAAGGCGAGCCTGTGGGAAAGCATAGACACGGGAGGCGTCCTACAAATAATTCGCGACATCGCTGATTGTTTTATAAAAAAACACGGAACCCCGGGAACGTGCCTAAACTCCAAACTGCGCGGGTTGGACTAATAACCGATCCCTAGGGCGCTGCAACGCGCCTGAACCCTTGTCCATTGGTTTGCACACAAAGAGAACAAAGCTATGAAACGGATCCTTCTTGGTACTCTCTTCACCGTCGTCTCCCTCAATGCAATGGCAGAAGCACCAGGCGGCCCGAACTGCGGTTGGGGCAACATGTTGTTTGAAGGCCAACGCGGTACTCCAGCTCACTTCCTGGCGTCCACCACCAACGGCACCTCGGGTAACGCCACCTTCGGCATGACCTCGGGCACCAACGGTTGCAGCACCAACAGCGCCCTGACCTACGGCGGCAAGTCCTGGATTGCCATGAATGGCATGATGAACGAGCTGTCCGAAGACATGGCCAAAGGCAATGGCGAAGCACTGACCACCTACGCGGTGGTACTGGGTGTTGCTCCAGAAGATCGCGAGCACTTCGCTGCCGTGACCCACGAGCACTTCCAACAGATCTTCAGCAAAGCCGACGTGACGGCTGACGATGTGCACACCAACACCCTCGCCGTCCTCAAGGGCGACGCCCGCCTGGCGAAATACGCTACCCAGGCTTAAGCTCGACCCGCCCGTGCCTTTCGAGGCACGGGCTTTATTTTTGGACCCGCCTCCCCTTTGGGTCTCTCTTTATCCGACTTAAGTTGCCCCTATGCTCAAACGCTTTGCCTGGCTGGCACTCTTCGCCTGCGCCCCGCTGTACGCGGCCCCGCATATTGATGATCAACGTTTGCAGCAATTGGCCAATGATCCGTTCTGGTTGTCCCTGGGCCATTACGAAGCCGGCAAGCTCAAAGGCTGGCGCAGCTATGTCAGCGACAAGAAATTCTTCCTCGCCCCCGACGGCGCCCACCACCCGGACGCCGAACTCAAGGCCACCGTTGACGCACTCTATGCGCCGGCCAGCCTGGGCGAAAAACACGTTCAATGCGTTTACCCCGCACGCACCCGCTGGCTCAAGGATCAGTTGCAACTGACCGACCTGCCCGCCGTGGACTGCAAAGAATTCAAGCAATGGTTCAAGGACGTCGCCCCGCACAGCGCGGTGATGATCTTCCCGGCGGCCTACCTCAACAGCCCGTCGTCCATGTTCGGCCACACCCTGCTGCGCATCGACCAGGCCGACGTGCAACGCGACAAGACCGCCCTGCTCAGCTACGCGATCAACTTCGGCGCCTACATCGAAGGTTCGGACAACAGCATCCTCTACGCCTGGAAAGGCCTGATGGGCGGCTACCCCGGCCTGTTCGCCCTGGTGCCCTACCAGGAAAAACTTTCCGAGTACCGTAGCCTCGAAAACCGCGACCTGTGGGAATACCGCCTGAACCTGACCCAGGTCGAGACCGAGCGCATGGTCGAGCACGTGTGGGAGCTCAAGCAGATCCAGTTCGACTACTTCTTCTTTGACGAAAACTGCTCCTATCGCCTGCTGGAACTGCTGCAAGTCGCACGTCCCGGGCTGCGCCTGACCGAGCAATTCCCGCTGACCGCCATCCCTACCGACACCGTCAAGGCGGTGAAGGATGCAGGGCTGGTGGAAAAGATCGACTACCGCCCTTCCCGCGAACGCGAGCTACTGGAGCGTGCCAAACCGCTGAGCAGTGAAGAACAACAGTGGGTACTCAAGGTCAGCGACGACCAGAAGCAACTGCAAGAGCCGGCCTTCAAGGCCCTGCCCCGCGACCGCCAGGCGCTGATCATCGACGCGGCCTACCGCCTGGGCCGCTACCGCGCCAACGGCTTGGAGCGTGACACCGAACGTTCCCAACGCAGCTTTGAACTGCTACGCGCAATCAACCAGAACCCGGCGCCCGACCTGAACGTCGAACGCCCCGGCCTGCCGGAAGACGGCCATGAGTCGCGCACCTGGCAAGCCGGTATCGGCACCCGTGGCGACAAAGCCTTCGGTGAGTACGGCCTGCGCATGGCCTACCACGACCTCAATGACAATGCCGAAGGCTTCCCCCTCGGCGCGCAGATCGAAATCCTGCAGATGAAACTGCGCCAGTACGAAGGCAACCACTGGCAACTGCAGCAACTGGACCTGGCCACCATCCGCTCCCTGACCCCGCGCAACGCGCTGTTGCAGCCGTGGTCCTGGCAAGTCACCGGCGGCCTGGAGCGGGTGCCCGGCAAACACGACGACGAAACCCTGGTGGCCCACGTCAACGGCGGCGCCGGTGGTACCTGGCAACTGAGCGACGACATGCTCGGCTTCGCCCTCGGCACCGTGCGCGTGGAACACAACAACGACTTCAGCGAAGCCATCTCCCCCGCAGCCGGCTTCAACACCGGCGTGCTGTGGAAAAACCCGCTGGGCAACCTGAGCCTGGAAGCCAAGGGCGACTTCTTCACCAACGGCGAAGTGCGCCGCAGCCTGAGCCTGAACCAGCAGTGGGAATTGTCGCGCAACCTGGGCCTGCGCCTGAGCGCCCAACGCGAATACAGCCACCTGTCCAGCCCGGTGAACGAAGTGCTGCTGGAAGTGAAGTGGTATCACTACTGACCAAAGGCACACAACGATCAAAAATGTGGGAGCGGGCTTGTGTGGGAGCGGGCTTGCTAGCGAATGCGGTGTGTCAGTCAAAGATATTTAAGCTGAACCACCGCCTTCGCGGGCAAGCCCGCTCCCACATTTGATCCACGCAACCTGTAGGAGCCGGCTTGCCGGCGATCGCATCACCGCTGGTTACCTGACCACCGAGGTGTCTGCATCGCCGGCAAGCCAGCGCCTACGGACCACACCGTTCTCACCTTCCTTTCACATCTCTCCGACGAATCCCCTTCTAGACTTCTCCTATCAGCCGTGACACGGCGAGGGAGCAGGCAATGTGGCGGTATGCGGTAATGCTGTGTGCGATGGTGTGGTTGGCCGGTTGTCAGTCCACTCATCAAGACCTGTTGGCCAAGGGTTATCCACCGGCGTTTGCCGATGGTTTTGACGACGGTTGCAGCAGCGGTCGCCAGGCGGCCGGGGTGATCAGCGGGGAGTTTCGCAAGAACGTGCCACGCTATCTCAAGGACCGCGAATATGCCGAAGGCTGGGAAGATGGCTTCCGCCAATGCAAGGCCATGCGTGAAAACGAAGAGCTGCGCGACTACAAGGACAATCACTGGGACGACCGCGAGCGCGCCTGGCAGCAGGAGAAAGACCGCGACGCCGCCAGGGCCTATCGCTCGCAATAGGTCGCTTTCAGACATCCATCGAAACTAAAGCGCGGCGACTATGGCCCAAACTCCATTGAGGGAGAACGTCATGAGCCGAGCTTTTGTGAATGAAGACAACGCCGCCGCCCAGGCCGACCAGCCGGTGGAGCGCCAGGTCAGCGAACAGCCGAACCGAGTGACGGCCCAAGGGTTGGCGCAGTTGCAGGCCAAGGTGGCGCAGTTGCAGCAGGCGTACAGCGTTGAATCTGCCAAAGACGACAAACAGCGCCTGGCCGACCTTGAGCGCGACCTGCGCTACTTCAATCAACGGGTGCAAAGCGCCCAGGTCGTCGCGCCGGCGACTTCCACCGACAAAGTGCAGATCGGCAGCTGGGTCACCTTCGCCAATGAACAGGACGAGCAGCAGCGCATCCAGCTGGTCGGCGAAGACCAGGCCGACGCCACTGCACACTTGATCAACTGGGGCTCGCCCCTGGGCCGCGCCTTGCTGGGGGCCCAGCTCGGCGACGAAGTGCTGTGGAAGCGCCCCGTCGGCGATCAGTTGATCGAAGTGCTGCTGATCGAGCCTGAGGCTTAGACGATGCCTTGGGCCAGCATCGCGTCGGCGACTTTCACGAAGCCGGCGATGTTTGCGCCTTTCACGTAGTTGACCCGACCGTTTTCTTCGCCGTAGTGCACGCAGGCGTGGTGGATCGACTGCATGATGTTGTGCAGCTTGCTGTCCACTTCACCGGCCGTCCACAGCAGGCGCATGGCGTTCTGCGACATTTCCAGCCCGCTCACGGCCACGCCACCGGCGTTGGAGGCTTTGCCCGGGGCAAACAGAATGCCCGCCTCGATAAAGATATCCACAGCCTCCAGCGTGGTCGGCATGTTGGCGCCTTCGGCCACGCAGATGCAGCCGTTGCGCAGCAGGGTGCGTGCGGCCTCGGCGTCGAGTTCGTTCTGGGTTGCGCAGGGCAGCGCGATGTCGCAGGCCAACTGCCACGGGGTCTGGCCTTTACGGAACTCCAGGCCGAAGCGCTCGGCCAGTTCGCTGATGCGCCCGCGCTGTACGTTTTTCAGCTCCAGCAGCGCCGACCATTGCTCCTCGGTCAAACCGCTCTCGGCGTAAAGAGTGCCTTCGGAGTCGGACAGGGAAATCACCTTGCCGCCCAGGTCCATGACCTTGCGCGCCGCGTATTGCGCCACGTTGCCCGAACCCGACACCGCCACGCGCTTGCCTTCCACCCGCTGGCTGTTGCGCTTGAGCATTTCTTCAGCGAAGTACACACAGCCGAAACCAGTGGCTTCCGGGCGGATCAGGCTGCCGCCATAGGTCATGCCCTTGCCGGTCAGCACAGAGGTGAACTGGTTGCTCAGACGCTTGTACTGGCCGAACAGGAAGCCGATTTCACGGGCACCCACACCGATATCACCGGCCGGCACATCCACGTCTGCGCCGATATGCCGGTACAGCTCGCTCATGAAGGCCTGGCAGAAGCGCATCACTTCGGCGTCGCTCTTGCCCTTGGGGTCGAAGTCCGAGCCGCCCTTGCCGCCGCCCATGGGCAACGAGGTCAGGGAGTTCTTGAAGGTCTGCTCGAAAGCGAGGAATTTCAGCACGCCCAGGTTCACCGACGGGTGGAACCGCAGGCCGCCCTTGTACGGGCCGATGGCGCTGTTCATCTGGATGCGGAACCCACGATTGACCTGAACCTTGCCGTGATCATCCACCCACGACACCCGGAAAGTAATCGCACGTTCCGGCTCGCAGATGCGCTCCAGGATGCCCGACGTCAGGTAGTGGGGGTTGGCTTCAAGAAAAGGCCAGAGGCTGCGTAGGACTTCTTCTACGGCCTGGTGGAATTCTGGCTGGTCGGGGTCGCGTTTCTTGAGGCGGGAAAGGAAAGATTCGACAGATTCGATCATGGGAAGTCTCGGCAAATTGATTGTTTTTAAATGAGATTGAGCCGGACCTTAGCAACTCATGCCGCACCTGAAAAGTGCAAAATGTCGCCTTTGTGAATTTAAATGGTGCATTAGATATAAATAAACACCTTTTTTGCACCATAAATGGGATTCAAATTCAGAGAATGCACCAGCAGTTAAACCGTCTTCGCAGGCAAGCCAGCTCCCACATTTGACAGGGTTCACACATTTGAAATGTGGGAGCTGGCTTGCCTGCGATGAACCCACTTCGGTCCACCTGAAAAGACGCAAAAAAAAACGGAGCCCGAAGGCTCCGTTTTTTCAAACCACTGACCCGAATCAGGCCAGTTTCTTGTGACGCACGCGGTGCGGCTGGGCAGCGGCTTCGCCCAGGCGCTTCTTGCGATCGGCTTCGTACTCGGTGTAGTTGCCTTCGAAGAACACCGCTTGCGAGTCGTCTTCGTACGCCAGGATGTGAGTCGCGACGCGGTCAAGGAACCACCGATCGTGAGAGATCACAATGGCGGCGCCCGGGAAGTCCAGCAGGGCTTCTTCCAGGGAACGCAGGGTTTCAACGTCGAGGTCGTTGGACGGTTCGTCGAGCAGCAACACGTTGCCGCCTTCTTTCAGGGTCAGGGCCAGGTGCAAGCGACCGCGCTCACCACCGGACAGGTCCTTGACGAACTTCTGTTGGTCGCCGCCCTTGAAGTTGAAGCGACCCACGTAGGTGCGCGACGGGATTTCATAGTTGCCGATGCGGATCTGGTCGGAGCCATCGGAAATCTGCTGGAACACCGTCTTGCTGCCGTCCAGGTCCTCACGGCTCTGATCAACGCAAGCAAGCTGCACGGTTTCGCCCACTTCGATGGTGCCGGAGTCCGGGGTTTCCTTGCCCATCAGCATGCGGAACAGTGTGGATTTACCCGCACCGTTACCACCGATAACGCCGACGATCGCGCCTTTTGGCATGGAGAACGACAGGTTGTCGATCAGCACGCGGTCGCCATAACCCTTGGTGACGTTCTTGAATTCGATGACCTTGTCACCCAGGCGCGGACCGGCCGGGATGTAGATCTCGTTGGTTTCCGAACGCTTCTGGAATTCCTGGGATTGCATTTCTTCAAAGCGCTGCAGACGCGCCTTGGATTTGGACTGGCGGGCCTTGGCGCCTTTGCGCACCCACTCCAGTTCTTCCTTCATGGCTTTTTCGTGGGCCGACTGCTGCTTGGATTCGGCAGCCAGACGGTCGGACTTGGCTTCCAGCCAACCGGAGTAGTTGCCCTCGTAAGGGATACCGGCGCCGCGGTCGAGCTCGAGGATCCAGCCAGCAACGTTGTCCAGGAAGTAACGGTCGTGCGTGATCGCAACCACGGTGCCCGGGAAATCGTGAAGGAAATGTTCCAGCCAGGCGACGGAATCGGCGTCCAGGTGGTTGGTCGGCTCGTCGAGCAGCAGCATGTCGGGGGCCGACAGCAGCAGGCGGCACAGGGCCACACGGCGCTTCTCACCACCGGACAGGTGTTCGACCTTGGCATCCCACGCCGGCAGGCGCAGCGCGTCGGCGGCGACTTCCAGCTGGCGCTCCAGGTTGTGACCGTCGCCGGCTTGCAGGATCGCTTCCAGCTTGGCCTGTTCGGCGGCCAGCTTGTCGAAGTCGGCATCCGGCTCGGCGTAGGCGGCGTAGACCTCGTCCAGGCGCGCCTGGGCGTTCTTGATCGCGCTGACGGCTTCTTCAACCACTTCACGAACGGTCTTGGTCGGGTCCAGGATCGGTTCCTGTGGCAGGTAACCGATGTTCAGTTCCGGCATCGGGCGGGCTTCGCCTTCGAACTCGGTGTCGACGCCGGCCATGATTTTCAGCAGCGTGGACTTACCCGAACCGTTGAGGCCGAGCACGCCGATCTTGGCGCCAGGGAAGAAGGACAGCGAAATGTTTTTCAGGATTTCCCGCTTCGGCGGAACAACTTTTCCCAGCCGATGCATGGTGAAGACGTATTGAGCCATGGTGAACCTAGCGTCAGTGACTGATGAATTGAGCGGGCGGAGCCCGTGCAGGCCATGCGCCGCGCGGGCCGTTGACGGTGATCAATGCCTGCGTGCGGGAAAAGCCTGAATGTCTGGGGCTGGAACGCCCCGCGTAACCGGCAAAGCTACCTGAATGCGCTTGGTCAGTCCAGCCAGGCAAGGACTGGCACTTTGCCACAACTCAAGGCATGCTAGCCGCCCTCCGGGCGTCCGGCTTATAGTGCACGTCGCGCGCCAGTCCAGCCAAACCGCAGGATCACAGCTTGTCCAAAGTCACGCCGCCAACTCCCCTGCGCGCCGCTCATATAGCGCCGGGAGCGCCCCTGCACGGCACCCTTAAAGGCGCATTGGCGACGCTTGTCCTCATGCTGCTCGCGCTATTGTTCTGGCAACTGCTGGACCAGCTGCAGCAAAACCAGAAAAATCAGCAGCAATACACCATCGACTACAGCGCCGACCTGGCTGAACAAATCAGCCTGAACATGGCCCTGAGCGCAAAAATCGCGCTGAACCTGCTCCCGATGGTCGAGCCGCCGCGCAACGATGAACAGCAGCAAGCCCTGATGCGCACCCTGCAACGCTCGTTGCCGGAGTTGCGCAGTATCGCCCTGCTGGCCCCCAGTGGCGCGATGATCAGTGACAGCGCCAAAGACAGCCAGGACAGCGCCTGGCTTGAAGAACTGGTGCAGCGCAGCCACTCCCAGCCTTATTACCTGAGCAACAGTAACGACGGCACCATCATCTACCTGCTGCTGCACCAGCCCAGCGGCGGTTCGCGGATGTACTGGGCACTGCGCCTGGCGCCCAGCTACCTGACCAACCTCACCCGCCAGGACGGCCAGGGCCAGCGCCCGATGTGGGCCATCGAGAACCGCCTGAACCACCGCGTGGTCAGCCGTGACAGCGGCATGCCGGCGCAATGGGCCACCGCCCTCACCCCGGATGAATTGAACAGAAGCGTACTGGTCACCCCCCTGAGCAAGAGCGACTGGCAACTGCGCGGGCTGTTCGACCGCACGGCGGTACTGGAGCAACTGCTGCCCGCATTTATCGGCAAATGCCTGCTGGGCCTGGCGTTCTCGCTGATCCCGGTGATCGTGCTGCTGAACATGCGCCGTCGCCAGCGCCAGGTGCATGAAGGTCGGCGGCGCTACCAGGATATTTTCGAGGGCACCGGCGTGGCCCTGTGCGTGCTCGACCTGTCCGGGCTCAATGCATTCTTCGACAAGGCGCAACTGCACACTCGCGAGCAATTGCACGACTGGCTGCAGGACAACCCCGCAGAACGCCAGCAACTGCTCAAGGAACTGCGCATCACCGAGGTCAACCAGGTGGCGGTGCGTCTGCTCAATGTGGCCTCGTGCGAAGAGGCGTGGGAGCGCCTGATCGACGATTGCCCACGCAACGCCACGGCCATCGGCTATCAGGTACTTGAGGCGGTGCTGACCCAGCAGAAGCAGCTGGAACTCGAAATCCAGCTCAACGATGTGGCCGGCAACGAGCAGTACCTGTGGCTGGTGATGCGCCTGCCGGAGCAGCAGGACGATTTCAAGGCGGTGATCCTCAGCATCAGCGACATCACCAGCCGCAAGCTCATTGAACTGTCACTGGTGGAGCGTGAAAGCTTCTGGTCGGACGTGGTGCGCACCGTGCCCGACCACCTGTATGTGCAGGACGTGATCAGCCAGCGCATGATTTTCAGCAACCACCACCTGGGCCACACCCTCGGCTACAACAAGGCCGAACTGCAGCAAATGGGTGAGTATTTCTGGGAGATCCTGCTGCACCCCGAAGACGCCGAGCATTACCACGACCTGCGCCAGCAACAGCGCCAGGCCGGCTATAGCACCCAGTTGCAGTGCCAGTTGCGCTTTCGCCACCGCAACAACCAGTGGCGTCGCTTCGAGATCCGCGAACAGGCCCTGGCCCGGGACAAGACCGCCGTGGTCACGCGGATCATCGGCGTGGCCAAGGACGTGACCGACCAGATCGAAGCCAGCGAATCCCTGCGTGACAGCGAACAGCGCTACCGCATGCTGGCCGAAAGCATCAGCGACGTGATCTGTTCCACCGACAGCCAGTTGGCCCTTAACTACATCAGCCCGTCGGTCAGCGCCGTACTGGGTTATGACGTGGAGTGGGTGTTCAAGAACGGCTGGCAGTCGATCATCGCCAACCCGCAGCAATTGAGCGGCATCTATAGCCTGGTGGAGCGGGTCAGCCGCGCTTTGGGCGATACCGCAGCGCTGAACCAGCTGCGCGACGAAGTGCAAACCCAGCTGTTCCTGTTCGACTGCCTGCGCGCCGATGGCCGCAAGGTGCCGATCGAACTGCGCCTGGTGTTGGTGTGGGACGAGCACGGTGCGTTTGAAGGCATCCTGGGCGTTGGCCGGGACATCAGCCAGCAGCGCCGCGCCGAGAAAGACCTGCGCATGGCGGCCACGGTATTCGAGCACTCCACGTCGGCGATCCTGATCACCGACCCGGCCGGCTACATCGTGCAGGCCAACGAAGCGTTCAGCCGGGTCAGCGGGTATGCGGTGAGCGATGTACTCGATCAATTGCCCAACATGCTCACCGTCGACGAACAACAGGAAGCCCACCTGCGCTATGTGCTCAAGCAGTTGCACCAGCACAGCACCTGGGAAGGCGAAGTGTGGCTCAAGCGCCGCAACGGCGAGCACTACCCGGCCTGGGTCGGCATTACTGCCGTGTTCGACGATGAAGGCGACCTGGCCAGCTACGTGTGCTTCTTCAGTGATATCAGCGAGCGCAAGGCCAGCGAACAGCGCATCCACCGCCTGGCCTACTACGACGCCCTGACCCACCTGCCCAACCGCACGCTGTTCCAGGACCGCCTGCACACCGCGCTGCAGTCGGCCGAACGGCAGAAGTCGTGGGTGGTGCTGATGTTCCTCGACCTCGACCGCTTCAAGCCGATCAACGACTCCCTGGGCCACGCCGCCGGCGACCGCATGCTCAAGGAAATGGCCACCCGCCTGCTGGGCTGCGTGGCCGAAGACGACACCGTGGCGCGCATGGGCGGCGATGAGTTCACCCTGCTTCTGCAACCGCGGGTCAGCCGCGAAATGGCGCTGAACCGGGCAATCCACGTGGCCGAGCAGATCCTCGCCAGCCTGGTGAAGCCCTTCGTGCTCGAAGGCCGAGAGTTCTTTGTGACCGCCAGTATCGGCATCGCCCTGAGCCCACAGGACGGCAACGAACTCAGCCAGTTGATGAAAAACGCCGACACGGCGATGTATCACGCCAAGGAGCGCGGCAAGAACAACTTCCAGTTTTACCAGGCCGACATGAACGCCAGTGCCCTGGAACGCCTGGAACTGGAAAGCGACCTGCGCCACGCCTTGGACCAGAACGAATTCGTGCTCTATTACCAGCCGCAGTTCAGCGGCGACGGCAAACGCCTGACCGGCGCCGAAGCCTTGCTGCGCTGGCGCCATCCGCGTCGCGGCCTGGTGCCGCCAGGGGATTTCATCCCGGTGCTGGAAGAGTTGGGGCTGGTGGTGGACGTGGGCGACTGGGTGCTCAGCGAAGCCTGTCGCCAGCTCAAGACCTGGCACCAGAACAAGGTGCGCGTGCCGAAGGTGTCGGTGAACATCTCCGCGCGGCAGTTTTCGGACGGCCAGTTGGGTGAGCGCATTGCCACCATCCTCAAGGACACCGGCCTGCCACCGGCGTGCCTGGAGCTGGAGCTGACCGAAAGTATCCTGATGCGTGAGGTCAACGAGGCGATGCAGATCCTCGACAGCCTGAAAAACCTGGGCCTGAGCATCGCGGTCGACGACTTCGGCACCGGTTATTCGTCGCTCAACTACCTCAAGCAATTCCCCATCGACGTGCTGAAGATCGACCGCACCTTCGTCGACGGCCTGCCGTCCGGCGAGCAGGACGCGCAGATCGCCCGCGCCATTATCGCCATGGCCCACAGCCTCAACCTGGCGGTGATCGCCGAGGGTGTGGAAACCCATGAACAGCTCGACTTCCTGCGTGAGCATGGGTGCGATGAGGTTCAGGGCTACCTGTTCGGGCGGCCGATGCCGGCGAATCGGTTTGAGGCGCAGTTCAGCAATGATGCGCTGTTCATGTTCGATTGACGTTGTGCGGCGCGCCTGATGACGCCATCGCCGGCAAGCCGGCTCCTACAGGGGACCGCATTCCAATTGTAGGAGCCGGCTTGCCGGCGATGGCGGCCTTACAATCACCGCCTGTTCCCAGATGAACGCCACTTGTCCGCGACATGATGTCCTTTCATATGCCATCTAAAACCCATTGGGTTAGAATGCCCTCCTTTTCTGCCCCCGATCCTTGAGGACCGCCATGTTCAGCCGTGATTTGACTATTGCCAAGTACGACGCCGATCTCTTTGCCGCCATGGAGCAAGAAGCCGTGCGCCAGGAAGAGCACATTGAGCTGATCGCTTCGGAAAACTACACCAGCCCAGCGGTGATGGAGGCTCAAGGTTCGGTCTTGACCAACAAGTACGCCGAAGGTTACCCAGGCAAGCGCTACTACGGCGGTTGCGAGTACGTCGACGTGGTTGAGCAACTGGCCATTGATCGCGCCAAGGAGCTGTTCGGCGCCGATTACGCCAACGTCCAGCCACACGCCGGTTCCCAAGCCAACAGCGCCGTGTACCTGGCCCTGCTGCAAGGCGGCGACACCATCCTGGGCATGAGCCTGGCCCACGGCGGTCACCTGACCCACGGCGCCAGCGTTTCGTCCTCCGGCAAGCTGTACAACGCCGTCCAGTACGGTATCGATGCCAACGGCCTGATCGACTACGACGAAGTCGAGCGCCTGGCGGTTGAACACAAGCCAAAAATGATCGTGGCCGGTTTCTCTGCCTACTCGCAGATCCTGGACTTCCCACGTTTCCGCGCTATTGCTGACAAAGTCGGTGCCTACCTGTTCGTCGACATGGCTCACGTAGCTGGCCTGGTTGCCGCAGGCGTCTACCCGAACCCGGTGCCTTTCGCTGACGTCGTGACCACCACCACCCACAAGACCCTGCGCGGTCCACGTGGCGGCCTGATCCTGGCTCGCGCCAACGCCGACATCGAGAAGAAGCTGAACTCCGCCGTATTCCCAGGCGCCCAAGGCGGCCCGCTGGAGCACGTGATCGCCGCTAAAGCGATCTGCTTCAAGGAAGCACTGCAACCTGAGTTCAAGACCTACCAGCAACAAGTGGTCAAGAACGCCCAGGCCATGGCCAGCGTGTTCATCGAGCGCGGCTTTGACGTGGTGTCTGGCGGTACTGAAAACCACCTGTTCCTGCTGTCGCTGATCAAGCAGGACATTTCCGGTAAAGATGCTGACGCTGCCCTGGGCAAAGCCTTCATCACCGTGAACAAGAACTCCGTGCCAAACGACCCACGTTCCCCGTTCGTCACCTCCGGCCTGCGCTTCGGCACCCCGGCTGTGACCACTCGTGGCTTCAAGGAAGCAGAGTGCAAGGAACTGGCCGGCTGGATCTGCGACATCCTGGCAGACCTGAACAACGAAGCCGTGATCGACGCGGTCCGTGAGAAGGTCAAGGCCATCTGCAAAAAGCTGCCGGTTTACGGCGCTTGATAGCAGTAGCTTGAACCAAAAGCGCTGACGGCAACGTCGGCGCTTTTTTTTGCCTGCTAAAAACTGCCCGAGGGTGGTAACGCACCGCCTATCTCACGGTAGAAGTTGCTCACACCGGTATCAAAAGACTTGCCCGACAGGTGGGCGGCAAAGGTTTCCGCCACGAACTCCAGGGGGTTGGTCATGGCGTACATGCTCACCGCCGTACCGTTGTTGGCCGCCTTGAGCGTGATCGACGGGTCTTGCGCGCCGAGCTTGAAGGTCCAGAACGTCTCGGGCTGATTCATCTCATGAAGGATATGGCCGATTTCGTGGATCACCACGGTCGCGGCATGCCCATGCATCTTAGGGTCGCCGAACCAGCGCTGGGTACCGTCGTACACCTGGTCGGCAACACCCCGTCCCGGGTCCTTGCCCAAGCCGCCTTCAATGCCGTTAAGCTGGATCTGCGGGTTGTGCTGCCCGGTCTTGGGGCCCATGAAGATGGTGTATTCGGCCTCGCCGCGCAGGTTGCCCATGCAGGCAATGCACGGCACGCCCTCGGTGGCCGAGCAGAGGAAGGTGATCGGCGGCAGGCTGAAGCCCTTTGCCGCCAGCACTTGCAGGGCCTTGTCGATGGCGGTGCGTTTCAACTGGGCGAGCGGGTCACCGTTTTCGCTGCCGATGCTCATCATCGCCGCGCCAGGCCCGGTATAGGCCTGGTAGGTGAAGGTCATCATGCCGGTCTTGGCCCGGTAGGTCTGGGCCAGCTTGCCGTCACTCTTTCTGCCCGCTTGGATCTGTGCTGCCGTGGCCATGGGGTCGATCTCCGACATCTGAACGTGCCTGTTGAAATAACAGTCGGTGATCGCGGTTTATTCCGAGGGCCTGGGCTTCGGCTTGATGACCAGGCCAACAGGGTGCCCGGCTACAGGCGTCCCAGCTGAATCAGGTACAGCTTGTCGAATTGAAGGTCGGCCTTGACGCCTTTCATCGACACGTAATGCCGGTAGTGGTTGTACAGCTGCTTGAAGAAGGCCAGCTTGCCCTTCGACCCGATACGGTACTCGCCCGAGTTGGGGTCGAAAAAACTCATCCCGCTGCCGTCGGCGTACAAGGCAAAAGCGTGGGACGTGACGCCCTCGGTAAAGGTGCATTCCCACAGGTAATAGCCCGGCTGGGTCTCGTCGAGATGACTGGCCAATACCTCCAAGCCCGTCAGCCCGCTCGCTTCGATGGCCGAACGGCTCGACATGCCGCAGATATTGGGCGCTGCCGCGACAATTCGTTCGATGCCACGGGCGGACCTGTAGTAGCAGCGATTGAAGGAGCTGCAATCCACATCGACCTTGTACAGCGTGTCTTCCTGCCCCAGGTACTGTATGCGCCGCTGCGGCGTCTCCGACGGTTGCTGCAGCCTGCGCCGCAACCACGCAAACGCCAGCCCGATGCAGGCGCCGTTCTGCACGCCGGGCATCTCTTTGATGGCAGCGTTCTTGCTCAACGCCGAGCGCTGTTTGAACTTGGCGACCCGATGCACTTTCATGCCGATCGGGGTTTTCCAGGAAACATAATTAGCCGGCATTGGCGCTGCCCCCAATGCCGGCGTTGGTCCGTGCCACTTTCACCATGGGTCTGCCTCTGCGATCTCACCTGCCTGATGAGATAACAGCTCGCATGGGCAGTTTATTCCGGCTGGTACAGCTGCTGGAAACCTTGGCGGATCTTGTCTTCGGGCAGTTCATCGGCAATGAACACGATCACGCTTTCACGCGCTTCGTCCTCGGCCCACTCGGTGTCCCAATCGAACCCGTAGAGCTTGAGCACGCCCTGGAACACCAGTCGCCGGTCTTCCCCGGCGATGTTCAGCACGCCTTTGTAGCGCAGCAGCTGCTTGCCATGGTCTTCCAGCAACGCGTTCATGAACTCGCTGAGGCGGTCGATATCCAGCGGCTGGTCAGTGCGCAACACCAGGCTGGAGATGCGATCGATGGACGGCGCAGCACTCACCGGGCGCAAGCTCATGCCGGCGTTGAGGTTGAATCCGCGCACATCGAGCAGCTCGGCCAGGTCGATGTTGCCGTGGTCGACCACACGAATCGGCGCACGGCGGTTGATACGGGTGAGACGCTGGCTGAGGGCGTCGAAGGTGGCTTCGTCTACCAGGTCACGTTTGCTCACCAGCAGGCGGTCAGCAAAGCCGATCTGGGCCTGGGCGATGGTCTGGGTCAGATGATGCTCGGCATGAGCCGCGTCCACCAGGGTGATGATGCCGTCGAGGATGTAGCGCTCGCGCAGTTCTTCATCGATGAAAAAGGTCTGGGCCACGGGCGCCGGGTCGGCCAGGCCGGTGCACTCGATCACCAGGCGGTCGAAGGCGATCTCGCCGCTGTCCAGGCGTTCGAGCAGCAGGTACAGGGCTTTGGTCAGGTCGGTGTGGATGGTGCAGCACACGCAGCCGTTGGACAGGGTCATGACTTGCACCGGCTCGGCGCCCAACAGTTGGGTGTCGATACCGGCGTCACTGAATTCGTTTTCGATCACGGCGATTTTCAAGCCGTGCTCGGCCTTGAGCAGGTGGCGCAGCAAGGTGGTCTTGCCGGCGCCGAGGAAGCCGCTGAGGACTGTTACCGGAATGGGGGTTAACAAAACACACATCTCCCATGCGCTAAAAAAACTGTAGGAGCCCGGCTTGCCGGCGATGGCGGTCTCAAGATCGCTATCGCCGGCAAGCCGGGCTCCTACAGTGAGGTGTTGTGGTCAAGTGCGGTGTTTCAACAGCACTTGGGCCCACCCTTGCCACCGTAACGGGCTTCCTGGCGTTCCCGGAAGAACGCCTTGTAGTCCATCACCGGTTTGTCCGGGTGTTTGGTTTGCATATGCTCGACGTACGTGTCGTAGTCGGGCATGCCGACCATCAGGCGCGCGGCCTGACCGAGGTATTTACCGAGGCGACTGATGTCATTGAACATGGTTGCAATCCTCGATCATGCGTCCGGTACGGCCTGGAACGGGGCTTCTTTATCCGTGCGTTCCTTGTTGCCCCAGGCGGCGACGCCGACCTTGAGCGCATAGAACAGGATGCTGAATACCACGAACAGGAACAGCGCCGTCAGCGTTGCGTTGGTGTAGGCGTTCCAGATCACGTGCTGCATCTGGTCGACACTTTTGGCCGGGGCCAGGATCTGGCCGTTGGCCAGGGCATCACTGTATTTCTTGGCCAGCGACAGGAAGCCGATCGCCGGGTTGGCGTCGAACAGCTTGATGAAGCCTGCGGTGGTGGTGCAGATCAGCAGCCACACGGCCGGCAGCATGGTCACCCAGATGTAGCGCTGGCGTTTCATTTTGATCAGCACAACGGTGGCGAGCATCAGCGCGATACCGGCCAGCATCTGGTTGGAGATACCGAACAGCGGCCACAAGGTGTTGATACCGCCCAGAGGGTCGATCACGCCTTGGTACAGCAGGTAACCCCACATCGCCACGCAGCCTGCGGTGGCGATCAGGTTGGCCGTCCACGACTCGGTACGCTTGAGCGACGGCACGAAGGAGCCGAGCAGGTCCTGCAGCATGAAGCGCCCGGCACGGGTGCCGGCATCAACTGCAGTCAGGATGAACAGCGCTTCGAACAGGATCGCAAAGTGGTACCAGAACGCCATGGTGTTTTCACCCGGCAGCACGCTGTGCAGGATCTGCGCGATCCCCACCGCCAAGGTCGGCGCACCACCGGCACGGGCCAGGATGGTGGTTTCGCCGATGTCATGGGCCACAGCGGTCAGCGCCTCGGGCGTAATTGCAAAGCCCCAGCTGCTGACGGTTTGCGCCACAGCCACCACGTCACCACCGACCACGGCGGCCGGGCTGTTCATGGCGAAGTACACGCCCGGCTCGATCACCGAGGCCGCGACCATGGCCATGATGGCCACGAACGACTCCATCAGCATCGCGCCATAACCGATATAGCGCGCGTTGGTTTCGTTATCCAGCAACTTGGGCGTGGTGCCCGAGGAGATCAGCGCGTGGAAACCCGAGACCGCGCCACAGGCGATGGTGATGAACAGGAACGGGAACAGGCCGCCCTTCCACACCGGGCCGGTGCCGTCGATGAACTGGGTCAGGGCCGGCATTTTCAGCTCTGGCATGGTGACCAGGATGCCGATCGCCAGGGCGATGATGGTGCCGATTTTGAGGAAGGTGGAGAGGTAATCACGCGGTGCCAGGATCAGCCACACCGGCAGCACTGCAGCGACGAAACCGTAGCCGATCAGCATCCAGGTAATTTGAATGCCAGTGAAGGTGAAGGCCTTGGCCCAGACCGGGTCAGCGGCAATCTGCCCGCCCAGCCAGATCGAACCCAGCAGCAACAGCACGCCGATGATCGAGATCTCGCCGATGCGGCCCGGACGGATGTAGCGCATGTACACGCCCATGAACATCGCGATCGGGATGGTCGCCATCACGGTGAAGATGCCCCATGGGCTCTCCGCCAGGGCCTTGACCACGATCAGCGCCAGCACCGCGAGGATGATGATCATGATCAGGAAGCAGCCGAACAGCGCGATGGTCCCCGGGATACGCCCCATTTCTTCGCGGACCATGTCCCCCAGGGAACGGCCGTTGCGACGGGTGGACAGGAACAGGACCATGAAGTCCTGTACCGCACCGGCCAGCACCACGCCGGCAATCAGCCAGAGCGTGCCGGGCAGGTAGCCCATTTGCGCAGCCAGCACCGGGCCGACCAGCGGGCCTGCACCGGCAATCGCCGCAAAGTGGTGACCGAAAAGGATGTGTTTGTTGGTCGGCACATAGTCCAGACCGTCATTGTTGAGCACTGCGGGGGTGGCCCGCCGTGGATCGAGTTGCATCACGTTATTCGCGATGAACAGGCTGTAGTAGCGGTATGCAACCAGGTAGATGGCCACAGCAGCGACCACAATCCACAAGGCGTTGATCGCCTCGCCGCGGCGCAAGGCCACTACGCCCAGGGCGCACGCTCCTACGATTGCCAGCACCAGCCAGGGTAGGTGGCGTAGCAGGCTATTATTATTTTTCATTTTTATATTCCAGCCAGGGTGGACAGAAAGGACAGCCATCCCGAGTTTAGCGCTGTTGGCTTCAAAGACCACCCCCCTACGTTGGTCTAGAGCCTTGCCATGGCAAAAAAAGCAGAAATAAAAGCCGGGTGATGGCGCAAGGCTACAATCCTTCTATTCACAGAGGGTTTAACCATGACCGAGCAACCGTCTGACCGCCGCCGTTTTCGACGAATCGCCTTTGATGCCAGGACAACCATTGCCCAGGACAGCTGGAATTGGCCGGTGCAACTGGTGGATTTGTCGCTGCGCGGGTTACTGGTGGAGCGCCCTGACGACTGGCGGGGCAATGGCAAGCGCCTGTTTGACGTGGATATCCGCCTGGACCCACAGGCGCATATCAAGATGCAGGTGAAGCTGGCCCATGACGATCACGGACAGTTGGGTTTTGTGTGCGAACACATTGACCTGGATTCGATCAGCCACCTGAAGCGGCTGATCGAGCTGAACCTGGGCGATGAGGATGAGCTGCACCGCGAACTGGGTGCCTTGCTCGAAATTTAGCCGTCAGGGAAATGCCGTACGTGCCGGGAAGTCGCCTTCCGACTCCCAGAAGCCCGCTTTCTGAGTCGACGCGGCCTGCCACAGGTCGTCGGCAAAACGGTAGGTGGTGTAACGGGTGACGAAGTCTTCGTCGCCGTCACCGTCCATGAAGGACGACACTTGCAGCAATTCATCCACCCCGCCAGCGGCCGGCGTGGCAGCCTGCCAGGCGGCCTTGCCGGTCTGGGCCAGGATCAATGGTTTGATCTTGCCATCGGTGCCTTTGCAGTCCATCGGCTTGAGGTGGTGTTTGGCGGGCATCAACAGTTGTGTGGCCGGGCCACTGTAGCTGCCCATCGGTGCGGTCTGGTCGATGACCAGGAAATACACCGTCTCCGGCAGGCTTTTGAGCGGCGCCTTTTTAACCTCGGCCAGCGGGTAGCCGAGGTCTTCGTGGGCGATCACGTCACCGGAGGCTGACACTAACCGCACCTGGGCTTCCAGCAGCGGGTTTTCCACCAGGTCGCCAGGCTCGTCAAACGAGTCCTCGTCCAGGCCATTGCCCCAACTGTCCTTGTGCAACTGAGCGCTGATGCGCTGGTCTTCGAGCACCTGCAGGACACTGCCGTCATCCGTTGCCAGCTTTTGCGCCAGACGGTAACCGGCGGGCAGCTCGGCCCACGCCAAAGCAGGCAGCCCGGCCAAGGCGACAAACAGGGCGACTGCGCCCCAGCATTTCGAACGTTGCATGGCATCCATCCCTGGTTTATTCAAAAAGTGCATCCAACGCCTGCTCCAGGCGTGTGACAGCAATGATCTGCAAGCCCGGCGGCGACTCTTTCGGCGCATTGCCCTTGGGCACGATTGCGCGTTTAAAGCCGTGCTTGGCCGCTTCTTTCAACCGTTCCTGACCGCTCGGCACGGGACGCACTTCACCCGACAGGCCGACCTCGCCGAACACCAGTAGGTCGTGAGGCAGCGGTTTATTGCGCAAGCTCGACATCACCGCTGCCATCAACGCCAGGTCGGATGCCGTTTCCAGCACCTTGACCCCGCCGACCACGTTGAGGAACACGTCCTGATCGTGGGTCGGAATGCCGCCGTGGCGGTGTAGCACCGCGAGCAACATGGCCAGGCGGTTCTGATCCAGGCCCAGCGTGACCCGACGTGGGTTGGCCAAGTGGCTGTCATCCACCAGCGCCTGCACTTCCACCAGCATCGGCCGGGTGCCTTCCCACGTCGCCATCACCACACTGCCCGGGACTTCTTCCTGAGCACGTGTGAGAAAAATCGCCGATGGATTGGAGACTTCTTTCAAGCCCCGGTCGGTCATGGCAAACACGCCCAGCTCGTTCACGGCACCAAAGCGGTTCTTCACGGCGCGCAACAGCCGCAGACGGCCATCGGACTCGCCTTCGAAATACAGCACGGTGTCGACCATATGTTCCAACACCCGTGGCCCGGCCAGCGCGCCCTCTTTGGTCACATGGCCCACCAGGAAGATCGCCGTGCCGCTCTGCTTGGCATAGCGCACCAGCAGCGCCGCACTTTCGCGCACCTGGGACACGCCGCCAGGTGCCGATTGCAGTTGTTCGGTAAAAATGGTCTGGATCGAGTCGATCACCATCACCTTGGGCTTTTCGATACGCGCCGTGGCGATGATGCTTTCGATGCAGGTTTCGGTCATGACCCGCAACTGATCCTGGGGCAGCCCCAGGCGCCGCGCACGCATAGCCACTTGTTGCTGGGATTCTTCACCGGTGACGTACAGCGCCGGCATACGGCTGGCAATGCTGCACAGGGTTTGCAGCAGGATGGTCGACTTGCCGATGCCCGGGTCGCCGCCGATCAGCACCACCGAGCCGTCCACCAGACCGCCGCCGAGCACCCGGTCCAGCTCACCGGAAGCGGTGGAGAAACGCGGGATTTCTTCGACGCTGACTTCGGCCAGGGTCTTGATCTGCGCCTGCTGCCCGGTCCAGCCGGCACGGCCGGTGGGGGCTGCGGCGCCACCGCTTTCGATCATGGTTTCAGTCAGGGTGTTCCACGCACCGCACTCAGTGCACTGGCCGGCCCACTTGGGAAAGGTCGCGCCGCACTCCGTGCAGCCGTACATGCGCTTGGCCTTTGCCATTTGAGAACCTCCAACCGAAAAACCGCGATAATAGCTCAGCGCGGCGCCGGGGTCCGGATTTCACCACTGGCCAAGCGTGAAGCGCTGTTACCGATCGGGTCTTCGGCATTCAGGTCGGCGCCCTTGGCCTTGAGGGCATCGAGCAGCTCGACCCGCTTGAACAGCCCGGCGTACATGGCGGCGGTCTGCCCGGCACCATTACGCTGGTCGGGGTTGCAGTCGGTGGCCAGCAGGCGCTGGGCGATTTTCAGCTCACCCTTGAAGATCGCGCCCATCAGCGCAGTGTTGCCGCGTTTGTCCTGCACACAAGCGTCGGCGCCGGCGCTGAGCAAGCGCTCCACGAACGGACCCTGGCCGTGGTAGGCGGCGAGGATCAGCGCGGTGTAGCCCTTGTCGTCCTGGGTATTTAGGCTGTAGCCGGACTCGATAAAGGTGTTGAGCATGTCGAGGTCGCCACGGCGGGCGGCGTCGAAGTAATAATCCTGCAGTTGTGCCTTGAGCTTCGCAGGGTCGGCGGGCTCGGCCCATGCGCCGAACGTCAGGCAAACCAGCACGGCGCCCATCAAAATTCGCATAACACTTCCTCCGTAAACGCGCCCTTTGTAGGAGCCGGCTTGCCGGCGATGGCGTCCTTGAGCCGACGCAAACTTCAAGGGCCTAATCGCCGGCAAGCCGGCTCCTACGGGGGTGTGGGGTTAGTCGGTGAGTTTTTCGGCCAGCGCTTTCACGCGTGCCAGGTCGCCCTTGGCCACTTTGGTCACGCCGGTGCCGTACTCCGGGTCCGCCTTGTAGAGGAACGACAGGATGATGTGCTTGCTCTCGTCATCGGTGGTGGCCAACGAGCCGCCGAAGTTGTCGATCAAGTCCTGACGCTCTTTCTTGCTGTAGGAGCGGTACAGATCACCGGCCTGCTTGAAGTTCTGCTCACGCTGGATCTTCGCCTGCTGGGTGCTGCCCGACAGCGCCAGCTGGCTGTAGCGTGCGGTTTGCGGTTCTTCCCGTGGCTCAAGGCGACTTGGCTGGTAGTTCACGCCGCTGGTGGTCTTGCCGATGTTCATCGCACCATCCTGGTTACCGTTATTAACGGTCACCCGGGGAGCATTGATCGGCAGTTGCAGGGCGTTCGGGCCCAGGCGGTACATCTGGGTGTCAGCGTAGGAGAACACCCGGCCTTGCAGCAGGCGGTCTTCCGACGGCTCGATACCCGGCACCAGGTTCGCCGGGGCCATGGCCACTTGCTCGGTTTCCTGGAAGACGTTCGCCGGGTTGCGGTTCAGGACCATTTGCCCCACTTTACGCTCGGGCACATTCGGCCAGATCTTGGTGGCGTCCAAGGGGTCGAAGTCGAACTTGGCCAGGTCTTCAGGCTTGAGGACTTGCACATACAAGTCCCACTTGGGGAAGTCGCCCTTGTTGATATGGGTGACCAAGTCATGGGTCATATGGCTGTAGTCACGCCCCTGAACGTCGATAACTTGTTTGGGGTCGAGGTTCTTTATGCCTTGCAGGCTCTTCCAGTGAAACTTGACGTAGTGCACTTCACCCTTGGCGTTGATCAACTTGTAGGCATGTACGCCATTGCCGTCCATTTCCCGATAACTCGCTGGCGTGCCGGAGTCGGAATACAACTCGGTGAGGGTGCGCGTGGCTTCCGGAACATGGGAGAAGAAGTCAAAACGGCGTGAGTCATCGTCCAGATTAGTGCGCGGGTCCGGTTTGAACGCATGGACCATGTCCGGGAACTTGATGGCATCGCGAATAAAGAAGGTCGGGAAGTTGTTGCCCACTAAATCCCAGTTGCCTTCGGCGGTGTAGAACTTGGTAGCGAAGCCGCGCGGGTCACGCAGAGTTTCAGGCGAGTGGTTGCCATGCACCACCGCAGAGAACCGCACGAACACCGGGGTGGATTCACCGGCGGCAAACACCTTGGCCTTGGTCAGGTCGCTGAGGTTATCGGTGACCGTGAAGGTGCCGTGGGCCCCGGTGCCACGGGCATGCACCACACGCTCCGGGATGCGCTCGCGGTCAAAACGCTGCAGTTTCTGGATCAGTTGCACATCTTGCAGCAGCACCGGGCCATTGGCGCCGGCCGTCTGCGAGTTCTGGTTGTCACCGACCGCCGCACCGTTATCGCGGGTCAGGTTGGCGGCCTGCACGGAGAGGGACAGCAGGCTGGCGGTGGCCAATGCCAGCGCGACTCGCGCTGAAACAGGCCTGCGACTCATGGGGGTTTTCATCGAGGTTTCCTCTGGTTTTTTTAATGCACATTCAGTTGTGCTTGCCAGAGGCTAGTGATCCGAGCGCCGGAAGATAAATAGAAAAGCCGTACCAACCCGATTAATAAAATAAGGTGGTAACCCACTGAAACCACGGGTATTTCGCGCGCGACTGGTGGCACTTTGCAAACTATTTGCGATTTAATGTGTCGATAAAAACTAACAGTGTTAACAGTTGTGTCGCGCAAGCCCTCTACGACTGAATTACACTGACTTCCACCCTTCTCATCTGTAACAAGGAATAACCTATGGGCGTGATCAGTGAGTTCAAGGCCTTCGCGGTCAAAGGTAATGTGGTCGATATGGCCGTCGGTATTATCATCGGCGCCGCCTTCGGCAAAATTGTTTCCTCGTTTGTAGGGGACGTGGTGATGCCACCTATCGGCCTGCTGATCGGCGGCGTGGACTTCGGCGACCTGGCCATCCAGCTCAAGGCCGCACAAGGCGGGGCGCCGGCCGTGGTACTGGCTTACGGCAAATTCATCCAGAGCATCATCGACTTCGTGATCATCGCGTTTGCGATTTTCATGGGCGTGAAAGCCATCAACCGCCTCAAGCGCGAAGAAGCCGTGGCACCTACCCTGCCGCCGACTCCGACCAAAGAGGAAGAGCTGCTGACCGAAATTCGGGACCTGCTCAAAGCCCAGAACAACAAGCCGCTTTAATCGCGGACCCAAAAAAGGCGCCTTTTGAGGCGCCTTTTTTCTACCAGTAGTTTTCCACCGCCACCTGGCCGGGGCGTCGGCTCAGGCTCAGTTGCATGTCGCGCTGCTTGAGCAGTTGGCGGGTGTCGTCGACCATCTGCGGGTTGCCACAAATCAATACGCGGGAGTGCTCAGGGGTCAGCTCGACACCTGCGGCACGCTCCAATTCACCATTCTCGATCAGCGTGGTAATGCGCCCATTCAACGCGCCCGGATGCTGCTCACGGGTGACGATCGGAATGTACGTGAGTTTGTGCGCGTACTCGGCCAGGTACTCACGCTCGCCCAGTTCCTTGATCAGTGACTGGTAGGCCAATTCCTTGGCTTCCCGGGCGCTGTAAACCAGTACGATGCGTTCGAATTTTTCCCACACTTCAAAGTCCTGCAGGATCGACAGAAAGGGCGCCACCCCGGTGCCGGTGCCCAGCAGCCACAAATCACGCCCATCGACAAAGCGGTTCAGAGTCAGGAAACCCGTGGCCTGGCGCTCCACCATCAAGGTATCGCCCACCTGCAAGCGACTCAGCTCGCTGGTGAATTCGCCGCCCGGAACGACGATAGAGAAGAAGTCCAGATGCTCATCAAACGGTGAAGACACCAGGGAATAAGCGCGCCACACGGTACTGCCATCGGCTTTGGTAACGCCCAGGCGTACAAACTGGCCCGCCGTGAACCGAAAGCCGGGGTCGCGGGTGGTGCGCAAGGTGAACAGACTAGGGGTCAGCGATTGCACATCGAGCAAGGTCTGGCGGGTGAATTTTTCAGCACTGGCCGTCATGGGGAACTCCGTTTTGCACAGGCCCCTAGTGTCGCTCAAAACAACCCGTGCAAACACCGACGATTGGTACTGGCATTGTTGCGTTCAGGGTTTCTCCGGCCCTTTGAGTGGAATTGCGTTACGTTTTTGAAACAGTAATAGGCAAATAGTGCGAACTAATCATTTCGCTATTAGGAAGCTCGGAATAATTCGCTAGATGTCGCTGCACGCTTATTAGCTATCACTTTGGCACTAGTGATAAACCATTAAAACCAAAAGGTTTTTCTCGCAGACTGAATAATCCTTACCAAAAGCAGTGCGTTGTACAAGGCATAACTACCTAAAGCCTAGTTATCCATAACTTTTTTTTCACCAGCGTCAGTAGGCTATGTCCTACACTCATTTTCGTGCTGCTTTGGGGGATTAGGACGTACCCAAGTCACGGAGAAACCTATGGAGATTTACCCATGCTTAACTGGCGGAACACACGGCTCCCCAAACTGGAAGGCGAGAACGAGATCACCAGTGTGTTTGAAATGGTTGTCAACCACACCTACGAGCTCGGCTTCCAATTCTGCTCATTTACGATGAGTTCCCAATTACCTAAAAATCAAACTGAACCGATCCAGATAAACAATTACCCCAATGAATGGAACACCATTTACAAGCAAGCGCACTTCTATGATGTAGACCCCGTTGTTGGCCACTGTAAACGTTGCGTGCTTCCGATTGTCTGGGAGGAGAAAGCCTTCCATGCCACGCCCAACTTATGGGACCTGGCGCAATCGTTCGGTGTGCACTTGGGCTGGAGCCAATCAGTCCACGACTTCCAGGGCGTCTTCAGTATGTTGACCCTGGGGCGCGGCGAAGGTGATGTCAGCCCCCAAGAGCTTTACGAAAAAGCCGGCCAGGTGTTGTGGATGTGTCACGCGATGCACGCGGTGGTCGCCAAGAAATACGCAGACAAGCCCGCGCCTCAGGCGCCCAACAAACTATCCCCCAGAGAAACAGAGATTCTCAAATGGTCGGCCATGGGCAAGACCGCCGGGGACATCGCGACGATTCTTTGCCTCTCGGAACGTACGGTGGGCTTTCATTTGAAAAATTCGTTCATCAAGTTAGGGGTCAATAACAAGATTGCTGCAGTGCTCACGGCCTCGAAAGCAGGCCTGTTTTGAGTGACGTATCAATCCCCGCATGTAATTACATCGAAAAAAAAGTAACATTCGCAGCCAATTCTGAGTGGTGACGCAGTGCTTCAAGCACCGCTTCGCAGTCCACTCAGACGGTTCCGCCAGCACCTGCGCAGCCGGCTGAACACCCATCGATGACCCAGAGCCTCCCCCGCCATGCCCCTGCTCGACAGCCCCTTCGCCCAGCTCGATCTGATTCGCCAGCCAGAGCAACACAACGATCCATTGCAGGCCTTCGATGCGGCCGACGAGTATTTGCTCAGCTACCTGGCCGAACAGCAGCCGCAAGCCACAACCCGCGTGCTGGTGCTCAACGACAGTTTTGGCGCCCTGGCCGCCAGCCTTGAGGGGCACGTGCAGGTCACCACCAGCGGCGACTCATTCCTCGCCGCCCAGGGCCTGGAGAAGAACCTGTCGCGCAACGGCAAGGCGTTTGACGCGGTCACGTTCGTCCCGGCCAGCCAGGTGCCGAGCGGGCCGTTTGATCGCGTCCTGATCCGCGTGCCCAAGACCCTGGCGCTGCTGGAGGAACAACTGATCCGCCTGCAAGGCCAATTGGCGCCCGACGCCGAAGTGATCGCCGCCGGCATGATCAAGCACCTGCCACGGGCTGCGGGCGACTTGCTGGAACGCTACATCGGCCCGATGCACGCCTCCCTGGCCGTGAAAAAGGCACGCCTGCTGATCGCGACCCAAGCGGATCGCCCAACGGCGGTGTCACCCTACCCGACGCGTTATGCCCTGGAAGCGCCGGCCATCGAACTGCTCAACCATGCCAACGTGTTCTGCCGCGAAGGGCTGGACATCGGTACCCGTGCCTTCCTGCCCCACCTGCCCAAAAACCTCGGCAGCGCCCGCGTGGCCGACCTGGGTTGCGGCAACGGCGTATTGGCGATTGCCAGTGCCCTGCACAACCCCGACGCGCAGTACACCCTGGTGGACGAGTCTTATATGGCCGTGCAATCGGCCGCCGAGAACTGGCGCGCCGCGCTGGGCGAGCGTGAAGTGAGCGTGCGGGCCGGTGATGGCCTGGCCGGCCAGGAGCCCGGTTCGCTGGACGTGGTGCTGTGCAATCCGCCGTTCCACCAGCAACAGGTGGTGGGCGACTTCCTCGCCTGGCGCATGTTCCAGCAAGCCCGGGAAAGTTTGGTGGTCGGTGGCGCCCTGTACATCGTCGGTAACCGTCACTTGGGTTATCACACCAAACTGGCGCGGTTGTTCCGTGGTGTCGAGCAAGTCGCCACCACGCCGAAGTTCGTGATCCTCAAAGCGCGCAAATAAAAAAACCCTGCCGTTCTCGCAAAGGGCAGGGTTGAAAAGCCGGGCCGCGAGGCCCGGATCGGGATGTCAGTGGGTGGTCAGGCCGGCCGCATTCATGAACATGCGCATCAGGCTGGCCACGACAAACAGGGCCAGCACGCTGCCGGTCCAGATCATCGCCAACCACCCCAGGCGCCGCCACAACGGCTGTTTCTCGGCCTGTTCAATCTCGTGCAACGAAGGTTTGCCCGCCATGTCGCGACCCTCCTAGTGGTAGCCGTCTTCGTGGGTGACCTTGCCGCGGAATACGTAGTAGCTCCAGAAGGTGTAGCCCAGGATGAACGGGATGATGAATAACGTGCCCACCAGCATGAAGCCCTGGCTTTGCGGCGGCGCGGCGGCGTCCCAGATCGACACCGACGGCGGGATGATGTTCGGCCACAGGCTGATCCCCAGGCCGCTGTAGCCGAGGAAGATCAGCACCAGTGTCAGCAGGAACGGCGTGTAGTGAGCGTTACGTGCCACGGCGCGGATCAGCCCGTACATGGTCACCAGCACCAGGATCGGCACCGGCAGGAACCAGAACAGGTTTGGCAGGGTGAACCAGCGCGAGGCGATTTCCGGGTGTGCCAGCGGTGTCCACAGGCTGACGATACCGATCACGGCCAACACCACGAATGCCAGCGGCCGCGCCAGGTTGTGCATCTGTTCCTGCAACTTGCCTTCGGTTTTCATGATCAGCCAGGTGCAGCCGAGCAAGGCGTAGGCAACCACCAACGCCACACCGCAGAACATCGTGAACGGCGTGAGCCAGTCCAGGGAACCGCCGGCAAACTTGCGGTCAACCACCGGGATGCCATCGATAAAGGCGCCCAGCGCCACGCCCTGGAAGAACGTGGCCGCGAGCGAGCCGCCGATGAACGCCTTGTCCCACAGGTGACGCTTGTGGTCCTTGGCCTTGAAGCGGAACTCGAAGGCCACACCGCGAAAGATCAGCCCGATCAGCATCAAAATCAGTGGCAGGTACAGCGCCGACAACACCACCGAGTACGCCAACGGGAATGCACCAAACAGCGCGGCGCCACCGAGTACCAGCCAGGTTTCGTTACCGTCCCATACCGGAGCGACGGTGTTCATCATCACGTCACGGTCAGTCTTGCCCGGGATAAACGGAAAGAGAATGCCGATGCCCAGGTCGAAGCCGTCCATGACCACGTACATCATGATGCCGAAGATGATGATCACGGCCCAGATCAGCGGAAGATCAATGCCCATCTCAATGCCCCTTGTGCTGGATGTGGGTGTGGTCGTCATCGCTGCCATCATCGGCGGCGGACAACGGACGGGCCGGCGTGCGTTTCTGGCCAGGACCACCGTGGGTTGGCTCACTGCCCTCATGGGTCTGCGGACCTTTGCGCACCAGGCGCATCATGTAGCCAAGCCCCGCACCGAACAGCGCGAAATACACCACCACGAACAACACCAACGTAATCGTCATTTGCGCCAGGCTATGCCCCGATGAAGCATCCGCCGTGCGCATCAGCCCGTAGACCACCCACGGCTGACGGCCGATTTCGGTGGTGAACCAGCCGGCGAGAATCGCGATCAGGCCGGACGGGCCCATCCACAACGCCAGGTACAGGAACGGCTTGGACGTGTACATCTTGTCGCCCCGGCGCAGCAACAGGCTGAACAAACCGGTGAAGATCATCAGGAAGCCCAGGCCGACCATGACCCGGAACGACCAGAACACGATGGTCGAATTAGGCCGATCCTCAGGCGGGAACTCCTTGAGCGCCGGCACCTGTTTGTCCAGGGAGTGGGTCAGGATCAGGCTGCCCAGGTAGGGAATCTCCACCGCGTATTTGGTTTTTTCGGCCTTCATGTCCGGCCAGCCAAACAGGATCAGCGGCGTGGGTTCGTTACCGATGTTTTCCCAGTGGCCTTCAATTGCAGCGATTTTCGCCGGTTGATGCTTGAGGGTGTTGAGGCCGTGGAAGTCACCGATCACCGCCTGGATCGGCGCGACGATCAGGGCCATCCACATCGCCATCGAGAGCATCTTGCGGATCGCCGGATTGTCCTTGCCGCGCAGCAAGTGCCAGGCCGCCGAGGAGCCGACAAAGAACGCCGTGGCCACGAAGGCTGCCGTGGCCATGTGCGCCAGGCGATAAGGGAAAGACGGGTTGAAGACCACCGCAAACCAATCGGTCGGGATCACGCGGCCATCGATGATCTCGAAGCCCTGGGGCGTCTGCATCCAGCTGTTGGACGACAGGATCCAGAACGTCGAAATAAGCGTACCGACCGCCACCATCACGGTAGAGAAGAAGTGCAGGTTGCGTCCCACCTTGTTCCAGCCGAAGAGCATCACCCCCAGGAAACCGGCCTCAAGGAAGAAGGCCGTGAGCACTTCGTACGTCAGCAGCGGCCCGGTGACGGCGCCGGCGAAGTCCGAGAAGCGGCTCCAGTTGGTGCCGAACTGGTAGGCCATGACCAAACCGGAGACCACGCCCATGCCGAAGTTGACGGCAAAGATCTTCGACCAGAAATGGTAGAGGTCACGGTAGGTGTCGTTGTGGGTCTTGAGCCACAAGCCTTCCAGTACCGCGAGGTAACTGGCCAGGCCGATGGTGATCGCCGGGAACAGGATGTGGAAAGAGATGGTGAACGCGAATTGAATTCGGGCGAGATCTAGCGCCTCCAAACCGAACATAAGTCTTCCTCTGTCAGGTAATACCGGCTGCTGGCTGGGAGCCTGCACCCACTGCCCCCACGGATATGGAGTGTGGCGAATTCAAATTCGTTTCTTTTTTAACCAACCACGTAGGGAATCTGGCCTCGCGGCCGCCAGAGCAATCCCGGGGCGGGTTTTGATCTGGATCAAGCATTGCTGAAAGAGTAGTCCTAATTTTGACGTAGGACGGCGTGGTCTTTTGCCGCGTGACAGACTGCCTCAGCTCAGTTGTTGCAACTATCTGTTACAACTTAATGATAACCTCGGCGCTCCCTCCGGCCCTGACCTGAACTCCCGATGCCTAGTGAACCCGCGTTGCTGTTGCGTCACCACCGCCCTTTCATCGCGTTCTGGCTGGCGCGCATCTTCACTGCCAGCGGGTTCCAGATGCTCACCGTGGCCATCGGCTGGAACCTCTACCAACTGACCGGCAACGTGCTGGACCTGGGCTTGGTCGGCCTGGTGGAGTTCGTGCCACGCGTGCTGTTCATGCTGCACACCGGGCACGTGGCCGACCGCTACGAGCGGCGCAAGGTGGCAGCCATCTGCCAGACCGTGCAGGCGTTGATTGCCTTGAGCCTGGCCATCGGCGGCCTGACCGGCAACGTGACCCGCGAGATGATCTTCATCCTCGCCTTCCTGCTGGGCGCCGCACGCTCCTTTGAAATGCCCACCACCCAGGCGCTGCTGCCGAGCATCGTGCCGACCGCATTGTTTCCGCGTGCGGTGGCGTCGTCACAATCGGCCCAGCAACTGGCAACCATCGTCGCACCGGCCCTCGGCGGCCTGCTCTATGCGTTCGGCAGCGTGTGGGTCTACGGCCCCACCGTGGCGCTGTACCTGATTGCCTGCGTGCTGACCCTGAACCTGCCTGCACGCCAGACCCCGTTGAACAAAGCCAAGGCCACCATGGACTCGCTGCTGGCCGGGATTCGCTTTATCCGCAGCCGCCCGGACATCCTCGGCGCCATCTCCCTGGACCTGTTCGCCGTACTGCTGGGCGGCGCCACCGCGCTGCTGCCGGTGTTCGCCAAGGACATCCTGCTGACCGGCGCCTGGGGCCTGGGCCTGTTGCGCTCGGCGCCTGCGGTGGGAGCGTTGTTGATGTCGCTGTGGCTGGCACGGTTCTCGGTTGACCGCCATGTCGGCCGGGTGATGTTCACCGCAGTGGGCGTGTTCGGCGTGGCGACCATCGCCTTCGGCCTGTCGACCTCGTTCTGGTTTTCCCTGGCCGTGCTGGTGGTACTGGGCGCGGCGGACATGATCAGCATGGTGATCCGCGCATCGTTCGTGCAATTGGAAACACCGGATGAAATGCGCGGGCGAGTGAGTGCGGTCAACGGCTTGTTTATCGGCGCGTCCAACCAATTGGGCGAGTTCGAGTCGGGCATCACCGCCCACTGGTTCGGCACTGTGCCGGCCGTGGTGATGGGCGGGATTGGCACGCTGCTGGTGACGGGCGTGTGGATCAAGCTGTTCCCGACCCTGGCCAATCGGGACCGCATGCATGTGCCGGTTGAAGAAACCAAGGCATAAGTCATCCCCCTATCCCTGTGGGAGCCGGGCTTGCCCGCGATAGCGGTGTATCAACCACAGATAAGTGTTTGACCCACCGCTATCGCGGGCAAGCCCGGCTCCCACACTGGACCTCACAGGGCCGGGAGATTGATGTCAGAGCACTTTATCCAAGGTGATCGGAAAGTCCCTGACCCGCTTGCCCGTGGCGTGATACACCGCATTCGCCACCGCGGCCGCGACCCCGACAATCCCGATCTCACCCACCCCTTTCGACCCTAGCGCATTGACGATCTCGTCGTGTTCCTCGACGAAAACCACGTCAATTTCACCGATATCCGCATTCACCGGAATGTGATACTCGGCCAGGCTGTGGTTCATGAAGCGACCCAAGTGGTGGTCCGTCTGGGTTTCTTCATGCAGGGCCATACCAATGCCCCACACCACCCCGCCAAGAATCTGGCTGCGCGCCATTTTGGGATTCACCACGCGCCCGGCCGCAATCGCACTGACCACGCGGCTGACCTTGATAGTGCCCAAGTCTTCATCCACCCGCACTTCCACAAACACCGCCGAGTGCGTGGCGGTGGCATAGCCCTCGCGCTTCTTGTCCGGCTCACTGTCGACCTGCACCTGCAGCGTATCTTCACCGCTGTCCTTGACCAACTGGGCCAGCGATACACGCACATCACCGGTGTGCAGGTGGCCGTCGTCAAAGCGCACCGTCTCGGCGCCCTTGAACACCGGATACGTCTGCCGCGCAATCTCCAGCAGTTTGGCCGCCAATGCTTCGCAGGCTTGTTGGACGGCTGTGCCCACCGAAGACACGGTGAACGAGCCGCCCTGCAACGGGGCCGTGGGCAATGAGGAATCGCCGAGCACAAACTCGACATTTGCCACCGCCACGCCGCTGGCCTGCGCAGCAATCTGGGTCATGACCGTATAGGTGCCGGTGCCGATATCAGTGGTGGCGCTGCTGACCGTCAGTTTGCCCTTAGCGTCGAGCCTTGCCTTGGCACTGGCCTTCATCTGCATCGCTTCCCACACGCCGCCGGCCATGCCCCAGCCGATCAACTGGCGGCCGTCGCGCATGCTGCGTGGCTCCGGGTTGCGCTGGCTCCAGCCGAAACGTTCGGCGCCTTCGCTGTAACACTCGCGCAGGGCTTTACTGGACCAAGGTTTGTCTTCGTTCTGACTGCGTTCGGCATAGTTGATCAGGCGCAGTTGCACGGGGTCGATGCCCAGCGCGCAGGCCAGCTCATCCATCGCGCACTCCAGGCCGATCACACCGAGGGCGGCGCCGGGTGCGCGCATGTCCAGCGGTGTGTACACGTCCAGTGGCACCAGCTTGTAGGTCAACTGCACGTTGTCGCAGTGGTAGAGCATGCCGCTCCACTCCACCACGTGTTCGCTGAAATCCTCGAAACGTGAGGTTTGGCCAATCGCGGTGTGCCCCAGTGCCATCAACCGGCCGTTGGCCGCCGCGCCCATCTGCAAACGCTGCAAGGTGCGCGGGCGATAACCGAAGGTGAACATCTGTTGGCGGGTCAGCGTCACGCGCACCGAACGCTTGAGCGCCAGGGCCGCCATCACGGCCAACGGCAACTGATATTGCGGGCGCAACCCTGAACCAAATGCCCCGCCGACAAACGCGGCAAAGATCCGCACCTGGCTTTTATCCAGGCCGAAGACTTTTTGCACATAGGCCTGACAGTTTTGCGGGCCTTGGGTTTTGTCGTGGATATGCAAGGTGCCATCGGGCTGGTACAGCACGGTACTGGCATGGGGCTCCATGGGGTTGTGGTGTTCGATGGGCGTGCTGTAGTGCAGATCCAGGTGGACGGCAGCGGTGCTCCATTCGGCCTGGAAGTTTCCGCGTGGTGCAGGCGGCGTTTGGGGTGACGGGTGCGCCTGTTCCTGTAAAGCCAGCAAGTCAGTCTCGAAGGGTTCGGTGGCGTATTCGATCTCCACCAGGGAGCCTGCATGCCGTGCCAGTTCCAGGTTGTCTGCGATCACCAGGGCCAAGGGCTGGCCGCTGTACAACACGCGGTCGTTGTACAACGGACGAAACGCAGAACCGTCGGCCGCATCGGCGTCAGCAAACGCGTCGTCATAGCTCGCGAGTTTCGGCCGGTTGAGGTGATCAAGCACCATGACCACGCCCGGCAATGCCAAGGCTTTGGCGGCATCGATGCGGGTCACTCGCCCTTTGGCGACGGTGCTGGACACTACGCTGCCATACAACAAGCCTTGTTCCGGGAACTCACCGGCATAACGCGCCTGGCCAGTGACCTTGAGCAGACCGTCCACCCGGTCCAACGGTTTGCCGATAGCGGTCATGGGCGTGCTCCAGCGAGAGCGGCATCACTCAGGGCGCGAATAATCCCGCGGCGTGCCAGCTTGATCTTGAACGCATTGTGCGCCAACGGTTCGGCATCTTGCAGCAGGGCGTCGGCGGCCGCGCTGAAGGTCTCACGGCTGACAACCTGGCCGATCAACGCCGACTCCACCGCGCGATCACGCCAGGGTTTATGCGCCACACCGCCAAGCGCCAGACGGGCGTCGACGATGGTCTCGCCGTCCAGCTCAAGGGCGGCGGCCACCGACACCAACGCAAATGCATAAGAGGCACGGTCGCGAATCTTCAAGTAATGGCTGTGGTGGGCCAGTTGATCGGCCGGCAGCTCGATGGCCGTGATCAGTTCGTCGTCGGCCAACTGGTTATCGCGTTGCGGCGCGTCACCGGGCAAGCGGTGAAAGTCAGCAAACTCGATGACCCGCGCGCCGCCACGCCCTTCAACGTGCACCCGCGCCTCCAGCGCCGCCAAAGCGACGCACATGTCTGAAGGGTGAGTGGCCACACACTGGGCGCTGGCGCCAAGGATGGCATGGATGCGATTCAAGCCGGTGCGCGCCGGGCAACCGCTGCCGGGCTCGCGCTTGTTGCACGGCACAGCGGCGTCATAGAAGTAATAGCAACGCGTGCGCTGTAACAGGTTGCCACCGGTACTGGCCATGTTGCGCAATTGCGGCGAGGCCCCGGCGAGGATGGCTTGAGACAACAGTGGGTAACGCTGTTCGATCAGCGGATGCCAGGCCAGGTCGGCGTTGCTGACCAATGCACCGATCATCACCCCACCGTCGGCGGTCGCCTCCACGCCTTGAAGCGGCAGGCCGGTGATATCGATCAAGTGTTCGGGGCGGCTGATGTTTTCTTTCATCAGGTCCAACAAGTTAGTGCCGCCGGCAATGAAGCGCGAGGCGGCGCTGCTCAGGTGAACGGCCTCGCGTATGTCCACCGGCTTGCTGTAATGAAAGGGGTTCATTGCTCACCTCCCAATACAACCTCTTCGATGGCATCGCGAATATTACTGTAGGCGCCGCAGCGGCACAGGTTGCCACTCATCAATTCCTGGATCTGTGCGTAGGTGTGAGCGCGGCCTTCATTGGCCAGGCCGACGGCGGAACACAGTTGCCCGGGGGTGCAATAGCCACACTGAAAGGCATCGTGCTTGATAAAAGCCTGCTGAATCGGATGCAGCACGTCGCCGCTGGCCAAACCCTCGACCGTCGTCAGCTCGGCGCCGTCGCACATCACCGCCAGGGTCAGGCAGGCATTCACCCGCTTGCCATCGCGCAACACGGTGCAGGCGCCGCATTGGCCGTGGTCGCAGCCCTTTTTACTGCCGATCAGGTCCAGTTGTTCGCGTAGCAGGTCCAGCAGCGTGGTCCAGGGCAACACGTTCAGTTGGCGATCCTGCCCGTTGAGGGTCAGGCGTATCGAGTGGCTGACGAACGGTCGAGCCGCCGCGCCTTTGGGAGTTGCGCTCATAAACACCTCACGGGTTGGTGTACATCCGCGGCGTTCAGGAAAGTCGCCGTCTCAGGGGTACGACTTCCCGGGGTAATGAGCGTTCAAGGGGATTGATCAGCGGATATTGAGCAGCGTCTTCAAGGTGTTCTGCGGGCCGTTGATCGACGAGTTGCTGTACTCGAACCAGCCTGGCGCTTCGACATTCAGGCTGAACACATAGATGTAGCCCATCAGAGTGCCTGCGCCGTTGCACGCCTGACTGATGTTGCCCACCTGGCACACGGGTGTGCGCGTGCCGTCCAGCTCCGCACCATCGAAACGGCCCATGGGGTTCTTGCCCAGGCCGACTTCCATCACCGAGACCCGTGTAGGCCCGCGGTGCGTGCACATCTGGGTACTTTGCGCCCGTTCCGGAATGGTTTCAGTGCACGCCGCCGACTCGACCTTGAACACGCGCACTTCGCTCAAGGCCGGTGCAGTCGCGCCCCACGCCGGTGCCGCGCCCAGCCACAGGCTGATACTGGCGATCAGAGCTAGACTCCACGCGTTGGCTTTTTTCATGCTGGCAATGACCTTGAATTAAACGTCGGCGCAGTATGCCTCAAGGCCATGATCCGGAGCGATTGTTCAAGAGGCCCAGCCCATACACCATATGGCCTCGGCTGCTGGTATGATGCGCCGCTTTTTCCGATCCTCTCTGAAACCACAGGCGCTTGGCGCAGTTTGTGCTTTGACTTAGAGGTCAACAAATAACGACGCAAAATAGCGTCACAGGGAGCCGGCATGCTGGAAAAGCTGTTTCAACTCAAGGCACACAACACCAACGTGCGCACCGAGATTCTTGCGGGTATCACGACATTCCTGGCCATGGCCTACATCCTGTTCGTGAACCCGAGCATCCTCGGCGAAACCGGCATGGACAAAGGCGCCGTGTTCGTCGCGACCTGCCTGGCGGCCGCCATCGGTTCGACCGTGATGGGCCTGATCGCCAACTACCCGATCGCCCTGGCGCCGGGCATGGGCCTCAACGCCTTCTTTACCTACACCGTGGTCCTGCACATGGGCCATACCTGGCAAGTGGCGCTGGGTGCGGTGTTCATTTCGGCGGTGCTGTTCTTCCTGCTGTCGATCTTCCGCATCCGTGAGTGGATCATCAACAGCATCCCCCTGCCCCTGCGTTCGGCGATTGCCGCCGGTATCGGCCTGTTCCTGGCGCTGATCGCCCTGCACAACGCCGGCATCGTGGTGAGCAACCCGGCCACCATGGTCGGCCTGGGCGACCTGAAACAACCGGCGCCGATCCTGGCCACCCTCGGTTTCGCGCTGATCGTTGCGCTGGAAGCCCTGGCCGTGCGCGGTGCGGTGTTGATCGGCATTCTGGCGGTGACCATCGTCTCCATCGCCCTGGGCTTCACCCCGTTCGGCGGCGTGACCTCGATGCCACCGTCCCTGGCCCCGACCTTCCTGCAGCTGGATATCAAAGGCGCGCTGGATATCGGCCTGGTCAGCGTGATCTTCGCCTTCCTGTTCGTCGACCTGTTCGATAACTCCGGCACCCTGATCGGCGTTGCCAAGCGCGCTGGCCTGATGGGTAAAGATGGCCACATGCCGAAAATGGGCCGTGCGCTGATCGCCGACAGTACCGCCGCCATGGCCGGTTCCCTGCTGGGCACCTCGACCACCACCAGCTACATCGAATCGGCTGCGGGCGTGAGCGCCGGTGGCCGTACCGGTTTGACTGCCATCGTGGTCGCGATCCTGTTCCTGCTGGCGCTGTTCTTCTCGCCACTGGCCGCCAGCGTGCCGGCCTTCGCCACGGCCCCGGCGCTGCTGTTCGTGGCCGTGCTGATGACCTCGGGCCTGGCCGAAATCGACTGGGACGACATCACCGTTGCAGCGCCGGTGGTGATCACCGCCCTGGCAATGCCATTCACTTATTCCATCGCCAACGGCATCGCCTTCGGTTTCATCGCCTGGACCGCCATCAAGCTGCTTTCGGGCCGCTACCGTGAGCTGAACCCGGCACTGGTGATCCTGTCGATCCTGTTCGTGATCAAGCTGGGCTGGTTCAACGCATGACTTTTGACGCCGCACGCTACACCGCTCAACTGCAAGACAAGGTCACGCGCTTGCGTGACCTGCTGGCACCGTTCGACGCCCCCGAGCCGCAGGTCTTCGACTCGCCACTGCAGCACTTTCGCCTGCGTGCGGAGTTCCGCCTGTGGCGCGAAGGCGGTGATCGCCACTACGCGATGTTTTCGCAAGACGACAAGCGCACGCCGATCCTGATCGAAGAATTCCCGATTGCCAGCCTGCGCATCAATCAGTTGATGCCGCAACTCAAGGCCGCCTGGCAAGCCAGCGCCGCCCTGAGCCACAAGCTGTTCCAGGTGGAGTTTCTCACCACCCTGGCGGGTGACGCGATGATCACCCTGTGCTATCACCGCCCGCTGGACGAGCATTGGCACGCCGCCGCGAACCAGCTGGCGGCTGACTTGAACGTGAGCATCATCGGCCGCTCCAAGGGCAAGCGCGATGTGATCGGCCACGACTACGTGGTGGAAAAACTCGACGTCGGCGGTCGCACCTTCAGCTATCGCCAACCCGAAGGCGCGTTCACCCAACCCAACGGCACGGTGAACCAGAAGATGCTCAACTGGGCGTATGAAGCCTTGGGTGATCGCCCGGATGACTTGCTCGAGCTGTATTGCGGCAACGGCAACTTCACCCTGCCGCTGGCCACCCGCGTGCGCAAGGTACTGGCCACCGAGATCAGCAAGACCTCGGTGAACGCGGCGCTGAGCAACCTCGATGAAAACGCTGTGGATAACGTCACCCTGGTGCGTTTGTCTGCCGAAGAACTCACCGAGGCGCTCAATGAAGTGCGCCCGTTCCGTCGCCTGCACGGCATCGACCTCAAGAGCTACGAGTTCGGCAGCGTCTTCGTCGACCCGCCGCGCGCTGGCATGGACCCGGACACCTGCGAACTGACCCGCCGTTTCGACAACATCCTGTACATCTCCTGCAACCCGGAGACGTTGGCGGCGAACATTGCGCAACTGCATGACACGCACAAAATCACCCAGTGCGCGATGTTTGACCAGTTCCCGTGGACGCACCACATGGAATCCGGCGTGCTGCTGACCCGCCGATAAACCGCCCCTTGTTGGAGCCGGCTTGCCGGCGATCGCGGTGTGTCAGTTAACACCTGTGCTGACTGATCCACCGCAATCGCTGGCAAGCCAGCTCCTACAGGGGATGTGTGTTCAGGTCAGGCAGAGGGTTGGAAATACCCCGCCAACGCCCGCAAATCCTGCTCGCTGAGCAACCCCGCGTAATACTTCAATTGAATCCTTGCCAGCAGGTACGCATGCCGCGCATTCGCCAGGTCGCGGCGGGCGGTGAAGAGTTGTTGCTCGGCATCGAGCACATCAAGGTTCACCCGCTCTCCCCCGCTAACACTTTTCTGGGTCGCCGCGACCAGCGCCGTGGCCGAACTTACCGCCATCTCATAGGCCCGCACTTTCGCCGCGCCGCTGGTGTTGAGGTTGAACTGCTTGCGCAACTCCACCAGCGTGGCAGAAGTTTGCGCGTCCAACTGGTACTGGGCCTGGGACAACTGGTTCGCCGCCTGGCGCGTAGAGGCTGACACCGAGCCACCGGCAAACAGCGGCAGGCTGACCTGAATGCCGACGCTGTTGGTGTCGTATTTCTGGTTGTAGCTGCTTTCTGAATCAGAGCTGGTCTGGCGGCTGCTGGCGTACAGGCTGACCCTGGGCAAATGGCCCGCGCGCTTGCGCTCCACTTCATAGGCCGCCACGTCCAGCGCATGGTGCTGGGACTTGAGTTCCGGGTTGTTGGCCATGGCCATTTCACGCCAGGTTTCGAAGCGGTTGGGCTCAAGTGGCGGGATATCAAACTGGCGAGTCAAAGGCGCCAGCTCTTCGATCTGCAACGGCTGGCCGACGATGGCTTCCAGTTCGCGCAAGGCGCTGTCCTGGGCATCCAGCGATTCGATCTCTTCGGCCTGGGCCAGGCTCAAGCGTGCCTGAGTTTCCAGCACGTCGGTGCGCGTGCCTTCACCGCCCTTGAGCAAACGGTCATTGAGTTGCAGGCGCTCGGCAAACGCGCGCTTCTGCGCACGGCTCAACTCGATGCGCTCCTGGGCCAGCAATGCCTGGCTGTAGGCATTGAGCACGCGCACCGCCAGTTCCTGGCTCTTGCCGCGAAAACGCTCATCGGCCATCAATGCCTGGGCCGTGCCCTGGCGAAAGCGCGCATAGGCTTCGTAGTCGAGCAGTGGTTGCTGCAAGGTCAGGGTCGAGGCATAGCTGCGGTAATCGCGGTCGCTGGTGGTGTTGCCCGCCGTCACTTCAGATTCGTTGCGCGAATTGTTGTAGCTCCAGGACAGGTTCGGCAGCAACGCCGAACGGCCGATCACGCGGTTCTCTTCACCGGCTTCACGCTCCTGGATGGCCGCCTGAAAGGTCGGGTCATTGCGCAGCGCCAAGTCGTAGGCGTCCAACAAACCCAAGGCGTTCGCCGCCGAGGTGCAACCGAAACACAAGGTAAACAACAGCGCCTTCATTCTTCCACCAGGGCCATATGGGTGCGATCGAGCAGGGGTTTGAACAGGTAGTTGAGCATCGAGCGCTCACCGGTCTTGACGAAGGTTTCCACCGGCATGCCGGGGCGGATCTGTACGCCATCCAGCTGCTGCATACCGGCGGCGCTCACCTGGGCGCGCAGCGTGTAGTAAGGCTCATCGGTGCGTTCATCGACCTGGCGGTCCGCCGACACCAGCGTCACTTCGCCCGCGATCCGCGGCGTGGTGGCCTGGTTGAAGGCCGAGAACAGTAGTTCGACGGGCAAGCCCGGGTGCACCTTATCGATCATCTGCACCGGCACTCGCGCCTCCACCAGCAACGGTTCGCCTTGCGGCACGATGTCCATCAGCGCCTGGCCAGGCTTGATCACGCCGCCCTCGGTGTACACGTCCAGCCCCACCACCACGCCGGACGCAGGCGCCCGCACCAAACTGTTGGCCAGCTCGAACTCGGCCGACGCCAGGCGATTGCGCAAGTCATCGCTGCGGGTGCGGGTATCGGCCAACTGGCTGCGCAGGTCTTTCTGGAAGTCTTCGCCGAGCTGTCGGATGCGCAGGCGCAGTTCGAGCACTTGGCGCTGCAATTGGCCGATGCGGCCATAGTCCTCGGCGATGGTGCCGTCGATCTGCGCGTAAAGGCGTTCGCTGTCGAGCAGGCGATTGCGCGGGATATAGCCATCGCGGGCCAGTTCGCGCAGGCCTTGCAGTTGCTCGTTCAGGGCGGCGCGTTGCTGGACTTTGCTGGCTTGGGAATCCCGTGTGCCGCGCAACTGTGCTTCGGCGCCGGCGATGGTTTCGCGCAGGCCTTGTTGCTCGGTGGCCAACGCCTGGGCGCGGCTGTTGAACAGCTGCCGTTGCAGACTCAGCGTGCCCGCGGCGTCCGGATCGTTAAGCAGTTCCGGGCCGAAGTCGATGGCTGGCAGCCCCTCGCTTTCGGCACTCAACCGCGCCTCACTGGCCAGGGACGCCAGGTACTGGCTGCGCAGCGACTGCATCTGCCCGCGCAACGGCGTTTCCTTCAAGCGCAACAGCACTTGGCCGGCGCTGACGACGTCACCGTCGCGCACCTCGATACGCTCGACGATCCCACCGGCCGGGTGCTGCACGGTCTTGCGATGGCCCGAGACCATGACCTTGCCGGACACCGCCACGCCCTTGTCCAACGGCGCCAGCGCGGCCCAGCCGAGAAACCCGACGAACCCGCCCAGCACCAGCCACCAGCCCAGGCGCGAGTACTTTTTGTCATCCAGCGCCAGCACGTTGTGGGGCTGGTCGCTCACCAGCATCGGTTTGCCCTGGCTCATGCCTGTTTCCCTTCACCGAGTCGGTAACTCATGCTCATGGTCGACACCGGTTTGGTCACCGGCGCAGTGGGTTTCTGACGCGCTTCCAGCACCCGCGCCGTCGGGCCGAAGGCTTGCAACTGGCCGTCCTTGAGCATCAGCAGTTGGTCGGTGAGGGTCAGCACGTTGGCTTTGTGGGTGATCAACACCACGGTGCGTCGCTGCTGCTTGAGCTGGGCGATGGCCTGGAGCAACGCTTGCTCGCCGACTTCGTCGAGGTTGGCGTTGGGCTCGTCCAGCACGATCAACGCGGGCAGGCCGTACAGCGCACGCGCCAGGGCCACGCGTTGTTTCTGGCCACCGGACAAACCGGCACCGCCCTCCCCCAGCACGGTGTCGTAACCTTGGGGCAGTTGCAGGATCAGCTCGTGTACGCCGGCCATTTGGGCGGCGGCGAGGACTTTGTCCGCTTCCACCTCGGCAAACCGCGCGATGTTTTGCGCGATGCTGCCGGCGAACAACTGGATGTCCTGGGGCAGGTAGCCAATGTGCGGCCCGAGTTGCTGTTTGTCCCACAAGGTCAGGTCGGCGCCGTCCAGCCGCACCTTGCCGGCCAGAGGAGCCCAGGCGCCCACCAGCACCCGCGCCAGGGTGGACTTGCCACAGCCCGATGGGCCGATCACCCCGAGCACTTCGCCCGCCGGCAGGTTGAACCCCAGGTTGTTCAAGGCGGGTCGGCGACTGCCGGGGGCCGAAGCGCTGAGCTGTTCCACCGCCAGCTGGCCCTTGGGCACCGGCAAGTGCATGCGCGCCGGGCGTGCAGGGTTAGCCGCGAGCATCTGCGACAAGCGCTCATAGGCCAGGCGCGCCGAGCCCCATTGCTTCCACACGCCGATCAACTGGTCGATCGGGCTGAGCACCCGCCCCATCAGGATCGACCCGGCAATCATCATCCCCGGGGTGATATCGCCCTGTACCGCCAGCAAGGCGCCCAGCCCCAGCACCAGCGACTGCAACGCCAGGCGCACGCCCTTGGACCAGGCGGTGACGGCGGCGGTCTTTTCACTGGCCAGGTTCTGCTGGGCCAGGAACGCCTGGTGCTCGCCGAACCAACGACCGCGCAACGTGGCGAGCATGCCCATGGCTTCGATGGTGTCGGCATTGCGCAGGTTGGCCGTGGCCTGCTGGCTGGCGCTGATGGACAGCTGACTGGCCAGGGCCATCGGCGCCTGGCTGACGCGGTGGTTGATCCAGGCGAGTGCGATCAGGATCACCGCGCCGCCCAGGGCCAGCACGCCCAGCCAGGGGTGGAACAGGAAAATCACCAGCAGGTACACGGGAAACCACGGCGCATCGAAAAACGCGAACAGCGCCTGGCCGGTGGCGAACTGGCGCAGCGTGGTCAGGTCATTCAGCGCCTGGCCTGCCGCCTGTGGGCTGCCCTTGAGTTGCGCTTCGAACGCGGCGTCGTAGACCCGCTGGTTCAAGCGCATGTCCATTTGCGTGCCCAGGCGGATCACCACCTGGCTGCGCACCCATTCCAACGCGCCCATCAGGCCGAACAGGCCGAGGATCATCAGTGTCAGCATCAACAGGGTCATCTGATTGCCCGACGCCAGCACTCGGTCGTACACCTGCAGCATGTACAGCGCCGGGGCGAGCATCAGCAGGTTGATCACCGCCGAGAACAGGCCGATGTTGAAGAAGCCACTTTTATAGGCCGTGAGGGCAGCCAGGGTTTCGTTGCCGGCGTGGCGCATCTGGGGAGTCTCGAAGGGTTGAGCGGGCAGCGTCGCCGCGTTGACAGGCGATACGACGCTGCGCAGAATTCGGCACCGCCGCCGCCGAAGAATTAGAAGGCTTGGCGACAGCGGTGTGTCATGCGGCGAATGGGGGAGCGATCCTCCATTCGCTTTTTTCATGCAGCAGGGGCTCAGGCCGCCAGGGCGAAGTCCTGAGGGATGTCCTGCACGCCGACCAGCGCGACGTCGGTAGTGGCCACCGAGGCAGCGTGGCTGGCCAAGGTGGAAGCAACGTGGTCGAAGGTGTCGGCGGTGGACAGGCCGTAGTCATCCAGCAGGTTGTTGAGCACGGCTTCCAGTGCGGTGGTGTTGCCCTGCATCAGGCCGTAGATCACGTCCTGAACAGCGTTGCCAGCACGGCCCGCGCCCACCAGGGACTCCAGGTCCAGGCCGTTGAAGGACACTTTGTAGTCGCTCAGGGCGAATTCGCTGCCGGCGCCGCCTGTCAGGACTTCACCCAGTTGGACGTTGTCCAGTTGGCCCCACAGGTAGTGGTTCATGTTGTCGCTGGCCGGCAGGGTGCGGTCATACACGTAGTGCAGGCCGTTGGTGGCATCGCTCTCAGCGATGAACGCGTACTCGGAGCCGTTGGCGCCGTGGGTGGCGTACTGCTCACCGCTCATGTTCCGCGCACCGGTGTTGAAACCGCCGGTGTTGCCGGTGCCGTGACCGGCCGTGTTGAAGCCCAGCGACCAGCCGCTCAGGTAGTTGGCGATAGTGGTCGAACCTGCTGCGGAATCGTAATTAACCGAAATAGTCATAACTACACCTGTCCCTATGGAACGTTGAATGACAGCGCGCAGACACTGCGCACTTTTTGCTCACCATTGAGCAAATTCTGTTAGAACCGGTACTCGAGCATGCCGCTCAGCGTGCGCCCACGCGCCAGGCTCAAGTTGTTAGCGTCGCCCATGGCCACGAAGTACGCCTCGTTGGTCGCGTTCTCCAGGGACAGGGCAATGTTGAAATTGTCTGTGGCCCAGTAGCTGGCGTAGAGGTCATAGACCGTGTACTTGGGCCAGGTGGCCTGATCGAGGAATGAGTAATTACGCTCCTCCAGGTCGCCGCCATTGCCTTCGCTGTAACGCACGCGCACACCGGTATCCAGGCGACGCTCCAGGAAGCGCGCGCCCAAGGTGAGCGAGCCACGGTCGGCAGGCATGAAGCTGGCGTTGCCGAACATGGCCTGGCAACTTTCCAGGTTGTTGGCTGCATCGTTGTCCAGCCATTCGTAGGTGGCCACGGGGCGAGTCAGCGTGTTGCCGTTGGGTAACTTGATCGTCACCATTTCGCTGCCCACGCGTCGGCCCTGTCTCTTTGCGCCGCCCATGTAGAAGCTTTTGGAGCAGAACTCGTTGCTGCCGATCATGTGGGTGTAGCTGAGGTTGGTGTACACCCGCCCCATGTCGTAGTTGAGCTGGTATTCAACGCCGCGAAAGCGCGTGTCGTTGAGGTTGTTGACGTAGGCCATGGTGCCCAACTGCCCACCGTTGGTGGTTTGCTCGGGCAAGGCCACGCTGTGGTTGAGGAAAGAGAAGTTGGCGATCTTGGTGTCGAAGTACGCCACCTTTATGCCCAGGCGATCGTTGCCGGTGAACAACGATTCCTTGAACACGTTCACCCCAAACTCCCAGTCGCGAGATTCTTCAGGCTTGAGGAACGGGTTGGGGAACACCCGCTCAGACGCGTCGCCACCGTGGGGGCGGCCGGTCATAAACACTTCGGTCACTGCCGGCGGGCGCCAGCCCTTGCCCCAACGGGTATAGAGCTGCAGCCAGTCCAGCCCGGGCTTTACGCCCAACCCGAAGGTCGGCGAAAAGTGGCCCTGCTGTTCGTCAATATCAAATACTTCCGAGGTGCGCACGCCGCTGCTGCTGGCGCTGATCGGCTTGCGTTTGTACAGGGTGATGCCGGTCTTGCCCTCCAGCCGATAACGGTCATAACGCAGGCCGCCGTCCACGCTCAGCCAGTCGTCATATTCATAACTGAGGGTGTTGAACAGGCTGGCGACGGTGCGCTTGCCCGCCGGGGTCGAACCTTCCGCGTAGGGCAGCAGGCCCAACTGGTTGGTGGCTTCCACCTTGTTGGTGCTGGGCTTGAACTGATCCTGATACAGCTCCAGGCCATAGCTCCACGCCAGGTGCCCGCCGGCGCCGAGATCAAAGCGCGAAGTGTTCTCGACCTGCGCACCGTAAGTGTCGGTGCGAAACGTATCGCGGTAGCCGCCAAACTTGTTGCCTGAACTGGCCGAGGCGGTGTTTTCGGCGTTGTCGCGGTCCAGCACCGTGGAGACGTAATACAGCTTGGTCTTGAAATCGATCAGGGCGTTGTCGGGCGTGTAGCTGTAGTCGAGCGCGATGTTTTGCGCATTCAGGTTGTTCTTGCTGTTACGCCGGTAGTAATAGCTCTGCTGGTCGGGGCTGTTGTAGGTCCAGGCGTCGTTGCTGTCGGCGTCGCTTTGCATGTAGCTCAGTTGCACACGCTGGTCTTCAGGCAGGTTGAGCCCGAACTTGATCAACTGCGAGCGGGTGACGCTGCCGCTGTCGCCCACTTCGCCGTTGAGCCAGCCCTTCCAGGCTTCGCGACGGTCTTCCTTGGCGCGGATCTGTGACCCCAGGTTGGAAGCGTTGTCGGTGCCGGCGCGGTAGTTGCCATAGTGGCGCTCGCTGAACCCCAGCAGCACGTCGCCCACTTCGTTGCCGAAGGCAAACACGCCACTGCCGTTGAAATAGGTGCCGTTGCCCAGCTCCCCGATGCCATGCCCGGCACGGATACGTCCGCCGTATTCCTTGCCGTCCTTGAGGAACTCGCTGGCCTCCAGGGTCTTGAACGTGGCGATCCCGCCCAGTACTCCGGCGCCGCCCATGCCCGACTGGCTGCCCTTGTCGATCTCGATGCTGGAGATGAACTCCGGGTCGATCAGCATGGTGCCGTTGCGTTGCTGGTGGCCGTTGACGTTGAAGTTCTGGCGCATGCCGTCGATGTTCATGTTCACGCGGCCGTAGTCCTGTATGCCACGGATGTTCACCGACAGGCCAGGGTCGCGTTGGTCGACGGCGGTGTACACGCCGGCGGTTTCTTCGAGCATGTCGGCGGCGTGACGGGGCGGGCGTTTGTCGATCATGTCACGGCTGATCACCGCCACGGACTTTGGGCTCTGGTACACCCAATCACTGGCTTGGCCGTTGGTGTTGCCGGTGATGGTGGTGGTGCCCACGGTGACGGCGCTGTCGTGGTCGGCGGCAACGCGGTTGAGCGTGACCTGGCGTTCGCCGGTGAAACGGTACTCCACGGGCGCGCCACCGAGCAGGCGACCAAGGCCTTCCTGCACGCTGAAGCGGCCTTTGAGCGCGGTGCTGCTCAGGCCTTGCAAGCGCTGGCTATCGAACAACACTTGCAGGCCGGCCTGGTCGGCGAACGCCAGCACGGCACTGCCCAGGGATTGCGCAGGGATATCGAACATCAGCACGGCGGGCTGTGCAGCACCGGCCGGAGGTTGCGCGGCATACACCGAGGCCGCTGTGGCGAACAACCCCAAGTGAATGGCCAGGGCCAACCGGCTACCGGTAATGCGCCCCTTGGTGAATGCTGACATTTCTGGTTTTCCCTGCACTGAGCGTTTTTGTTTATGCGAATGCTTCTCACCTAGCAAGACGTGTGAGGCGCAGGAACTCAGTAAGGTTTTTTTGAAAGTTTTTTAATCGAGGGAAATTTCAAGGAACGCAGCCCCCTGTAGGAGCCGGCTTGCCGGCGATGGCGTCATTGAAAACGCCACCACCTTCAATGGAAATCAATAAATCAGGCTATAACCCGCCAGGTCCAAGCGTTGCACTTGAAGCTCCTGGGTCAAAATACCGAGGGCGGTATCGAGCATGTCGAGACGGAACACCCCGCTGACTTCCCGCTCACCCAACGCAGCGTCGGTCAACACCACCCGCCCGGGACGATAGCGATTGAGCTGCTCGACCACCTTGGCCAACGGCAGCCGGTCGAAAATCAGCACACCCCGCCGCCAACTGGTGGCACGTTCCACGTCGAACTGATCCAACGGCACCACGCCGTCCTGTGGGCTGTAGCGCGCCGCCTGGCCCTCCTTGAGCACGCGCTCGGCAGGGCCTTGGCGAGGTGGCGCCTGCATCGAGACTTCGACGCTGTGCTGCAACACTCCGACCCAGGCTTGCCGGTCATCCTCACGCGTCACCACAAACCGCGTGCCCAGCGCCCGGGTTTGCGCGCCGGCGCTTTGCACCACGAAGGGCCGCGTTTCCGGGCCCACCCTTGGCGCCACGTCAAAAATCGCCGAGCCTTGGATCAGGCTGACACGCCGTTGCACACCGTCGTAATCCAGGCGAATGGCGCTGTTGGAGTCCAGCTCCACCGTGCTGCCATCGGCCAGGTGCACGGTGCGCACTTCACCTTTTTGCGTCACGTAGTCGGCCTGCAGGCGCAGCAGCGCATCCGGCCCGCGCACCCAACCGACGCCCGCCACCACCACAACCAGCGCCACCGCGGCCGCACGCTGCCAGGGTCGTCGTCGTTTTGAACGGCGCACAGGCGCAGACGCAGCCTGCGGACGCTGACGGTGTACCGGCTCGTCCTTGTAAACATCGCCCAATGCCGCCCAGGTCTGCTCGGCAAAGCGCAACGCCGCTTCGTGGCGGCTGTCGCAGGCGATCCAATGTTGCAGCTCGGCCTGCTCCTGTTCGGTCAGGGCACCGGCGTGCAGGCGCACCGCCCATTCGGCCGCCGCCTCGGTAATGCTGTGCTGTTGCGGACCCTGGCTATTCACGTGTGCATCTCGAATTTTTCGTTATGTAACGCTGTGACGTCTGACCCAGTGCATTTCGGTAACTCATTCGTCGGATGGCGCCCCCTCGCCTTCCTGCAAGCGCTGCATCACATAGGCCAGTGCCTTGGCCAGATGCTTCTGCACGGAGCTGTCGGAGATATCCAGGTGGCGGGCCACCTGGGCGTGGGTCATGCCTTCGATGCGGTTCAGGCGGAAGATCTGCTGGGTGCGTTCCGGCAATTCCGCCAGTGCCTGCTTCAATGCCAGTCGCTGTTGCTGCGCCATTGCCTGAGCCTCCAACCCGGCCACTTCATCTTCAATCTCGGCCAGCGCCTCATGGGGCACGGAGTCTGTCTTGCGCCGCGCTTCCTGGCGAATATGGTCGATCAGCAGATTGCTCGCCGTCCGATAGAGATAGCCCTGGGAATTGTCGATGCGCTCGCCGGCCGGTTTTTCCGCCAGGCGCAGGAAGCTCTCCTGCACCAGGTCTGCGGCCAACTGCGGGTCCCGTACCTTGCGCGCCAGATACCCGCGCAGGGTATCGGCATGCTTGAGAAACAGGCCTTTGAGATCCACGTCCGACAAACCGACTCCCTGGAATGTTAAGGAAACAGGCCGGCATAGTAAGCGTTGTCGAGAATGATTTTCAATTGATATCTAATCTGATCCTGCCGTGGGAACCGTCTGAATATCGGTTCGGTAATCGAACACATCCGCCGCGATCAATTGACCAAATTAACCAACCAGTACATTTTATCTCCACAACTAACAAGAACTGTGGAGACTCCCTTATGCCGCCTATCGTGCTGGTGCTCAACGGCCCCAACCTCAACCTGCTCGGCACCCGCGAGCCCGCCACCTACGGCCATGAAACCCTGGCCGACATCGCCGCCTTGTGTGGGCGCAGTGCGGAAAAACTCGGGCTGAAAATCGAATTCCGCCAGACCAACCACGAAGGTGAATTGCTCGACTGGATCCACGGCGCCCGCGCCCGCTGCGCCGGCATCGTGATCAACCCGGCCGCCTGGACCCACACCTCAGTGGCCATCCGCGACGCGCTGGTGGCCAGTGAAGTGCCGGTGATCGAAGTGCATTTATCCAACGTGCATGCGCGTGAGGCGTTCCGGCACCACTCCTTTGTTTCGCCAATCGCCAAGGCCGTGCTGGCCGGGTTCGGCAGCCATGGTTATCACCTGGCCCTGGAACATTTCAGCCACACCTTGAAAGGGTGAGCCCGATGAAACCGCGCATCCTCGCCGGCTTGATCGGCGCCGGCATCCAGGCGTCCCGCACACCCGCGCTGCATGAACAGGAAGGTGACGCCCAGGGCATGCGCTACCTGTATCGCCTGATCGACCTGGAACCCCTGCACCTGAACATCAACGCCCTGCCTGACCTGCTCGACGCGGCCGAACTGATGCACTTCACCGGGTTGAACATTACCTACCCGTGCAAGCAGGCCATCCTGCCGCTGCTGGATGAACTGTCTGACGAGGCGCGCGGCATTGGCGCGGTCAATACGGTGGTGTTCAGGGATGGCAAACGCATCGGGCACAACACCGACTGCCTGGGGTTCGCCGAGGGTTTTCGCAGGAACCTGAGCGATGTGGCACGCCAACGCGTGGTGCAGATGGGCGCTGGCGGTGCAGGCGCAGCAGTGGCCCATGCGCTGCTGGCCGAGGGGGTGGAACAGTTGAGTATTTTTGACGTGGACGCCAGCCGTGCCCGCGACCTTGTGGATAACCTCGCCCGGCGCTTCGGTGCCGGGCGTGCCCAGGTGGGCAGCCATCTGGAAAACGCCATGGCCGAGGCCGATGGCCTGGTGAACACCACGCCGATGGGCATGGCCAAGCTGCCGGGCACACCGGTGCCGTCGGGCTTGCTACGCGCCGAGTTGTGGGTGGCGGAGATTGTGTATTTCCCGCTGGAAACAGAACTGCTGCGCGACGCCCGCGCCTTGGGTTGCCGCACGTTGGATGGCGGCAATATGGCGGTGTTTCAGGCGGTGAAGGCGTTTGAGTTGTTCAGTGGCGAAGTGCCGGATGCCGACAGGATGCTGGCGCACTTTCAAAGCCTGAACACCTGACTGACGAAACCGGTTCAAAAACTGTGGGAGCTGGCTTGCCTGCGATGGCGGTGTTTCAGACAGCTGATGGATAGCTGACACACCGCTATCGCAGGCAAGCCAGCTCCCACATTGAGTGGATTTCAAGCCGAGACCTTCACGCCTGCAAGTACCGCATCACCGACTCACAAATCATGTCCCGATGCCGCTGCTTGACCGCCTCGTCCGACAATTCAATCTGAAAGATCTCACTGAACGTATGGCGGTTGGACACCCGGTAAAAGCTGAATGAGTTGATCAGCAGGTGCACGTCCAGCGGCTCCAGCCCCTCCCGAAACAACCCCATCTCGGCGCCACGCTGCAAAGTCGCGCCCAACGCTTCAAGGATGTTGCTGTTCATCGCCTTGATCGCGTCCGAGCGCTTCACGTACTCGGCATTGTGGATGTTTTCGATGCTCACGATGCGCACGAAATCCACATTCTGGTCATGGTGATCAAAGGTGAACTCCACCAACCGGCGAATCGCCTCGCGGGGCTCAAGCGCCGTGAGGTTCATGCGGGTTTCGGTGTTGCGAATGTCGCCGTAAAGCTTCTCCAGCACCTCGACGTACAACTGTTCCTTGCTGCCGAAGTAGTAATAGATCATGCGCTTGGAGGTGTGGATACGCTCGGCGATCGCGTCCACGCGAGCGCCAGACAAACCCTGCTGGACAAACTCGACAATGGCTTCCTGGAGAATGTTTTCGCGGGTCTTTTCCGGGTTGTTCTTACGACTCTTGCGCGGTGCGTCTGACACTGCGGGGAGTTCGGGACTCGAGGTCATGGTGCGCTCACGGCCATTGTTATGCAGGCGCTGATTATGGGCCGCGATGCTTCCCGAAGGAAGCACCTGGCCAGCCCTTATAAACGCGCTTGGCGCACCGCGCCGCTGCGGGACTTGGCCATGGCCGCCAGGCGCACGGCCACGTTGGCCGCGCCGTAGCCGGCATAGCCGCCCTTGCGCTGGATGATCTCGAAGAAAAACCGCCCTTCGAACGGCTCGGTGTACACATGAAACAACTCACCGCCCTGGGCGTCGCGGTCGTACAACACGTTGTAGTACGCCAGCTCGCTGAGGAACTCGTCGTCAAAATCAAAGCGCGCCGCGAGGTCGTCGTAGTAATTGAGCGGGATATCCAGCAGCGGCACGCCCGCCTCTTTGGCCCGGCGCACCTCGGCGAAAATGTCCGCGCAATCGAAGGCAATGTGGTGCACGCCCGAGCCGCGATAGCTCGACAGCGCGTGGGAAATCGCCGTGTTGCGGTTCTCGGAAATATTCAGCGGCAGGCGGATCGAGCTGCAACGGCTGCGCAGGGCACGGCTTTTCACCAGGCCGTACGGGTCGGGCAGCACCACTTCATCATCGGCCTCGAAATCCAGCAGGCTCTTGTAGAACAGCACCCAGCTGTCGAGGCTGTCGGCCGGCAGGGCCATGGCCATGTGGTCGATGCGCAGCAGGCCGCCACTGGAGGCCGTCGCCGGTTGCAGGTTGAAGTCGGTGTCGTACAGCGAACCTTCGGACGAATCCACCAGATAAATCAGGCTGCCATCCGGCGCACGCACCGCTGCCAGTTCCAATTCGTTGGGCCCGACCAGCCCGCGATACGGCTGGCCTTTGTAGGCCACCGCGCGCTCCAACGCCTTGGCGCTGTCCTTGACCCGAATCGCCGTGGCACACAACGACGGCCCGTGAGCCTCGAAAAAATTGTGGGCGAAGGAATACGGCTCGCAGTTGAGGATCAGGTTGATATCGCCCTGGCGCAACAAACTCACACTCTTGGAACGGTGCTGCCCGGCCTTGACGAAACCCAAGCGCTCCAGCCATTGCGTCAGCTTGGCGCCCAGGCTTTCATCCACGGCAAACTCAAGGAACTCGATGCCGTCGTAGTCGCTGGCGGCTGGGGTTTCAAACAGGATGTCCGCCGGCGTGGCCGGTTGCTCCTGCGCCAGGCGTTCGCGGGTCTTTTCTTCCAGGTACAGCAGCGAGCGCAAACCATCCGCCGCATTCGCCCGCGTCGGTGCTGCGCGGAAGCCGTCGTTGAAAATTTCCAGGGACAGCGGCCCCGTGTAACCACTCTGGATGATCGGCGCGAGAAAGCCCGCCAGGTCGAATTCGCCCTGCCCGGGGAAGCAGCGGAAGTGCCGGCTCCACTCCAGCACGTCCATGGCCAGGATCGGCGCATCGGCCATTTGCACAAAGAAGATCTTGTCGCCGGGGATCTGGGCGATGCCACTCGGGTCGCCCTTAAGCGACAAGGTGTGGAAGCTGTCGAGCAACACGCCCAGGCTCGGGTGATCGACCTGGCGCACCAGGTTCCACACCTGCTGCCAGGTGTTCACATGCTTGCCCCAGGCCAGCGCTTCATAGCCGATGCGCAAGCCTCGGCGCCCGGCGTGCTCGGCCAGCAGGCTGAGGTCATCGAGTAAAATGCGTTCGTCGCCCACCGAATCCGCCGAGGCATTGCTGCACACCAGCACCAGGTCGGTGCCCAGCTCCTGCATCAGGTCGAACTTGCGTTCGGCGCGTTCCAGGTTGCGCGCCAGGCGGTCGCGGCGGCACCCTTCGAAGTCACGGAAGGGTTGGAACAGGGTGATGGCAATGCCCAGGTCAGCGCACATTTGCCTAACTTCCCGGGGGCTGCCGTCGTAATACAACAAGTCATTTTCGAAGATCTCGACGCCGTCAAACCCGGCGGCGGCAATGGCTTCGAGCTTTTCCGGCAGGGTGCCGCTCAAGGAAACGGTGGCAATGGAACGTTGCATGGGGCGACTCCCGGCAATTGTTATTTGCGGCAAATTATTGGCCCCAGCTTTACACACAGCAATTAAAATGTACGAACCGGTTAGTTTTTGGTGCGATTATCGAACACTATGCCCCTTTGGCGAATTGACGATTTTTTAACCGCTGCGCACCATCGATTCAGCAACAAGACCCAGAACACACCATAAAAATTTCAAAAAACGGGTACGACCTCATGCCTTCGCAAAACTCCGTCCTGGCCGCGCGCCCGGGCAACCCGCACGCCGGCATCGGCGACAAGATCCGCGGCGCCCTGGCCGTGGGTAAAACTCGCTGGGGCATGCTGGCCCTGGTGTTCTTCGCCACCACCCTGAACTACATCGACCGCGCCGCCCTGGGCGTGATGCAACCGATCCTCGCCAAGGAAATGAGCTGGACGGCGATGGACTACGCCAACATCAACTTCTGGTTCCAGGTGGGCTACGCGATTGGTTTTGTGCTGCAAGGCCGGTTGATCGACCGGGTCGGCGTGAAACGCGTGTTCTTCTGCGCGGTGCTGCTGTGGAGCCTGGCCACCGGCGCCCACGGCCTGGCCACCTCGGCAGTCGGCTTTATGGTTTGCCGCTTTATTCTCGGGATCACCGAGGCGGCCAACTACCCGGCCTGCGTCAAGACCACGCGGTTGTGGTTCCCGGCCGGTGAGCGTGCAGTCGCTACTGGCATCTTCAACGCCGGCACCAACGTCGGTGCGATGATGACGCCCATGTTGCTGCCGTTGATCCTGCACGTGTGGGGCTGGCAAGCGGCGTTCCTGTGCATGTCGGCACTGGGCGGGATCTGGCTGGTGTGCTGGGGCCTGAAGTACTTCAACCCCGAAGACCACCCTACCGTTAAACAATCCGAATTGGACTACGTGCAACAGGAAGTCGAACCGGAACAACCCCGCGTCCCGTTCAGCCGCATCCTGCGCATGCGCGGCACCTGGGCCTTCGCCCTCGCCTATTCGATGACCGCTCCGGTGTTCTGGTTCTACCTGTACTGGCTGCCGCCGTTCCTGAACCAGCAATACAACCTGGGCATCAACGTGACGCAGATGGGCATCCCGCTGATCATCATTTACCTGACGGCTGACTTTGGCAGCGTGGGCGGTGGGATTCTGTCGTCGTTCCTGATCGGCCGTGGCATGAACTCGATCAAGGCGCGCCTGTTGTCGATGCTGCTGTTCGCCTGCTGCATCGTCGGCGTGATCATGGCGGCCGGTTCCAGCCAGTTGTGGGTCGCGGTGTTCGCCATCTCCCTGGCCATCGGTGCGCACCAGGCCTGGACCGCCAACATCTGGAGCCTGGTGATGGACTACACGCCCAAGCACATGATGAGCACGGTGTTCGGCTTTGGCGGGATGTGCGCGGCCATCGGCGGCATGTTCATGACCCAGATCGTCGGCCACATCCTCACCGTGACCAACAACAACTACACCGTGTTGTTCACCCTGATCCCGGCGATGTATTTCATTGCGCTGACCTGGATGTACTTCATGGCGCCACGCAAGATTCCTACTGTAGACGTCTGAGCTACCCCCTGAGCTATTTGCGCCGCTGCTGCCAGGCAGCGGCCAACCCGCTCATGCAGATCACCCCGATGCCGACCACCGTGGTCACGTCGGGGGTATGGTTGAACACCAGCCAGCCCAACAACCCCGCAAACACGATCTGGCAATAGCCGAACGGCGCCAGCAAGGCCGGCGCCGCGAAGCGGAACGCCTGGGTCAACATCAAGTGGGCGGTCATCCCGCAGGTGCCCAGCGCCAGCATCAATGCAGCGTGCCACAGGGTCGGGATTTGCCAGAAGAACGGCACCATCGCACTCATTACCAAGGTGTTGCACAGGCCGGCGAAGAAGTTGCTGGTGGTGGGCGTGTCGTATTGGCTGAGGATGCGTGTGAGCAACTGGTAGAAGCAGAAGAACAGCGCTGAACACAGCGGCAGCAGCACCGCCGGGGTGAACAGCTCGCCACCGGGGTGGATGATGATCAGCACGCCGACAAAGCCGCAGATCACCGCCAGCCATTGGCCGCGTGTGACGTGCTCGCCGAGCAGCGGCACTGAGAGCGCCGTCACCAGGATCGGCGCCAGGAAGTTCACCGCCGTGGCTTCTGCCAGCGGGATGTAATGCAGCGCCGCCGTGAAGAACAGGCTGGTGCCCAGCAGGCACAAGGCCCGCACCACCTGCATCCCCGGCCGCTTGCTGCGCAACACACGCAGGCCCGATTGCGGCAGGAAGATCCCGGCCATCAACAGCGTGTGCACCAGGTAGCGCGCCCACACCACCATCACGATCGGGTAGAACCCGGCCAGGTATTTGGACAAGGCGTCGTGGCTGGAAAACAGAAACGTCGCCAGCACAATCAGCAAGATGCCTTTGAACGGATGGTTGACGCCGGAAAGCGGTGTGCTGACAGTCATTGAATTCTCTTGCATGGCAGGCTGAACGCTGAGCACTGAACGTGGCAGCACTCAACCCGGTAATCTAGCAGCCGCGCCTGTGTGCGCCCCAAGAGCATAACCAAACACTGGGCGAACAGCGCACTAAATCACGGGATTCGAGTCCAACGCTGCACGTTTGCCCCCGCATTGTGCACTTTTTAACCAAGGCCTTGCCGCTATGAAAAAAACACTCTTCGTTCTTTCAGCCCTTGCCCTGCTCACCGCCTGTAACAAGGAGGAAGCACCCGCCCCCAAACCGGCCCCTGCGTCGGTGCAAGCCACCCTGGTGCCGGCCAACCCGCCCACCGACAAATGGGTGGGCAAATGGGTGGGCGTGGAAGGCCTGAACCTGACCATCACCAAAGACGACAGCATCGGCCGGGGTCATTACATCCTGACCATGCAGTACGGCCTCGACGCCGACGACTCCGGCACCTTCAAAGGCGAAGCCAATGAAGATGGCATCGCCTTTACCCGTCCGGACGGCCCGCAACAATTGACCGCCGGCGACGGCGAAGCCACCGGTTTGAAATGGCTGGCGGATAAAAAGGATTGCCTGGTGGTCGACACCGGCGAAGGTTACTGCCGCGACTGATCCGGCTGCAAAGCTGACACAACTTTCATCTGGCCCCTCTGCCGGCACGGACTGACAGCAGCGATACTACGCAGCTCTCGTACCTGTCGGACAGCCGGGCTGGCGCCATGCCCACGCACCAACAACAATGTTTTTCAGGTTCATCGAGAGGATTGCCCCATGCTATGGAAAAAAGGCCGACGCAGCGACAACGTGGTGGATGCCCGTGACGACAGTGGCGGCGGGGGTGGCGGCATGCGCTTTGGCGGCGGCAAGGGCCTGAGCCTCACGGCCATCGTGCTGATCGTCGGCATTGGCTGGCTGACCGGCCAGGACCCGCTGCAGATCCTCGGCCAGTTGACCGGCCAGATGGAACAGGCGCCCTCGGTAAGCACGCAGACCCGCCAGGCGCCACCGGCCAACGATGAACAGGCTGACTTTGTACGCGCGGTGCTGGGCGACACCGAAGACACCTGGGGCCAGGTGTTCAAGGAGAACGGCCTGACCTACAAGAACCCGAAACTGATTCTGTTCCGGGGTCGGGTCAATTCCGCCTGCGGTGGTGCCACCTCGGCCAGCGGCCCGTTCTATTGCCCGGCCGACCAACAGGTGTACCTGGACCTGGATTTCTTCCGGGAGATGTCACAACGCTTCAAGGCTGCGGGCGACTTTGCCCAGGCTTATGTGATCGCCCACGAAGTCGGGCATCACGTGCAAACCCTGCTGGGCATTTCGGCCAAGATCCAGGCCGCACGCCAACAGGGCCGGCAGATGCAAGGCGACGGCGGCCTGCTGGTGCGCCAGGAGCTGCAAGCCGACTGCTTCGCCGGTGTGTGGGCCAACCGTGCGCAGAAACGCCTGAACTGGCTGGAGCCCGGCGACATTGAAGAAGCACTGAATGCGGCCAACGCCATCGGCGATGACCGTTTGCAGCAACAGGGTCAAGGGCGTGTAGTGCCCGACTCGTTTACCCACGGCACCTCGGCACAGCGGGTTCGTTGGTTCAAGACCGGCTTTGCGGGTGGCCAGATCACTCAATGCGACACCTTTACGGCGAAGAGTCTTTAAATGAATAAACGATTGGGATTGCTGCTGGGTTTGATGTTGTCCTGCTCCACCGCCACCTGGGCCGCCGAGAAAGAGCATGGGGTCAAGGTGGTCAGCCCCGATCGTTTTCACCTGGATGCCGGCGACCTCAGCCTGGGCTTGAGCCAGGACTGGAACCAACCGCTGCCTCAGGTCACCCGCGCCCTGATCATCGTGCACGGGCGCCTGCGCAACGCACAGACCTACCTGCAAAGCGGCGAAGACGCGGCCGAACACGCAGGCCAGGCCGCCAACACCCTGGTGATCGCACCGCAGTTCCTCAATGAGCTGGATATCAAGCGCAACCACTTGGACAACGGGGTACTGCGCTGGAACGGCAACGACTGGATGGCTGGCGAGCCGTCCACCGGCCCGGGCCAGATCAGTTCCTACGGCGCCCTCGACCAGATCATCAAGCACCTGGGCAACCGCAAGCTGTTCCCGGCATTGAAAGAAATCGTGGTCGCCGGCCACTCCGGCGGCGGCCAGGTGGTGCAGCGTTTCGCCCTCACCGGCCACGACCACCCGATGCTGCAGACCGAAGGCATCAGTCTGCGGTACGTGGTGGCCAACCCGTCGTCCTACGCCTACTTCACGCCGCAGCGCCCAGTGAAGTTTGACGTCGCCAGTTGCCCAGGCTTCAACGACTGGAAATACGGCCTGCAAAACCTGCCGGCCTACGCTAAGGGCCAAAGCGCCGAGCAACTGGAACAGGCTTACGTGTCACGCAACATCACCTACCTGCTGGGCCAGCAAGACACCGACCCGAACCACCCGGCGCTGGACAAGAGCTGTGCGGCCGAAACCCAGGGCGCGTACCGCCTGATTCGCGGGCACAACTACTTCGACTACCTCAAGCAACGCCACCCGCAACTGACACACAAACTGGTGGAAGTGCCAGGCGTTGGGCACAACGGGGATGGGATGTTTACTTCGCCTGAAGGGCAGAAGGTCCTCTTCCAATAACACGCTCACCTGTAGGAGCCGGCTTGTGTGGGAGCTGGCTTGCCTGCGATGCAAACACCTCGGTCTATCAGCCATACCGAGGTGATGCCATCGCGGGCAAGCCCGGCTCCCACACAAGCCAGCTCCTACAGGGTCAGTGTTCGATCATTCGGCGCAAGGCCAAGCAGTCTTCAGCATGCCAATCCACCAACTCCGGCCACGGGTTCTCCGGCAGGTTGACCAGCACCGTGTGCGTCCCCGCTGCCCGGCCGCAGTCCAGGTCAAAGCGGTAGTCACCCACCATCACCATCGCGCTCGGCGCTACATCCCAGGCTGCCGCCAGTTTCAGCAGGCCATCCGGATCGGGCTTGGGTTGCGCATCATCACGCCCCAACACGTCCTCGACCGCAAAACAGTCCGCCAGGCCAATCGCTTGCAGGGTCACGTGGGCCAATTCCCGCGCATTGCGCGTCAGGATGCCCAGGCGATAACCGCGCCCCGCCAGCTCGCGCACCAGCTCCACCGCGCCTTCGGCAGCGACGGAACCCAGCGCCAGTTCACGTTCGTGCTCCAGCAACCAGGCATGTTTGGCCGCAGCCACGTCCGCCGGCAACGCCGCCAGGTGGGTGAGGATGTCGTCTTCGGGCGGAATCTCCAGCGCCACGCGAATGGCCGCAAAATCATGCACGGCCACCGTGAGGGTGCCGTCCATGTCGAAGACCCAGTGCTTAACGTCCGCCAGGCTCATGCCCAATCCTTGCGATGGCGGATCAAGCCTTCCTGGGTCACCGACGCCACCAGTTGCCCGGCGCGGTTGTACACGCTGCCCCGGGAGAACCCACGGGAGTTGCCGGCCCACGGGCTGTCCATGGCATACAGCAACCAGTCATCGGCACGCAGGTCAGCGTGGAACCACAGCGCATGGTCGAGGCTGGCGACCTGCATGTCTTTCTGCCACACCGTCTTGCCGTGGGGCAGCAACGAGGTGGTCAGCAGACCGAAATCCGAGGCGTAGGCCAGCAGGTATTTGTGCAGCGCCGGCGAATCGGCCAGCGCGCCATCGGCCCGAAACCACACGTACTTCACCGGGTCGGACGGCTGCGGGTTGAACGGGTCTTTCTCGGTCACCGGGCGCACTTCGATCGGCTTGGGGCACAGCAGCTTGTCGCGCATGTGCTCGGGGATCAGGTGCGCACGTTGCTGGGTCAACTCCAGCTCCGACGGCAGGTTCTCCGGGCCGACCACCACGGGCATGGTGGTCTGGTGCTCGAAGCCTTCTTCGTCGTATTGGAACGAGGTGGTGCAGGTGAAAATCGGGTGGCCCTTCTGGATCGCCGTGACCCGCCGCGTGCTGAAACTGCCGCCATCACGCACACGGTCCACCGAATACACCACCGGCAAGGCGGCATCGCCGGGGCGCAGGAAATAGCCGTGCAGGGAATGCACGTGCCGCGCCTCTTCTACGGTCTGGCTGGCAGCCGACAGCGACTGGCCAAGCACCTGGCCGCCGAACAGTTGGCGAAAACCCAGGTCCTGGCTGCGGCCGCGAAAGAGGTTTTCCTCGATCGGCTCCAAGGTCAGCAAGTCCACTAGGTCTTCCAATACTTGGCTCATTCACACTCTCCTCAGAGCAATTCTTTTCTACCGTGTAGGAGCCGGCTTGCTGGCGATAGCGCCCTCAAGCTCAACACACCTTCCAAAACTGCCATCGCCGGCAAGCCGGCTCCTACCCGTGAAGGGTGTCCAACCATTGGGCGCGGGTGATGCGGTACAACACATGATGGCGCAGCGGGTCATCGGCTGCGACCTTGGGGTGTTCAAAATCTGCCTGGGGATCGTAATGCATACCGATGGCCTGCATGACTTTTTGTGATGGCAGATTGGACTCGGTGGTAAACGCGAGGATTTCATCCAGCTGCAACCGGTCGAAACCACAGCGCAAAGCCGTCCACGCCGCTTCGCTGGCATACCCCAGGCCCCAGTGTTCACGGGCCAGGCGCCAGCCGATTTCCACCGCAGGGGTGAAGCCCGCTTCGAAGCTGACATTCTGCAGCCCGGTCAGGCCGATAAACTCGCCCGTGTCCTTGCGCTGCAAGGCCCAGAAACCAAAGCCGTATTCCGCGAAGTGCCCACGTATGCGCCCGATCAATGCGGCGCTTTCGAGGTGGCTCAGCTTGGCCGGGAAATAGCGCATCACCTGCGGGTCGGCGCACATGCGCGCAAATTCCGGCAGGTCGCTGTCGCGCCATTGGCGCAGCACCAGACGTGCACTTTCCAATTCCAGTATCGGCTCCATGGGTCCCCTCCCTTGCCATGTGCGTGAGTGTACAACGCGGGTAAGATGCGTCGCAGGTTCCTGTCAGAAAATCCCATGCCCCTGCCCCTGATCTACCACGACGACTACAGCCCCGAGTTCCCGGCAGACCACCGGTTCCCCATGGACAAGTTTCGCCTGCTGCGCGATCACCTGGTGGACAGCGGCCTGACCGAAGACAGCCAATTGCTGCGCCCGCAGCTGTGCCCGGCAGAGATTCTGGCCCTGGCCCATGACCCTGGGTATATCGAACGCTACATGGGCGGCGAGTTGTCCCGCGAAGACCAACGGCGCCTCGGCCTGCCCTGGAACGAAGCGCTGGCCCGACGCACGGTGCGCGCCGTGGGCGGTTCCATCCTGGCAGCCGAAAAGGCACTGGAACACGGCCTGGCCTGCCACTTGGCAGGCGGCACCCACCATGCCCACTACGACTACCCGGCCGGCTTTTGCATCTTCAATGACCTGGCGGTGATCAGCCATTACCTGCTGGCCAGCGGCCGGGTCAACCGCGTGCTGATCTTCGATTGCGACGTGCACCAGGGTGACGGCACCGCACGCATTCTCCACGACACGCCGGACGCCATCACCGTGTCGCTGCACTGCGAAAAGAACTTCCCGGCGCGCAAGGCCCAGAGCGATTGGGACATTCCCCTGCCCATGGGCATGGGCGATACCGACTACCTCAAGGTGGTCGACGACGCTCTCAACTACCTGTTGCCGCTCTACCAGCCCGACCTGGTGCTGTATGACGCGGGCGTGGACGTGCACAAGGATGACGCCCTCGGTTACCTCAAGCTGACCGACGCAGGCGTCGCCGCCCGCGACGAAAGCGTGATGCGCCACTGCCTGGGCCGCGACATCCCGGTGATGGGCGTGATCGGCGGCGGCTACAGCAAGGACCGCCCGGCCCTGGCCCGCCGCCATGGCATCCTGCACCACAGCGCACAACGGGTGTGGACGTCATCAGGCTGTCACTGAACTGTGGGCGTTACCCACAATGCCTGTGGAACCACCTGTGGATAACTTGAGCGTAAGCACCTGAGAGCAAGAAGGCGCATGGCCTGCAAGAAACTGTACGTTTTTTGACCACACACTTTTCCACAACCGTGAAACGTTGTGGAACATTCGACCTGTTCCAGATTTGCAACAAAACTGCCGCACGCCGCCGTCACCCTGAACACCTTCCCGTATTCAGAGTACCCGGCGATGGCTACCTACAAGATCGGCACCGTGACAAACCCCGGCAATGACGACGCCTTGAAAAAGGTCGCGGCCACCTTCGAAACCGCCATGGCCCGCGCCGTGGCGGGTTTCAAGGACACGGCCAAGCCCGGCAATTTCAAGGTGCTGGCCAGCGGCGTGACCGACAACACCAAAGACCAGAAAATCGCCGCCGTCATGGCCACCGGCGATCAAGAGGCGATCAAACGCCTCAACGATCCTAACCTCGCCGACATCAGCAACACCGGCGTGCCCCTGGCGGACATCGCCAGCATCACCAAGATTTCCGACAACGTGCTGGACCTCAAGACCCGCGACGGCCAGGACATTGTCATCATCAAGCAGATGACGCCCTACCTGTTCGACGGCATGGCCGGCAAGGTCGACGCCGTCAACGCGCTCAATGCCAGCAAGGCCGACGGCTACCGCATCGCCCAGGCCGGCGATACCGCGCCGGGGTTGGCTGACTACAAGGGCATCGGCCCTGTGGATGAAATCGGCCCGGGCTTTATCCGCTACGAGACCGTCTCGGGCGACAAGGTGGTGGTCAGCCGCGAGGTAAACCCCGACCTGTACAACCAGGTGGCCGGCGACGGCCAGACCTGGGGCCTGATCAACGACAGCAAGAACGCCGGCTACACCCTCGCCGACGCCAGCGAATCCGGCAGCGTCAGCCTGGTGGGTACCCCGGAAGAACTCGGCCACGGCCTGATCCGTTACGAAACAGCATCCGGCGACAAGGTGATCGTGTCCCAGGCCATCAGCCCCGACCTGTATGCCTCGGTGGTCAAGGAATCCAACGGCATCTTCAACGTGGGCGGCGCCGTCGACACCAACTGGATCGACAACTCCCAGTACGCCAACCCCAAGGACTGGGACAAGATCGTCGGCAACACCAGTGGCACGCCGACCCAGGAAGAACGTGACCTCGACCGCCCACGCGCCGCGGCCAAAATGCTCAGCGACAACTGGGACAAATGGGGCATGCACGACCGCCCCATCGACTTCTCCAACCCACCGGCCGACCTGCCGCCCGAAGCCCAGGCGTGCCTCAAATACCTGGCCGGCAGCCCAAGCCTGATGAACGCCCTGGACAGCGGCGGCCTGGGTGGCAGCGACGGCGTGATTACTCACAGCAACGTCGACAGTTTCGTCAGCCAGTCGAACAAGGATCTGTCGGCCGCCTCCAAGTCCTACAGCACCTTTCTGAGCAAAAACCCGGGTGCCAGTGACCTGGCCAAGGCGAACGCCAAGTCTGCCGCGCTGGTCATGGCCAATATCTCGCTGGTCAGCAGCGCCGGCCCCGCGATGGAAGGCCCCAACCAGCGCGCCAACAACGGTAGCCTGACCACCGACAACCTCAACGCCATCAAGAACGACAGCGGCCTGAGCCCCGAACTCACCGGTGCTGCTGGCTACTGGTCGACCCCGAGCATGATGCGTACCCTCGACATGGCCGGCGACCTGCCCGCCACCGCCACCGCCGACGGCATCACCCAGCAGAAGAACCTCGGTGCCTGGCTGGAAAACCAGGCGCCCACCGACGATCACGGCGTGTTGATGATGCTCAGCAACGCCTCGATCCGCAGCTCGGTGGCCGGTGTCGACACCTCGAAGCTGACCCAGGACGTGCTGCAAAACCCGCAGAACTATGACGGCAAGACCAAGGCCGCCGTGATGCTGGAAATCAGCGACGCCCGTGCGCGCCTGGCCTCCAGCGACAAGGTGGGCGATGGCGACCTGTATGCCGGGATCACCGCCGATAGCGAATATCACCTCAACCCAACCAAATCCAAAGTCGCCGACCAGTTGGACGCGGCCGTCAACCAGTTGGCCGGCGACCCGGACGTGAAGACCTTCATGGCCCAGAACCAGGCCGACGGCATGCGCGACATCGTCAACAGCGACCCGGCGATCAAGACCGAGATGCAGCACTACCAGGACAGCCAGATCAATAGCGGCAACGTGATCAACACCGCCCTGGCGACCAAGGACAGCAATGGCAACCCGGTGTCGCTGATCGACGGGCTGAGCCTGGCCGGCACCGACGCCACCCTCACCGACATGGCCCTCGGCGGTAATGGCACGGTGGACCTGGAGGCCATGGCCGACAAGTCAGGCAAGTCGGCCGAGATCCAGCAGTACTTCCAGGACCACATCGTCAGCGGGCAAGACCTGCAGAACGGTCTCGCCGCGCCGAATGCCGACCCGATGACGGTCATCGGCCAGTACGCGGCCAACGCCTCGTTGCTCAAGGAGTTCCTCGGCGACAAGGTCTCGGCGCAGGACTCCTCCACCGTGCAGCAATACGTCAACCAGGCGGTGTCCGACAGCCTGGTCAACGGCGCCAACGACGACGTGCTCAAAAGCACCTTCGGCGACGCCAACGGCAATTTCGACGAAGCCAAGACCACCGCCATCCTCAACCAGGCCATGGCCGACAACCCGGACATGTTCAAGGACGCCACGGGTGCGCAGATCAAGCCACAGGATGTGATCTCGCTGATCCGCTCGATGTGGGACGTCAACCGCCAGACCCAGAAGATCAGCGACGTGCTGCCCAAAGCCGTGGACGGCCTGAACCTCAACGCCAGCGACGCCTACAAACAGGGCCTGCTGCACATCGGCAGCGCCCTGCTGGCGGGCGGCGTACTGGCGGCACGCTCGGCCACCGGCGGCAACAGCCCGGCCGACAACGCCGGGCGCGTGGCGGCGGGCATGCAGTTCGCCGGCCTGATCACCGAAGGCGGCACCAAATACGCCAAGGAAGCCGGCTACGGCATGGCCTGGAAACCCACGCCGGTCGACCCGAGCAAGCCGCAAGGCATCGGCGACTTCCCGACCGGGAAAATGGTGCAGAACACCGACGGCCTCAACAAACTGGGGAACCTGGGCAAAATCGTCGGCGGCGCCGGCAGCTTCATCGGCGGCGTGTTCGGCCTGATCAGCGGGGTCAACAGCGCGTTCTCCGGTGACAAGCTCAACGCCGGCTTCTCCCTCACCAGCGGCGCCCTCGGCACTGGCGCGGCGGTGGCGTCGATCATCGAAGGCGGCGCCGGCCTGTTTGGCGTGGCCGATGCGGCCGCCATCGCCGGCACCTTCGCCGGTGTACTGGGCTGGGCGGCGGCGGGCGTGGGCATCATCACCTCGTTCGTGTTCCCGATCATCGAAGTGGTCAAGCGCGAGAAACAACAGGACGCGTTCTTCGGCGCGCTGGTGCCCGTGCTGGACAAATATGGCCTCACCGGTGGCCCGATCACCGATGCCGACCGCTCGGACGAGTACCCGCCAAACACCAACACCGGCTTTGCCTGACCCCCGGGCACGCCGTTTCCTGTGGTGGGCGGGCTTGCCCCGCGTCGCGATTGACCAGGCGCTTCACGTTAGCCTGGTACACCGCGGCGCGGGGCAAGCCCGCTCACTACATAAGCACCACAATTGCTTACAATGGGCGCCCTTTTCTTTTGCCCAGGTTTGCTGATGTCCACTTCCTCCTCCCACGTCGCCATTATCGGCGGCGGCCCTACCGGGCTGATGGCCGCTGAAGTCTTGAGCCAGGCGGGTGTGCGGGTGGACCTGTACGACGGCATGCCCTCGGTGGGGCGCAAGTTCCTACTGGCGGGCGTGGGCGGCATGAACATCACCCATTCCGAGGCCTACCCGGCGTTCCTGTCGCGCTACGCCGAGCGTGCACCGCACATGGCACCGCTGCTGCGCGCGTTTGGCGCCGAGGCGTTGTGCGAGTGGATTCATGGCTTGGGCATCGAAACCTTTGTCGGCACCTCCGGCCGCGTATTTCCTACGGACATGAAAGCCGCGCCCCTGCTGCGTGCATGGCTAAAACGCCTGCGCGAGCAAGGTGTGGTTATCCACACCCGCCATCGCTGGGTCGGCTGGAATGCCAGCGGCGGCTTACTTATCCACAGCCCGGACGGTGAAAAAGCTATCCACAGCGATGCGGTATTGCTGGCTTTGGGCGGTGGCAGCTGGTCGCGGCTGGGCTCTGACGGCGCCTGGCTCAAGCTGCTGGAAGACAAAGGCGTGCCTTACGCCGCGCTGCAGCCGAGCAATTGCGGGTTTGAGGTGTCGTCCTGGAGCGAGTTGATGGTCAGCAAATTCGCCGGGGCGCCGTTGAAAAACGTCGCCATCGGTTTGGGCGACGACAAGCCTCGCCTTGGCGAATGTGTGGTCACAGCCACCGGTATTGAAGGCAGCTTGATCTACGCGCTGTCGGCACCGATTCGCGAAGTGATCAACCGCGACGGCGCGGCGACCGTGCACATCGACCTGTTGCCGAGCAAACCGCTGGATAAGGTACAGGCCGCACTGGCCAAGCCCCGTGGCTCACGTTCGATGAGCAAGCATTTGCACAGCCAGTTGGGGTTGGATGGGGTGAAAGCCGCGTTGCTGCGCGAGCGGGCGCCGGCTGAACACTTCAACGACCCGGCGCAGTTGGCTGTGGATATCAAGGCACTGCCGCTGACCCTGGTGAAAACCCGGCCGATGGACGAGGCGATCAGCACCGCAGGCGGCGTGCCGTTTGAGGCGTTGGATGAGCGGTTGATGCTCAAGCAACTGCCGGGGGTGTTTTGTGCGGGGGAGATGCTGGACTGGGAAGCACCGACGGGCGGGTATTTGCTGACGGGGTGTTTTGCCAGCGGCCGAGCAGCGGGGCGTGGCGTGTTGGAATGGCTTAACCGCTAAAACACCGATCTTGCCTGCGATGGCGGCCTCGAGATCGCCATCGCAGGCAAGCCAGCTCCCACATTCTGATCTGTGAATACATTCAAAATGTGGGAGCTGGCTTGCCTGCGATGAGGCCTTCAGTCACACCGCACAATCACTTCTTCTTGCGCGGCCCAGTATTAAATACCGGCACCTTGCGCACCGGCTTGATCGACGGCTCAGCCGGCGCCACTTCCCCGCTGTCCACCCACTTGCCCAGGTTGCGCTTGCCGCCACCACCGGATGCCTTTGGCTTCTTCGGTTTCTTCGGCTTCTTCACCACCTGGCCACTGGCATCGGTCTCGGGCACGCGGTGCTCCGGCTCGAACTCCGGCTCCATCTTGCGGGTCAGGGTCTGACGGGTCAGCATCTCGATGGCCGACAGCATGTTCACTTCATCGGCACACACCAGGGAGATCGCCTCACCGGTGTTGCCCGCACGGCCGGTACGGCCGATACGGTGGATGTAGTCCTCAGCCACAATCGGCAGGTCAAAGTTGACCACCAGCGGCAGGTCTTCGATATCCAGGCCCCGGGCCGCCACATCGGTGGCCACCAGGATCTGTACGTCACTGGTCTTGAATCGGTCCAGCGCACGCTGGCGAGTGGCCTGCGGTTTGTCGCCATGGATGCCGTCGGCGTTGATGCCCAGGCCTTGCAACTTGTCCACCAGCGCATCCACGCCATTACGGGTCTTGGCGAATACCAGTACTTGCTTCCAGCGGCCTTTGCGCATCAGGTGCACAAACAGTTCCGGCTTGCGCTTCTTGTCAACCGGCACGATCCACTGCTTGACCGTGTTGGCGGCAACGTTGCGCGGGCTGACTTCGATGCTCAGCGGGTCGTTGAGCATCTGCCCGGCCAGCAGGCGGATGTCATCGGAGAAGGTCGCGGAGAACAGCAGGGTCTGGCGCTTTTTCGGCAGCATGCGGTAGATGTTCGCCAGCTCTTCGGAGAAGCCCAGGTCGAGCATGCGGTCGGCTTCGTCCAGCACCAGGGTTTGCAGCTGGTTGAGTTTCAGCGCGTTCTGGCGGAACAGGTCGATCAAGCGGCCAGGGGTGGCCACCAGCACATCAACACCTTTGCGCAGCTTCATCATCTGCGGGTTGATGCTCACGCCGCCGTACACCGCGTAGGTGGTCAGCGGCAGGTTCTGGGCGTACTCGGCGACGCTGGCGTGAACCTGCTCGGCCAATTCGCGGGTCGGGCACAGGATCAGCGCACGCACCGAGTTGGCGGCGACTTTCGGCCCTTCCAGGGTCAGCAATTGCAGCAGCGGCACGGCGAAACCGGCGGTCTTGCCGGTGCCGGTCTGGGCGGCGGCCATCAGGTCGCGACCGGCCAGCACAGCCGGAATGGCTTGCGCCTGCACCGGCGTCGGGGTCTGGTAGCCAAGCGTCTCAAGGGCGCGCAGCAAGGGTTCGATCAGGCCAAGGGTGGCGAAAGTCATGTGTTTACCGTAGGAAAAATTCAGCGCAAGTCGCAATGGCGCGGAGTTTACCTTATTTCCGGCTTCGGCTTGCGCCACTGGGGCAGACCGATCAGCACCACGGCGCTGATGATCACCAACATCGCCAGGGCTTCTTCCTTGCCGATGGTTTCACCGACAAACACAATCCCGAGCAATACCGCCACCGCCGGGTTCACGTAGGCATAACTGGTCGCCGCCGCAGGGCGCACGTGTTTGAGCAGGTACATGTAGGCATTGAACGCGATGATCGAGCCGAACACCGCAAGGTAAGCCAGGGCCAACCAGCCTTCCAGCGGTGGCACGGCGTGCAGCCGCTCACCGGTCAGGGCACTGCCCACCAGCAGCAAGGCACCGGCGATGATCATCTCGGCCGCGCTGGCCATGGCGCCGGCTGGCAGTGGCAAATGCTTGCTCCACACCGAGCCAAAGGCCCAGGAGGCGGCGGCAAACAGCAACAACATGGCGCCGGTCGGGCTCGACTGCAGGTTGGAGCCCATGTTGAGCATGGCGATGCCGATAATCCCCAGCACCACCCCGGCCCATTCCAGGCGTGTGTTGCGTGCGCCCCAGAAATAGCCGCACAACAAGGTGAACAACGGCACCGTCGCCACCGCCAACGCGGCCACGCCGGAAGCAACGCCCGTGTGCTCGGCCACCGTCACCGCGCCATTGCCGAAGGTCAGCAGCAACACGCCGATCTTGGCCGCGGCCTTCCATTGCACCCAAGTCGGCGCCGGCGCCCCGCGCCAGCGCAAGAAGCCATACATCGCGATCCCGGCCACCAGAAAGCGAATCCCGCCCAGCATCAGCGGCGGCCAGTATTCCACGCCAATGCGGATCACCAGGTAGGTGGATCCCCAAATCACATACAACGCAAAAAAGGCAGCGATCAACGGTAACGGAAAGCGACGTGGGCCAGGCATTGGGCGGCTCTGCGGCAGGGACGGGACGCTTATTCTAGAAAGGTCGGCCGATAAACATAAGTTACAAAACCTGTTTAAAGCGGCCATACACTTTTCAAAACAAGGTTGTGAGGGCTATAAACCACGCTTTCGAAAGCCACGTGCTACTGGAGCCTTCTCATGGACAAATACGACCGCATGCTCCTCAGCGCCCTGCTTGAAGACGGCCGCGCGTCCTACGCGCAACTGGCCCGCACGGTGAACCTCTCCGCCCCCGCCGTCGCCGAACGCGTGGCCAAGCTGGAAGCCAGCGGCGTGATCACCGGCTACCAGGCCAAGGTAGACCTGTCCAAGGTCGGCCTGCCGATTCAATGCGTGATGGAACTGCGCCTGACCAACCACGGTAACCAGAAGGTGTACGACGCCCTGGCTGAGATCCCGGAACTGACCGAATGCCACCGGGTAACAGGCGACCCGTGCGTGATCATGCAGGCGGCGGTGGGCTCGATGCCGGAGCTGGAGAACTTGATCAACCGGGTGGCGAAGTTTGGGTTCAGCAAGACCTCGATCATCTTATCGAGTGCGATAGAACGGCGGGTGCCGCTGGGCCAACTGGAGGGCAAGAATGGTGGTTGAATACAGCACGGTCGTGAGCCTCAGCCACCCGATCACGCCGCGTATCCCGCTGTGGCCAGGGGACCCACCGGTGCAGTTCACAGACATTGCCTCGCTGGAACAGGACGGCTATTTCCTGCGGCGCTTCAGCATGGGCGAACACAGCGCCACCCACATGAACGCGCCGAACAGTTTCTATGCCGATGGAATGGGCATTGATGGCTACGCGCCGCAAGACCTGGTGCGGCCTGCGGTGGTGATTGATGTGCGCGCCCGTTGCACGGCGGACTACGAGATCAGCGTGCAAGACATTCAAGACTGGGAGCGCCAGCACGGCACCATCGAGCCGGGCTGTGTGGTGCTGATGTACACCGGTTGGCAGCACCTGTGGAATGACCCCACTGCGTTCTTCGGGCAGGATGCCCAAGGCTCTCATTTTCCCGGGATTGGCGAGGCCGCGATTGTGTTTTTGCTTTCACAACGCCAGGTCGCCGGGGTGGGTATCGATACCCATGGAGTCGATCCGGGGCAAAGCACCACCTTCGCGACAAACCATGCGGTGCTGGCGGGGAACGGGATTGTGTTGGAGTGCCTGACAAACCTTGATCGGTTGCCGGCCAAGGGCTCGACGGTGGTGGTCGGCGTTTTGGCGCTGGAAGGCGGGTCGGGGTCGCCGGTTTCGGTCATGGCGTTGATTCCCTGAGTACTTCGCCGCTCGGGCTGACGCCATCGCAGGCAAGCCAGCTCCCACAGTTGACCGAGTCGCCAGGGCTGGATGCAATCTCCTGTAGGAGCCCGGCTTGCCGGCGATGGCGTCAGTTGCGTCACAGCCGATCTGAACGCTGAACAATCAAATCGACAATCTGCTTGAGGGTGGTGATGTGATCCCAATCTGCCTGGGTCGCCTGCAGTTGAAATTGCCACTTGATCTGCATGACAAAGCAGGTCAAATCCTCATCAATAATCTTAAAGTCATGGATAAAATCCGTTTGCTCCGTCACTTGGCTTCGGTCGATAAAGCCAATGATGTCGACGAATAGCTGAATCACCTTTTCGCTGATATCGGCTCTGGTCTGACTACCTTCCATTGCTCGCTTCATAGGCACATTTACCAATACTGATCAGATCAAAAACAGCCAATCCCGCAGCAACGAAGGGAATGCCTCGCCCAATAATGCCAAATACCCGCACGGTGCCAAACGTTGCTTTTGCCATCCTGGCCATCGTCGGCTGCCTGATCAGTGTACGAGGAAAAAAGCGCATCCCGATAAGACTTGCCAGGTTCGTGGTTTTACTGGAACCCGCGTGAACCCAAGTGCCCACAGCAATTTTGCTGATGGGTATGCCGGCCGCGCCAGTGATGACCGTCGCCGCCGTCAAACCGTAGTGTTGCTGTGTGCATTTCCAGAGCTCATCAAGCGTGGTGTTCGGAACTGCGGAATCAGCGTGAATGGGTCGAAGTAGCTGATAATTGGCGCCGTTGATAACACCTGGAGCGTTATGCAAAACCATAGCAGCTGGGCAGCTTGTCATCGTGTTTCCCAAATGAAACGCCATGCTTGAACTTGAACCGAGATTGATGCCATTGCGTTCAAGTTCGAACTGGCTTCGCATGATTGCTGTATGGAGGTCGCTTTCCTGCATGACGTCGTCCCTGTACGTAAATGACAGACGTGATGGTAGGTCGCCGCGATGTGCAATTGAGGGATGGCGGGCAAAAGCAGAAAGGTCTGACGAGGCAGCAGGGCTTGGCCTACTGACTATTCAGAAAGCAGTTAAAAGCCCACATAAACAGCTGATGTTTTGATGGCCAGCAAGACCGATCCCTTTCATTTGCGGGACCTTTCCTAGAGAATTCCACGGCCTTGTTTCCGTCGGATTCGGTAGCTAGTCTCGCCCAGTCATCGATTGTTCGGTGATCGGACGTGCAAGTCCGACTCGCAAAGGTGCACCAGCGCCCTACATCTAAATGCCCATTTTTTTGGTTGGCGTTTATCTGCAATGGCGGCTGTGCGCTGGAGACCCTTGGGTCTGCCGGGTTACCTTTGCCCCGGTCTTGCACACCTGCGTACAGCTGCCACCCTCATTCGCGTGCAAGCGGACGATGTTGGCTTCTTTCCCCAAAGGAGCTCCACCATGGTCAAAATCACCCCCGATCCACCCAGTTTCCTCAGCGAAGACGCCCTGCTCAATCGCCGAGCCATCGACTACTACCTCAAAGCGTCCGCCCCGGATGCCCCTACCTTTACCCTGAATGACAACCTGAGCTTCGAAGATGCCCTGGCCCATGCGGCAGATTTGCTGCATTGCGCGGTGGAGACGGTGCAGGCGTCGGGTGAGGTGCTGAGCGTGCAGCTACGGGCGGTGATGCATTTGGTGGGGATGGCGAAGGGGGTGGTGAATCGGGCTTTGGACTGTGTGCAGCCTCGGTAGGAATGTTGGCTGAACGGGCGCCATCGCAGGCAAGCCAGCTCCCACAGTTGACCGAGTCGCCAGGGCTGGATGCAATCTCCTGTAGGAGCCCGGCTTGCCGGCGATGGCGGGTTCAGACCCCGCGATGTTTCTTCAGGTGTTCGGTGATCTTGGCGGCCGGTACTTTCTGCAAGCTGCACAGCAGGTCGTGGGACAGTTCGCGCAAACCGTGCGTTCCGCGCAGTTCCTGGGCCAGGTGGGCGGTGAGGTTGGCGGCCATCTCCGCATCCGCCATCGCCCGGTGAGCCTTGCCGGTGTGGGGCAGTTGGGCGAATGAGGTCAGGGTGCCGAGTTTGTGGTTGGGCGCCGACGGCATCAGGCGGCGGGCCAGCAGCAAGGAGCAGGCAAACTTTTGCAGGCGGGTGCGGCGGATCAGGCCCAGCTCAAAGTCCCAGAACTTCTGGTCGAACGCGGCGTTGTGGGCCAGCAGCGGCGTGGTGCCGACGAATTCGTTGACCTCGTTCATCACCCGCTCGGCCGGTGGCGCGCTGCGCAGCATGGCGTTGCTGATGCCGGTGAGTTGCTCGATAAAACCCGGTACGCGCACGCCGGCATTCATCAGGCTCTGGTAGCGGTCCACGATCTGGCCACGCTCGAGGATGACCACCGCGATTTCCGTGGCCCGGCAGTGGCTGCTGGGGGTGATGCCGGTGGTTTCAAAGTCGATGACCGCTATACGTTCCAAACCTGTTCCAACTCCGTCTAACTGTTTATTTGAGCAGCAACGCGCCTTCGATCGGCACGTAGCGGCTGGCGGCGCGTATCAACGAATTGGCGGTCAGCCCCGGCACACCGTAGGCTACGGCTTCGACGCCATGCTTGTGGATGATGCGGTCGAGCAGCATGTCGAAATCGCCGTCACCGGAGGCCAGCACGATTTCGTCGACGTGGTCGGCGGCGTCCATGATGTCGATGGTGATGCCCACGTCCCAGTCGCCCTTGGCCGAGCCGTCGCTGCGCTGGATGTAGGGCTTGAGTTTTACCGTGAAGCCCAGGTTGCGCAGGATCTGCTGGAATTGCTGCTGCTTACTGTCGCCACGGTCGATGGCATACGCGTACGCCTCGACGATCTGCCCGCGCGCGCTGATGTCAGCCCACAGCGCCGCATAGTTGAAGTGGCAGCCATACGCCTGGCGCACGGTGTAATAGAGGTTTTGTACATCGGCGAACACTGCAATTTTCTTCACCGCACTTCCCCATGGCTGCCGCGTGGACCTCGAAGACGAAGGTCCGCAAAGGCGCCAGTATGCCAGCCACGGGAAAGTTTCAGCGAAAAATCAGCCCGGGGCGACGAAGCGCACCGGGCTTGGGTGGGTCAGACGAAGGAGTCGTCGTCGCCGAAGGAGGAAGAGTCGTCGGAGTAATCGTTGTCGGCGAAGCTGTCGCTGTTGTTGCTGCCCCAGCTGTCATTGCCACCAGCAAAGCGCTGGTCATCGTTACCCCAGCCGCCCTGATCGCTGGCCGGTGCCGGTTGTTCGATGATTTCTTCCACCACCTGCGGTTGCTGGTTGTGGTGAAACAGGCTGCTGATACCTTCGGCCAACATCACACCACCGGCCACGCCAGCAGCGGTTTTCAACGCGCCACCCAGGAAACCGCTGCCGATGGGAGCGGCCGGGGCTTGTTGTGGCTGTTGGTAGTTCTGTTGCGGCGCACCGTAGTTCTGCTGCGGCGCGGGCTGGCCAAACGAAGGCCGTGCCGGTTCGCGCCAGCCGCCACCCGAAGACGCCGGGGCACTCTGGGCCGGTTGCGGGTCGCGGGAACCGCCACCAAAGATGCTCGACAGGAAACCACCGCTGCTCGGCGCAGGCTGTGCGGCCTGGGAACGGGCCTGTTGCAACTCATCCTGCAATTGCTGGATCTGTTGCGCCTGCTGCTTGTTCTGCGCGTCGAGGCTCTTGATCGCGTGTTCTTGCACCAGGATCGACTGGGTCATGTAGTACCCGGCCGCTGGTTGGCGAGTCATGTGCTCCTTGATCCGCGCTTCGGCCAGGGCGTCGCGGGGGGCTGAATCCGTTTCGGCTTGCTGCAACCGTGAAAACAGTCCATCGATCAGGGTTTGCTCTTCGCTGTTCATGGCGACCTCGTTAGATTGCCGGTAGAAATCATGGGCCTGCCTGTGATCAGGCAAGCTACGCCTCTAGTTATGGGGCTGTTACCAGACGTTTCAATGGTCTTTACGCAAGGTTTACGTTTGCTTACCGCCAGCCCTGATCGGTTAAAGTGTGGGCCTTGCTTTCAGGCCTGTGATGAACCCGATGAATCCGTTAGACGTACTGCGCGACTCCCTTCGTTTTACCCGAGGCAATTTGGGCGCCATCGTCCAGCTGTGCCTGCCGCTGGTGATCCTCGAAGCCCTGCTGCAACAGGTGCTCGACCACACGTTGGGCCCGGACGCCTTCCCCGGCTACAGCGTGGTGGTGGGGTTGCTCGTCTACCCGCTGTACACCGGCGCCTTGATCCTGTTTCTCGACGCCCGCACCCGTGGCGAGTCGCCGCGCACAAAGGACGTATGGGCCATGGCCCTGACGCTGTGGCCGCGTTTCGCCCTGCTCACCGCCATGAGCACCCTGCTGATCTTGCTTGGCTTGTCGTTGTATTTCCTGCCGGGCCTGTGGCTGATGGTGGTGCTGGCATTTGCCGAATACCTGCTGGTGCTGCGCGGCATGCCGGCGCTGGCGGCGATGAAGGAAAGTTTTCGCCTGACCCGTGGGCATTTCTGGCGAATCCTGGTGTGCCTGCTGTGCGTGATGACGCCGCTGTGGCTGCTCAAGGGCGCGAGCGTGGCGGCTTATCCCGAGCCGGCGCCGCTGCTGGGCGTATTGATCGACAGCGCCCACAGCTTCCTGCAACTGTTTACCAGCGTGGTGCTGTTCCGTTTATTCATGCTGATCGGTGGCGATGCCGACGCGCGGTGATATGCTCCGTGGCACTTTCCAAACGCTATAAGCCGAGCCGATGACCCGTTTATTGCGCATAACCTTGCTGGGCCTATTGCTTATCGCCGGCCTGCTCGCCGCCATGGTCTACAGCCTGACCTGGCGCCCCGAGCCCAAGCAAACCTTGCCCGTCAGTTGTGTCGCGCCCCGTGCGCCCACCCTGTTGCCCGGGCAGGCGCTCAAGGTCATGACCTGGAATGTGCAATACCTGGCCGGCAAGAACTACGTGTTCTGGTACGACACCGCCGACGGCAGCGGCCCGGACGAACGTCCCACCGTCGAAGACATGGCCGCCAGCCTCGATGAAGTGGCACGGGTGATCCGCGAAGAACAACCCGACATCCTGCTGTTGCAGGAGCTCGACGAAAACGCCAAGCCTTCCCACTATCAGGATCAGGTCACACTGCTCCAGGAGCGCGTGGCCGATCTCTACCCCTGCAGTACCCAAGCGTTCGACTGGAAAGCCGACTTTGTGCCCGACCTGCATATCTTCGGCAGCGTCGGTCGCAAGCTCGTGACCCTGAGCCGCTACCAGATCGAACACGCCGAACGCCTGCAATTGCCGGTGCCAGACGCGAACTTCATCGCCCGTCAGTTCCAACCCAAACCCGCGCTGCTGCTGACCTATCTACCGTTGAGCGACGGCGGCCAACTGGCGGTGCTCAACACCCGCTTCGACGGTGACGCCCCCGGCCGCAGCGCCGTGCAAGAGCAGGTGAAAAGCACCGTCAAACTGTTGGATAAATTCGAAGGCCGGGGCACGCCCTGGTTGATTGGCGGTGATTTCAACGTGCTGCCGCTGGGGCAGTTCCTGCGCCTGGACGCGGGCAAGCGTGGGCAGTATTCGCCGGACAGCGAGCTGCATCTACTGTGGGAAAAGTACCCAATGATCCCGAGCAACAGCCAATCAAGCGGCATCGACCGTGAGAAATGGCTGACGTATTTCCCCAACGACCCTCGCGCCACAGGCCCGGATCGCACGCTGGACTACCTGTTCTACAGCCCGCGCATCAAGCGGGTGGAGGCGAAGGTTCGCCAGGACGATACCTTGCGCATCTCCAACCACCTGCCGGTGATCGCGCGCTTCCTGCTGCCGGCTGCGCAGTAACAGCCCCCACAAAAACCTGTGGGAGCTGGCTTGCCTGCGATAGCGGTGGGTCAGTTGAAGAATATTTCACTGGTCCAACGCTATCGCAGGCAAGCCAGCTCCCACATTTGATCTCCACATGACCTACTTGCGAGGTTTGATCCGCGCAGTCGGCTCGGCAATCAGCGGGTCATCCGGCCAGTAGTGTTTCGGGTACCGCCCCTTCAGGTCCTTCTTCACCTCGGCGTAAGTACTGCGCCAGAAGTTCGCCAGGTCCTGGGTCACCTGCACCGGCCGGCGTGCCGGTGACAGCAGGTGCAGCTTCACCGCCTGGCGCCCGCCGGCAATGCGCGGGGTGTCGGCCAGCCCGAACAACTCTTGCAAGCGCACCGCCAGAATCGGCGGCTGTTCGCTGTAGTCCAGGCGCACCGAAGACCCCGATGGCACCTTCACATGCTGTGGCGCCAGTTCATCCAGGCGTTGAGGCAGCGGCCAGGGCAGCAGGTTGTGCAGGAAACTGGAGATATCCAGGTTGGCGAAATGGCTCAGGCGCGAGACCTTGCCCAGGTAGGGCATCAGCCAATGCTCCAGGCTGGCGAGCAAGGCGTTGTCGCTGAGGTCGGGCCATTCGCTGGTTTTTCCGGCGTCCAGTTGGCGCAGGAGCATGACGCGGGCCTGCCATTGACGCAGCTCGGACGTCCACGGCAGCAGTTCCAGGCCTTTGCGACGTACGAGGTTGACCAATGCCTGGCTGCGTGCGGACTCATCAAGGCCGGTCAACGGCTCGCGGCTGAGCACCAGTTCGCCGACTTTGCGCTGGCGCTCGGCACGTAGCACGCCTTCGCGCTCATCCCAATCCAGTTGGTCGACCGTGCGCACTTGCTCGGCAAGCACCGTGTCGAACAGCGCCGGGTCGAAATCCGCCGCCAGGTAGATGCGTTCTTCGCGCTGGCCCTGACGGCTGCCGAGGTCGGCGATCACCAGCCAAGGCTGTTTCATCAAGCTGTCGGCCTCGGCGAACAGCGCCGCACGGCCATTGGCCAGGCGGTATTCGGCACCACCCGGGCGGCGTTGCTGCGCGACGCGGTCCGGATAAGCCAGCGCCAGCAAGGCGCCGAGCCAACGTGGGTGGTCGGGGTCGGTCACCGGCTGCGTGGCCTGGTCTCGCAGGTAACCGCGATATTGCCGCGCCAGTTGCTTGGCCCGCTGCACGCCACCGCCTGTGCCCCGCGCTCGTTCCTCGCCAGATAACAGTGCCAGGCGGCTGTGCAGGTCCGCGCCGCCACCGCGCAAGATATCGCGCTCACCCAACAAGGCCGCGACATCACAGGCCGTCGCCGCCAGCCCCAGGTCCTGCCCGCGCAGCAGCAGATGGGCGATGCGCGGATGGGCCGGCAGCTCGGCCATTTTCTGGCCATGGGCGGTCAGCTTGTCTTCATTCAATGCGCCGAGGCGCACCAGCAAGTCCTGGGCCTGGGCATAAGCCGCGGCCGGGGGCACATCCAGCCACACCAGTTGAGTGGGCGTGACGCCCCAACGCGCCAGCTGCAAGGCCAGGCCGGCCAGGTCGGCGGCGAGGATTTCCGCGCTGCTGTAGGCGGCCAGGCCTTCGTGCTGGTCCTCGGACCACAACCGGTAACACACCCCCGGCTCCAAACGCCCTGCCCGACCGGCCCGTTGGGTGGCGCTGGCGCGGGAGATGCGCTGGGTGTCGAGGCGGGTCATGCCGCTGCCCGGGTCGAAGCGCGGCACCCGCGCCAGCCCGGCATCGATCACCACGCGCACGCCGTTGATGGTGAGGCTGGTCTCGGCAATGTTGGTGGCCAGCACCACTTTGCGTTTACCCGCAGAGGCCGGGTCGATAGCGGCGCGCTGCGCGTTGAGGTCCAGTTCACCGTGCAGTGGGCACAGGAGCACATCCGGGCGATCACCCAAGGCGTCGGCCAGTTGCTGATTGACCCGGCGAATCTCGGCCTGGCCCGGCAGGAACACCAGAATGCTGCCGGTCTCGTCGTGCACAGCCTCAAGAATGGTCTGCACCACACGCGGCTCGATGAATTCACCCGCCTGGTACGGCCGCCCCCAGCGCATCTGCACCGGGAACATGCGCCCTTCGCTGCGCAGGATCGGTGCATTGTCCAGCAGGCCAGCCAGGCGCTCGCCTTCGAGGGTCGCGGACATCAGCAGAATTTTCAGCGGTTGCTCATCGCGAAACAGGTCGCGGCCGTTGAGGCTCAAGGCCAGCGCCAGGTCAGCGTCGAGGCTGCGCTCGTGGAATTCGTCGAAGATCAGCAACCCCACGCCCTCCAGCGCCGGGTCATCCTGCAGGCGGCGGGTGAGGATGCCTTCGGTGACCACTTCGATGCGGGTGTTGGGGCCGACTTTGCTGTCCAGACGAATGCGATAGCCGACGGTTTCACCCACCTTTTCGCCCAGCTCACTGGCCAGGCGTTCGGCGGCAGCACGCGCAGCCAGGCGGCGGGGTTCGAGCATCAGGATGGTCTGCCCGGCCAGCCACGGCTCGTTCAACAACGCCAAGGGCACACGGGTGGTTTTACCGGCGCCGGGGGGCGCTTCCAGCACGGCTTCATGGCGATTCGCCAAGGCGTCACGCAGGGCGGGTAAAACATCATCGATCGGCAACGAATTCATACTGGCTCCAAAGCAGAGCGGCGAGTATAACGGCGAACTGCCTGAGGTCGGTGGCGGTCTCAAAAACACCGCCCGATTGGCTTGGCAACACGGTTAAATGTGGGAGCTGGCTTATAGTTTCGTATTAACAGTGTCCAGGAGAGTCTCCATGCGTATCGCTTCCCGCATCATCGGCGGTGTCCTCACCGTCACCTTGCTGAGCCAGTTGACGGCCTGCGGCTCGATCTTCTTCCCCGACCGCCGTGGCCAGATCGACGGCAAGATCGACCCCACCGTAGCCGTGCTCGATGCCATCGGCTTGCTGTTCTATGTGATCCCGGGTCTGATCGCGTTTGGTGTGGACTTCGCCACCGGCGCCATCTATTTCGAGCCGGGCAAGACCGCCCAGGTGGCTCCGGAAAAACTCCACGAAGCCATCGGCGCCGACGGCAAGGTCGACAACGCCAAGCTGCAAACCATCATCCAGAAAGAAACCGGCCACCGCCTGCCGCTGGACGACCCGCGCATGATCCAGTTCAAGGGCAGCGTGCAGCAACTCGCCTCCCTGGGCCTGAAACCCGCCGCCTAAGGATTCGACCCGCCTATGACCAGCAGCCCCGAACACGCCCGGCTTTTGCGCCTGGCGACGCGCGCCTCGGTGGGCGTGGCCTGTGCGCTGATTATCACCAAGGCCATCGCCTGGTGGCTCAGCGGCTCGGTGAGCATGCTCGCCGGGTTGACCGACTCACTGCTGGACGGCGTGACTTCGCTGCTGAATTTGCTGGCGGTGCATTACGCGCTGCGCCCGGCCGATGACGATCACCGTTATGGGCATGGCAAGGCGGAATCGCTGTCGGGCATGGCCCAGGCGCTGTTCATCGCCGGCAGTGCGGTGCTGATCGCCTTCCAGGCCTATCAACGTTTGCAGCACCCGGAGCCCGTCGGTGCGCCGTGGTTGAGCATCGGGGTAATCGTGTTTTCCCTGGTGATGACCGTGGCGTTGCTGATGCTGCAACACCGAGTGATCCGCGAAACCGGCTCCAACGCGGTGCGGGCTGACTCGCTGCATTACCGCTCCGACCTGATGCTCAACGGCAGCATCCTGGTGGCGTTGGTGCTGGCCGGTTTCGGTTTTCATCAAGTGGATGCCTGGTTCGGCCTAGGGATCGCGGCCTACATCCTGTGGAGTGCCATCCAGATTGCCCGGGAAAGCTTCGCGGTGTTGATGGATGAGGAACTGCCGCCCGATGTGAGCCAGCATATGTTGGAACTGGCCCGTGGCGTTCCGGGGGTGTTGGGCGCGCATGACCTGCGCACGCGGATTTCCGGCAGCCACTGGTTTGTGCAACTGCACCTGGAGTTGCCGGGGGAATTGACGCTGTCAGTCGCCCATGGCATCAGCGACCAGGCCGCCGACGCCATTCACAAAGCCTACCCGCGTGCCGAAGTGCTGGTGCACGCCGACCCGCGGGAGGTGGTCACGGGCAACAAGGCCTAGTACTGCACCTGATACCCGCGACTGCTCAGGCAGTTGCCCTGGGCCTGGCGGTAGGTTTGCACCACCGCAGGGTCCGGGGCGTAGGTCACTGCCTGCGGATCGAACCCACTTTGCTGCACCGCCCAGCGATAACAGTCGTAGCCGTCCTGCTGCACCTGGGCCGGTGATTGGCCATTGGTGGGATAGGCGATAACGTCATAGCCATTGCCCTGGGGCGCAGGCGGCTGTGCGGGCGGTTGCACCACCACGTACTGCTGCGAGCTGGTTTCGTAGGTGTAATAGGCACCGGCAGCGACGAAGAACAGCGCACTGCCCACCCACACTTCCCGAGCATAATCCGGCAGGTATTGCACGCGGATGCCGTAAGGCGGCGTCACCACCACATAACGCGGGCCTTGGGGACGGTACCAGTAGCCACCGGAGAAGAAGTAATCCTGGCCACGGTACGGCACGCGGTAGTTGCGGTCGGTGAAGCGGTCGACGGTGTACCCCGGGCGATACTGCGGCCCCGGGCCCCAACCATTGCCGTGGCCATCCGGGCGGCCCGGCCAGCGAACGTCATTGGGGTGGCCGTTGAAACCGCCGCCCGGGCGCGGGCCTGGGGCGTTGCCGCCTTGCCAATGCGGGTTGCCGTCGTTGCGGCGTGGGATGTCCTGGTAGTAACCCTGGCGCGGTTCCTGGGTTTGACGCACGGTATCCGGGCGTCCCTGGATCGGCAGGTTGTTGGCCGGTTGGGCCGGTTGCGGCGCAGGCCGAGGCTGTTCAGCACCTTGCGGGCGCCCTTGCCATTGCCCACCGCCACGCTGCTCGCCACGATCGAAGTGCTCGTTCTGCGGGCGTGGCGGGTTATTTTCGAAATGTTGATTCTGCGGACGCGGCTGATTGTTTTCAGGCCGCGGTTGAGGGTTCTGAGGGCGCGGCTGATTATTCTCAGGTCGCGGTTGGTTGTTCTGCGGTCGCGGCGGTTCGTTGCCTTGCCGCCCGCCTTCGGGCCCTCGTTCATGCTGGCCACCGCCTTCTGAGCGTGGGTCGTCGGCCATCACTTGCGTGCCGACGCTGATCATCAGCAAACCTACACCTGCCATACGCCAGATGCGCTTCATGCTATTCCTCACTGCGGATTAGGGCCTAGAGTGTCCGGCCTCATACCATGAGACTGGAAAAGCCTCACCCGGTTCTAAGACAGGTTATCAGTCACGAGAACAATTTTCTGAAGGCAAAGAAAAAGGGGTGACCCGTCGGCCACCCCTTGAGAATTTCGTCCTGGCTCAACGCTTTTGACGTTGGCTCACCTCACGCCGTCTTGTGGACAGTGTGCAGCCTGGAGGCCGGCTCAACCCTGCTGGGGTGGCGGCCGCAGCGGGCCTGATTGGGCGGGCTGCAGTGGACTGTTGTCCAGGCGGTGATTCTGTTGATAACGATACCCGCGAGTGCCCGGCAGATGATTGCGAAGATTGCGTCAATAAACAGTGCTTGCGCAATTTTTAACCCTTCATGGATAATTCACCGCAATAGTTACGACAAAGGCCAACCCAATGAGCAAGCTTGACCGATACGACCTGAGTATTTTGGCGGAATTGCAGCGCGACGCGAGGATCTCCAACCAGGAGTTGGCCGAGCGTATCGGCCTGTCGCCATCGCCCTGCTCACGCCGGGTCAAGCAGTTGGAAGACGACGGCTACATCGCCCGCCAGGTCGCGCTGCTCGACCGCAAGATGCTCGGCTTGAGCCTCACGGCTTATGTACTGATCGGCATGGACCGCCACACGCCCGAGCGTTTCGAGAACTTCGAAGCCGCCATCCGCACCCTGCCTCAGGTACTGGAATGCAGTTTGGTCACCGGGATGGATGCCGACTACCAGTTGAAAGTCGTGGTGCCGGACATGGACCACTATCAAAAGCTGCTGCTGGGCCACCTGACCCGCATTGAAGGCGTGACCAGCGTGCGCTCCAGCTTTGTGCTGAACCAGGTGCTCAACAGCACCGAGTTGCCGCTGACCCACCTGCGCACATAACAAATGTGGGAGCTGGCTTGCCTGCGATGCAGGCGGCTCGGTGTATCAGCCTATCCGAGGTGATGCAATCGCAGGCAAGCCAGCTCCCACATTGACCGCGCCACGACGCAGGTCAATATTGTGTCTGTAACACTGCCGTATACTTTCCCGCCTGCCTTGTCGGAAAAATTCCCGCATGAACAACATCGACCCCGCCCTGTTTGAAGAATGGATGATGACCGGCCTAGTCACCATCCTGATCATTTTCATGGGCTTTATCGTCTGGGACCTGGCGAAGAAGTCCAAGGCCGGGCGCTTTGGTTCTTTCATCCTGTTCTTCGTGCTGGGGCTGGGCGTGGCGGCGTTCATCATCAAGAGCGTGGTGATCGGCCTGATCGAATCCGGCGCTTTATAAGCGCGCCGGCACTTCCTTCCACTGGCCCTGATCCAGGCCGTCGATCGACCAGTCACCGATACGCACCCGCACCAGGCGCAACGTAGGCAAACCCACGGCAGCGGTCATGCGCCGAACCTGGCGGTTGCGCCCTTCCCGAATCACCAGCTCCAACCAATGGGTGGGCACGCTTTTGCGAAAGCGCACCGGCGGGTTGCGCGGCCATAGCTCAGGCTCATCCAACTGCCGAGCTTCGGCGGGCAAGGTCATACCGTCGTTAAGCTCCACGCCCTCGCGCAGGCGTTGCAGTTGTTCCTCCGTCGGCTCGCCTTCCACCTGCACCCAGTAGGTTTTCGCCAGCTTGTGCTTGGGATCGGCAATGCGCGCCTGCAGCTGGCCATCATTGGTCAGCAGCAACAAGCCTTCGCTGTCGCGGTCCAGGCGACCGGCCGGGTAGATGCCGGGGATGTTGATGAAGTCCTTGAGTGTCGCGCGCCCGCCTTCGTCGCTGAACTGGGTCAGCACGTCGAACGGCTTATTGAACAGGATCAATTTGGGCTCGGCCGGTGGCGCCTTGGCGACACGGCGTGCAGCGGAATACGGAGGTTTCACGCCAGGGCGGCGCGAATCGGGACGAGTGGGACGGGACATGGCTTCGGTACATCTAACGGTCAGGACCGACAATGCTAGTGGCCTGACCGTTAAATGACCATCCCGACTAGCGGAACGGCGGCTCGTCGAAGCTGCGCAGTTTGCGCGAGTGCAACGAGTTGAGTTCGGTGCGCAGCAGATCTACCGCCTCGATGCCGATCTTCAAGTGCTGGCTCACCGCACGCTCATAGAACGCGTTGGCCGAGCCCGGCAGCTTGATCTCGCTGTGCAGCGGTTTGTCCGAGACGCACAGCAACGTGCCGTACGGCACCCGCAGGCGATAGCCCTGGGCGGCGATGGTGCCGCTTTCCATGTCCACGGCCACGGCGCGCGACAGGTTGATCAGCGGACGCTCCTGGGCCCAGCGCAGTTCCCAGTTGCGGTCGTCGTAGGTCAACACGGTGCCGGTGCGCAGGCGTTTTTTCAGCTCTTCGCCCTTTTCGCCGGTGACGTTGGCCGCCGCCTGCTGCAAGGCCAGCTGCACTTCGGCCAGGGCCGGGATCGGGATGTTCGGCGGCACCACGCGGTCGAGAATCCCGTCGCGGCGCATGTAGGCGTGGGCCAGCACGTAGTCGCCGATGGTCTGGGATTGGCGCAGGCCGCCGCAGTGGCCGATCATCAGCCAGCAATGCGGACGCAGCACCGCCAAGTGGTCGGTGATGTTCTTGGCGTTGGACGGGCCGACGCCGATGTTCACCAGGGTCACGCCATGGCCATCGCTGGCCTGCAGGTGGTAGGCCGGCATCTGGTAACGGTGCCAGACCACGCCCGCCGCGATGGCAGAGGCTTCGCCATGGTCCATGGACTTGTCGATCACCACGTTGCCCGGCAGCACCATGCGGATAAAGCGCGGGTCGCTGCGCAGTTGTTCCAGGCCATGCAGGATGAACTGGTCAACGTAGCGGTGGTAGTTGGTCAACAGGATCCACGGCTGCACATGGCGCCAGTCGCTGCCGGTGTAGTGCACCAGGCGGCGCAGGGAGAAGTCCACGCGGGCCGCATCGAACAGCGCCAAGGGCAGCGGGTCGGTGTTTTCCCAGTCGTAGAGGCCATCGGCGATGCCATCGGTGGCCGCCGACAGGTCGGTGCTCGGAAACACACGGGCCAGGGTCGCTGCGGTCACGCCGGAGCCGGCCAGCTCGTCGCCCTGCTCCACCACGTACGGGTAGGGAATGTTCTGTTCGCTGACGCCCACTTCCACCGTCACGGTGAAGTCGTGCATCAGCGGCACCAGTTGCTCCAGCAAGTATTTACGAAACGCGCCGGGATGAGTGACGGTGACGCTGTAGGTCCCCGGCAACTGGACCTTGGCATACGCCCGGGTCGTCTGTGGGACTTCGCCGTGGCAGTGGTAGGTCAGGCGCAGTTCCGGGTAGCGAAACAGCGCACGTTGTTCGGCGTCGGGCTCGACGCGGTCTTTGAGGTATCGCTTGAGGGCTTGGTTAAGCGCGCCGGTAGCACGCTCATGCAGAGCCGCCAGCCGATCCACGGCTTCCTCGGCGGTTTGAACGACAACAAAAGCTTCGGTCACGGTAAGCATCCTGTGTTCTGACGTGCAGGCCTTCATCTTGCCTGTATCCCAGCTTCACCGAAACACCGGCGTTGGAAACACCTCACCTTGTAGGAGCCGGCTTGCCGGCGATAGAGCCCTTGAGTTCAATACATGTCTCAAGGCCGCCATCGCCGGCAAGCCGGCTCCTACAGGGGGGGCGGCGATCAGAAAGTGGGGGTTGAGCGGGTGACGATGGCTTCTACATCAACGCCGCGCGGCAAGGTGCCGTATGCCCGGCCTGACGATTCGCCCAGGCGGCTGGCAATGAAACCATCGCTGACTGCCGCATTCCCGGCCTCCAGCAACAACTTGGCCTGCAACGCCACGGCGATGTCCTCGGTCAATTGCCGTGCGCGGTATTGAATGTCCTGGGTGTCCATGAAGGCTGACTTCAACTGCTCGATCTGTCGCGCCAGCCGCTTGTCGCCATGCCCGTCCCCCAGCTCGACGAACAAGGCCTCCAACACACCGGGTTCTTTCGACAGTGCTCGCAATACGTCCAGGCATTGCACGTTGCCCGACCCTTCCCACGTCGAGTTCACCGGTGCCTCACGGTAGAGGCGCGGCAGGATGCTGTCTTCCACATAACCCGCACCGCCCATGCATTCAGCTGCCTCGTTGATCATCGCCGGCGCCCGCTTGCAGATCCAATACTTGCCCACCGCCGTCACCAGCCGGGCGAACTTGGCCTCCCTCTCATCGCCCAGGTGATCCAGTGCGCGCCCCATGCGCATGCTCAAGGCCAGGGCGGCCTCGCTTTCCAGGGCCAGGTCGGCCAGCACGTTTTGCATCAGCGGTTGCTCGCTGAGCACGCGCCCGCCGACCGAACGGTGGGCGCAATGATGGCTGGCCTGGGTCAGCGCCTGGCGCATCAGGGCACTGGAGCCGACCATGCAATCAAAGCGGGTCATGGCGACCATTTCGATGATGGTCGGCACGCCACGGCCTTCTTCGCCGATCATCCAGGCCAGGGCACCACGGAACTCCACTTCGCTGGAGGCGTTGGAGCAATTGCCCAGCTTGTTCTTCAGGCGCTGGATGTAAAACTCGTTGCGCGTGTCATCCGGGCGGTGCCGAGGCAGCAGGAAACAGGTCAGGCCTTTGTCGGTCTGGGCCAGGGTCAGGAAGGCATCGCACATCGGCGCCGAGCAAAACCACTTGTGGCCCACCAGTTCGTAGGCTTGCCCGGGGCCGCCCGCGCCCACGGGGTAAGCGCGGGTGGTGTTGGCGCGCACATCGGTGCCGCCTTGTTTCTCGGTCATGGCCATGCCAATGGTGGCGCCCGCCTTGTGGGCGATGCCAACGTTGCGCGGGTCGTATTGGGTGTTGAGGATTTTCGGCAGCCAGGTCTGCGCCAGGTCCGGTTGCAAACGCAGGGCCGGGACGCAGGCAAAGGTCATGGTCAACGGGCAACCGGTACCGGCTTCCGCCTGGCTGTGCAGGTAAGTCATGGCGGCGCGGGCCACATGGGCACCGGACTGCGGATGGGCCCACGGCAGGGACGGCAGGCCATGTTCAACCGCCGTGCGCATCAGCTCGTGGTACGCGGGGTGAAACTCGACCAGATCGACCCGATGACCATACCGGTCATGGCTGTTGAACACCGGCTTGTTCTGGTTCGCCAGGAACCCGGCCTCCATCAACGGCCCACCGGCCAGCGCACCGTAGGCGTCTATACGCGCCTCGGCCCAGCCCGCGCCAAAGCGTCGCGACCATTCCTGCAGGGGCAAATCGATGCGGTACAGATTGGTGCCGTCGAGCGACGGGGGCTGGTTGGTGACGTCGTGGGTTTCGGCAAATTGATGCAGGTTCATGACGGGCCTCCTGGAAAAAAGGCCGCGTTCAGTTGGGCCTGTTTTTCAGTTAAGCACCGTCATCCCCCTTAAAAAAGTGGCATACGCGCCTAATGTTCGGCGCTTTCGCCCTCTAGCGGGCACAACAAGCGACGTTCCAGCACCGCCTGCAACGCCTCGAAACGCACCGGCTTGGCCAGGCGATCGGTCACGCCAATGCCATGGCAACGCTCGCGTTCCGGGGCCTGCAACGAAGTGCTCAAGGCAATCACCGGCAGTTCGCCACAGCCCGGCAAGGCGCGGATCTGACAACACAGTGAGAAGCCGCCTTCTGGCACATCCAGTAACACAGCATCGAAGGTTTCACTCTGCAAGATCGCCAAGGCAGCCGGGCCGTTGTCCACGGTTTTGACCCGATAGCCAAGCTTGAGCAGCATGCCGCGCACGGCCAACTGGCCCACGCTGTTGTCATCCACCAGCAGTACCGCGCACTCCTGGGGCGCACGCTGACTGAATGGCTCCGGCCCGGTGGTCTTGGGCTCGGGCGCGACCTGGACGACGCTCACTTCCAACTGGAACCGACTGCCCTTGCGCGGCTCGGAATGATGGGTCAGCCGCCCGCCCAACAGCTCGATCAACTGGCGGCAGATCGCCAGGCCAATCCCCAGCCCCCCGTATTCACGGGTGGTCGAGCCATCGAGCTGGAAGAAGCGCTGGTACAGGGTGGCTTCGTCGAGGAACGCAAAGCCAATGCCGGTATCGGTGACGATAAAACTCAGGCGCAAGCTGCCATCACTGTGCGGGACGCCCACCACGCGCAGGCGCACGACCCCTTCATGGGTGAACTTGAAGGCGTTGTCCAGCAGGCAGTCCAGGCACTGGACCAGTTTGTCGGCGTCGCCCATCACGCGGTCCGGCAACTCGTCGGCCACATCAATGGAAAACGCCAGGCCCTTGCTCTGGGCGCTGGCGTTGAACTGTTGGCGCAAAGTGTCGAGCACGCCGCGCAGGCTGAAGACCTGGGCCTGGGCGCTGAGGCGGCCGGCCTGCAGTTCGGTGAGGGTGAGGATGCCGTTGACCATGCGCATCATGTCCCGCGCCGAGCCAGCGGCCGTTTGCTGGTATTGCGCGAGGTCATCGCCCAGCGGCACGGTCTGCATCAGCTCGAGGGAGCCGATCACACCATTCATCGGGGTGCGCAGTTCGTGGGTCAGGGTGGCCAGGAACTCGTCCTTGAGCCGATTGCTGCGGGCCAGTTCCTGGTTGAGCACTTCAAGCTTCTGGCTGGCGTCGAAGAGGATCTGCGCCTGCTGCTCGCGCATGCCGTTGATGCGGTCGGCCAGGGCCAGGGACAGCAACGCCACTTCGATGGCCGAGCCGATCTGGCTGGCGTACATGGTGAGGAACACGTTGGGCAGGTAGCCCAACACCATCATCGTGTTGACCACCCCGCCCAGCAGGAACGCCGACCAGGCGATGATGAAATAGCGCGCCATGCGCTGGCCGCAGCACCAGGCCTTGATCGCGGCGACAAAGATGGTCACGGTGAACACCAGCGCCAAGCCGGTGGCCAGGCGCAGCGCCACGGCGTAACTGGTCAACAGCGCCAGGGCCATCACCAGCCCGCCACACGCGGCCAGCCCCAGCAGGATCCGATCCAGCCAACGACTGTGCTGCGCGGTATGCAGGAAGCTGCGCGCAAACAGGCTGCCAAACAGCGCTGCCGAACCGATCAGGAACGGCACCGCCGCGTTCGTCCACCACGGGTTGTTTGGCCAGAAGTACTCCACGGCCACGCCATTGACCGACAACTGGTACAGGCCGAACGAGGCAATATAGAAGATGTAATAGAGGTAGCTGGTGTCGCGCACGCTCAGGTAGATGAACAGGTTGTAGATCAACATGCCGAGCAGCACGCCATAGATCGCGCCCAATACGTACAGGCGCAGCGGCTGTTCTTCCAGGTAGGCGGTGCCGGCCCACAGTGTCAACGGCGCCTGGATCGAACCTTCGCTTTGCAGGCGCAGATAGACAGTCTCCTGCTGGTCCGGCACGAAATTGAGCTTGAACAGGTAGTTGCTCTGGCGCACTTCCCGGCTGGAAAACGGCAGCGCGCTGCCGGTGCGGGTGGTGAGTCGATAGTTGCCGGTGCCGTCGTCCTGGTACAGGTCCAGGCGATTGAGCGGCGGGTAGGCCAGTTCCAGGAACCAGGTGCGCGGGGCGCGGGCATCCTTGGCGACGTAATGCAGGTCGACCTTGAGCCAGAACACCGAGCGCGAATAGCCGGCATTGAGGGTGGCTTTGTCATGAGTCTTGAATTTTGAAGCGTAGGCAGGGGAGCTGACGTCGGCGATGGTGAGGGCATCGGTAGGGTCTTCCAGCACTTGCATGACGCGGCCCAGCGGCAGGCTGCGAGTGGCCTGGTCGAACTCGATGGCGCTGGCGAGCATCGGCAGCCCGCACAAGATTAAGATCAGCAAATAGCGCATAGAGCCCCAGCGTGGCCTGTCCGGTTCTGTCAAAAGCCCCCATTCCTTTTGAGAAGACGTATACCGGCGATACAGTAAGTTGTTTGGATCCACTTTAGCATAGCCGGTACAGGCCATTAGACACCATTGAAATAATTTTTTGAAAGGCTCTAGAACAGCACTTTCAGCGACTTTTTCGGCATCAAAACGGGCTGACAAACAGCCACAAACCCTGACTGGCAGGCGGTGAAATTCCCCCCTCGCCAGACAGCCACGCAAAAAGCGTTTGGTGGTAAGCTCGCGCACCATGAATATCTACAGCTCTCGCCCCGTTGTCCTCTGTCTCTCCGGCCACGACCCAAGTGGTGGCGCCGGCTTGCAGGCAGATATCGAAGCCCTGCTCGCCCAGGGTTGCCATGCGGCCCCGGCCGTCACCGCCCTGACCGTGCAGAACACCGTCAATGTCAGCGATTTCCGCGTGCTCGACCGCGAGTGGGTACTGGCCCAGGCCAATGCCGTGCTCGGCGATTCCGAAGTGGCGGCCGTCAAGCTGGGCATGCTCGGCTCCACGGCGATGGTCGACACCGTGGTCGAACTGCTGCAGGCACACCCCCACCTGCCGGTGGTGTGCGACCCGGTGCTGCGCGCCGGTGGCGGTGGCAGCCTGGGCAAGGACGAGGTCGGTTATGCGATGCGCGAGCGGCTGTTGCCGTTGTCGCTGATCGCCACGCCGAACCTGCCCGAAGCGCGCATCCTGGCCGAGCTGCCAGACGGCACGGCCGACGAATGCGCCGAGAAGCTGCTGCCGTATATCAAGCATCTGCTGATCACCGGCGGCCACGGCGACGAGCACGAAGTGCACAACCGCCTCTACAGCCGAGACGGCACGCACCAGACCTTTACCTGCCAGCGCCTGCCGGGCAGCTACCACGGTTCGGGTTGCACGCTGGCCAGCGCACTGGCCGGGCGGATTGCCCAGGGCGAAGGCCTGGTGAGCGCCGTGCAATCGGCACTCAACTACACTTGGCGCACCCTGCGTGATGCCGAACAACTCGGCCAGGGCCAGTTCGTGCCGCGCCGCTTGCCGCTGGATTTCTGCTCGTAAGACTTAAGAGGCCTGCCCGATGAAACTACGTGGCCTGTATGCCATTACCGACAGCCAACTGTTGGCCGGCAAATTCCTCGCCTACGTCGAAGCGGCGTTGGACGGCGGCGTGACCCTGTTGCAATACCGCGACAAAAGCAGCGACGAAGCCCGGCGCCTGCGTGAAGCGGAAAAGCTGCGGGAGCTGTGCTCGCGCTACAAGACCCAGTTGATCATCAACGACGACGCCGAACTGGCCGCGCGCCTGGGCGTCGGCGTGCACCTGGGGCAAACCGACGGCCCGCTGACCCCGGCCCGTGCGCTGCTCGGGTCCAAGGCGATCATCGGTTCCACCTGCCACAGCCAGATCGAACTGGCCGAGCAGGCCGCCCGGGAAGGCGCCAGCTACGTCGCCTTTGGCCGCTTCTTCAATTCCAGTACCAAGCCCGGCGCACCTGCCGCCACCGTTGAAATGCTCGCCCAGGCCCGCGCCCGCGTGCAATTGCCGATCTGCGTGATCGGTGGCGTGACCCTGGAAAACGCCGAGCCGCTGGTGGCCCACGGTGCCGACCTGCTTGCCGTGGTGCACGGCCTGTTCGGTGCCGACAGCACCGCGGAAGTCACCCGCCGCGCCCGTGCGTTCAACGCCCTTCTGCTCCATAAATAGAAAGCAAGTTTGAATTCAGAGAGCCCCATCATGTCCCGTTCCGAAACGCTGTTTGCCAATGCCCAGAAACACATCCCCGGCGGTGTGAACTCCCCCGTGCGTGCGTTCAAGAGCGTCGGCGGCACGCCGCTGTTCTTCAAGCATGCCGAAGGCGCCTACGTTACCGACGAAGACGACAAGCGCTATGTGGACTACGTAGGTTCCTGGGGCCCGATGATCCTCGGTCACAGCCACCCAGACGTGCTGGACGCGGTGCGCAAGCAGCTGGAACACGGCTTGTCCTACGGCGCACCGACTGCCATGGAAACCGAGATGGCCGACCTGGTCTGCTCGATCGTGCCGTCGATGGAAATGGTGCGCATGGTCAGCTCCGGCACCGAAGCCACCATGAGCGCCATCCGCCTGGCCCGTGGCTTTACCGGCCGCGACAGCATCATCAAATTCGAAGGCTGCTACCACGGCCACTCCGACAGCCTGCTGGTTAAAGCCGGCTCGGGCCTGCTGACCCAAGGCGTGCCAAGCTCGGCCGGTGTACCGGCCGCGTTCGCCAAACACACCCTGACCCTGCCGTTCAACGACATTGGCGCCGTCGAGCAGATGCTCAACGAAGTGGGCCAGGACGTGGCGTGCATCATCGTCGAGCCGGTCGCCGGCAACATGAACTGCGTCCCACCGGCACCGGGTTTCCTCGAAGGCCTGCGCGCGCAGTGCGACAAGCATGGCGTGGTATTGATTTTTGACGAAGTAATGACCGGTTTCCGCGTGGCCCTCGGTGGCGCGCAAGCCTATTACGGCGTGACGCCCGACCTGAGCACCTTCGGCAAGATCATCGGCGGCGGCATGCCGGTGGGCTGCTTCGGCGGCAAGCGCGAGATCATGCAGCACATCGCCCCGCTGGGCCCGGTGTACCAGGCGGGCACTCTGTCGGGTAACCCGCTGGCCATGGCCGCCGGCCTGACCACCTTGCGCCTGATCAGCCGCCCGGGCTTCCACGCCGAGCTGACCGACTACACCACCCGCCTGCTCGACGGCCTGCAACAGCGCGCCGATGCCGCAGGCATTCCGTTCGTGACCACTCAAGCGGGCGGCATGTTCGGCCTGTACTTCAGTGGCGCCGACGACATCGTCACCTTCGACGACGTAATGGGCAGCGATGCCGACCTGTTCAAGCGCTTCTTCCACCTGATGCTGGAAGGTGGCGTGTACCTGGCGCCAAGTGCCTTCGAAGCCGGTTTCACGTCGATCGCCCACGGCGAAGCCGAGTTGAAATTGACCCTGGATGCTGCCGAACGCGCCTTCGCGGCCCTGAAATAAGTGACGATGAGGTCTGACGTTGCCCTTGGCAGCGTCAGATTTGCTACTTTGCTTACAGAGATTTCCTGCATTTTTCGAGAAATCACCTGCAATCCGGCAGATAACTTGCCCACGCAGCAGAAAAACGAGTAAAGACTTTGTAAGCAGAGGCCTGCTTATTTCATAATGCGCGCTTATTGGACCCCCGAGGGTCCGCGTGCCCCGTCAGAGGTAAGTCGATTCCCATGAAACGCACCGGCCGCACCCTGGTTCTGGGCTGCCTGTTGCTCCTTCAGCCGCTGCTGGCACATGCACAAGCAGGCGGCAACTCGTTGTTAATCCCAGCGATGGGTCGTTGCACCCTCAATACCCAGCCAGACAGCCAGGCCGAAGCCCTGAGCGCGTGCCAGAAACAGGCCGACGGCGGGGATGCGCAGGCGCAATACGAGTTGGGCGAGTACTACCACGACAGCAAGAACCCCGCCCGCGACCTCAACAAAGCCTTGAGCTATTTCGAGAAAGCCTCGTTGCAGGGCCATGCCCAGGCGCAATTCGAGCTGGGCAACATGTTCTTCAAGGGCGAAGGCGTGCCAGCCAACAACGTTCAGGCATATATCGTGCTGAAGATGGCCGCGGTCAACGGCGCTGAAGATGCGCTGGACACTGCCGACGAAGTCGCCGAGCACATGCAGCGCGATGAACTGGAAGTGGCCACCCAGGTGCTGGGCCAGATTTTCCGTAACTATCTGCAGGAATTGCAGAGTGCCGATGGGCGTTCGCCCTTCTCACCCCTCCCCTGATTTCAGCTAAACCCTTCTACCGCTATCGCTGGCAAGCCAGCTCCTACATTTGACCGAGTTCCAACGTTGGAATGCATTCAAATGTGGGAGCTGGCTTGCCTGCGAAGGCCGCGACGCGGTCTAAAGCCTTACTTTTCAGGCATTGGCATCGGGAAAGGCATCACATTGCTGGTGCCCCGGGCCTCGCTGATCTTCGGCGTACCCAGGCGCTCCACTTCATCGATGCGCACGATCGAATGCATTGGCACAAAGCTGCGCACAACGCCTTCAAACTGAGCCTTGAGCTTCTCTTCGCCCGGGTCGACGACCAACTGGGTGCGCTCGCCAAAGACGAACTCTTCCACCTCCAGGAAACCCCACAGATCGCTCTGATAGATCTGCTTGGCGTACATTTCGAACACCTGGCCCTGGTTGAGGAAAATCACCTTGTAGATTGGAGCTTCACGTTTGGTCATGGTGGGCGAATAACACATCGGGGATATAAAAGAGGGCGCGAACTATAGCATGGCACCCGATGCACAACGCTAGGAACCAATGGGCATGCCCCCTATAATGCGCGGTTCTTTACCACCAGTTGACGATTCCCATGGCCAAGAAGCTTTACATCGAAACCCACGGTTGCCAGATGAACGAGTACGACAGCTCGCGCATGGTCGATCTGCTGGGCGAACACCAGGCCCTGGAAGTCACCGCCCGCGCCGAAGATGCCGACGTAATCCTGCTCAATACCTGCTCGATCCGCGAGCGGGCCCAGGACCGTGTGTACTCCCAGCTGGGCCGCTGGCGTGAATTGAAACTGGCCAACCCGGACATGGTGATCGCCGTCGGCGGTTGCGTGGCCAGCCAGGAAGGCGCCGCCATCCGCGACCGCGCGCCCTATGTCGACGTGGTCTTCGGCCCGCAGACCCTGCACCGCCTGCCGGAAATGATCGACGCCGCGCGCATTAGCAAGTTGCCGCAGGTGGACGTGTCGTTCCCCGAAATTGAAAAATTCGACCATTTGCCCGAACCGCGCATCGACGGCCCGAGCGCCTACGTGTCGGTGATGGAAGGTTGCAGCAAGTACTGCACCTTCTGCGTGGTGCCCTACACCCGTGGCGAAGAAGTCAGCCGGCCGTTTGACGACGTGCTGTCGGAAATCATCCACCTGGCCGAAAACGGCGTGCGTGAAGTGACCCTGCTGGGCCAGAACGTCAACGGCTATCGCGGCCTGACCCACGACGGGCGTCTGGCCGATCTGGCGGAGCTGATCCGCGTGGTGGCGGCCGTAGACGGCATCGAGCGCATCCGCTACACCACCTCGCACCCGCTGGAGTTCTCCGACAGCCTGATCCAGGCCCACGCCGAAGTGCCAGAGCTGGTCAAACACCTGCATTTGCCGGTGCAATCGGGCTCGGACCGCATCCTGGCGGCGATGAAGCGCAACCACACGGCGCTGGAATACAAATCCAAACTGCGCAAGCTGCGCGCCGCCGTGCCGGGTATCTGCATCAGCTCGGACTTTATCGTCGGCTTCCCGGGTGAAACCGAGAAAGATTTCGAACAGACCATGAAGCTGATCGAAGACGTCGGTTTCGACTTCTCCTATTCCTTTGTCTACAGCCAGCGCCCGGGTACGCCTGCGGCCGATTTGGCGGACGAGACCCCGGAAGCGCTGAAAAAAGAGCGCCTCAATGCACTGCAACACCGCCTGAACCAGCAAGGGTTCGAGATCAGCCGACAAATGGTCGGGTCGATCCAGCGCATCCTGGTCACCGACTATTCGAAAAAGGACCCGGGCGAGCTGCAGGGCCGCACCGAGAACAATCGAATCGTCAACTTCCGCTGCGACAATCCAACCTTGATCGGCCAGTTTGCGGATGTGCACATCGATGCGGCGCAACCGCACTCGTTGCGCGGTTCACTGATCAACTAATCCCTGTAAACAAATGAAGATCAAAATGTGGGAGCTGGCTTGCCTGCTCCCACAGGGGTTCTTCATTGTTATTGAGATCGAGGCCAGCCGATTTAAGTGCTTTCGCACACAAGCAGCTGGCGTTATTCTCTCTTTCACCTCAACAGCCAAAGGGCGGCTAAAAGCGACCTTGAACGCACCCATTGCAGAACCCCATCGTTTTATCCTCGAGCCCTTTGAGGCTCGCCGTTTCGCCAACCTGTGCGGACAGTTCGACGAGCACCTGCGCCTGATCGAACAACGCCTGGGCATCGAGATCCGCAACCGCGGCAATCAGTTCGAGCTCATCGGTGAAACCCAGCCCACAAAATCGGCAGAAAACCTGCTGCGCCGCCTCTACCGCGAAACCAAGGGCAGTGAGCTGTCGCCGGAAACCGTGCACCTGTACTTGCAGGAATCGGCCGTGGAAGACCTGGCCAACAACCCGGTGGCCGAAGCCAGCGTGGCCCTGCGAACCAAGAAAGGCATGATTCGCCCGAAGGGCTTGAACCAGCAGAAGTACGTCAAGGCAATCCTCGGCAACGACATCAATTTCGGCATCGGACCCGCCGGTACCGGCAAGACCTACCTGGCCGTAGCCTGCGCCGTCGACGCCCTGGAGCGCGAGCAAGTGCGCCGCATCCTGCTGGTACGTCCGGCGGTCGAAGCGGGTGAAAAACTCGGCTTCCTGCCCGGCGACCTGGCCCAGAAGATCGACCCGTACCTGCGCCCGCTCTACGACGCGCTGTACGAGATGCTTGGCTTTGAATACGTGGCCAAGCTGATCGAGCGCCAGGTGATCGAGATCGCCCCGCTGGCCTACATGCGCGGTCGCACCTTGAGCAACAGTTTCATCATCCTCGACGAAAGCCAGAACACCACGGTCGAGCAGATGAAGATGTTCCTGACCCGTATCGGGTTCGGCTCCACGGCCATTATCACCGGCGACATTACCCAGGTTGACCTGCCCAGGGGTACCAAGTCGGGCCTGGGCCATGTGATTGAAGTGCTCAAGGACGTACCGGGCATCAGTTTCACGCACTTCTCGCCGAAGGACGTCGTGCGCCACCCGCTGGTGCAGCGCATTGTCGAGGCCTACGAGCGCTTCGAGCACCGTGACGACGCCCCCGCCAAGGATGTGCGCCACGATGCTTGAGCTTGACCTGCAAGTCGCCTCCGATGCACCCGCCCCCAGCGAAGAACAGTTCCGCCAGTGGTGCGCCCTGGCCCTGCGCCAGCGCACCGCCGACTCGGAACTGACCATTCGCCTGGTAGACGAGCCCGAAGGCCGTGAACTGAATCACACCTGGCGCCAAAAGGATTACGCGACCAACGTGCTGTCCTTCCCCGCCGACGTACCGGATGAGTTACTGGATATCCCGCTGCTGGGCGACCTGGTGATCTGCGTACCGGTGGTGGAACGTGAAGCCAAGGAACAAGGCAAGGAACTTGAGGCCCACTGGGCCCATCTAGTCATCCACGGCTGCTTGCATCTCTTGGGTTACGACCATATAGACGATGACGAAGCCGAGGAAATGGAAACACTGGAACAAACGTTGCTTGCAGAATTGGGTCATCCGGACCCGTATGCGGACGACGAAGCTTAAAAAACACTCAACTGTAACAATAAAGGATTCAGAGTAATCGCTATGAGCGAAGACCGATCGAGCAACGGGCAGAAGTCATGGCTGGGTAAATTGACCCAGGCTTTTGCCCACGAGCCGAAAAACCGCCAGGAGCTGCTGGAGCTTCTGCGCGAGGCCCATCAGAACAAGTTGCTGGACAGCGAAGCGCTGGCCATCGTCGAAGGCGCCATCCAGGTGGCTGACCTGCAGGTTCGGGACATCATGGTCCCGCGCTCGCAGATGATCAGCATCAAGGCGAACCAGACCCCGCGGGAATTCCTCCCGGCCGTGATCGACTCGGCGCACTCGCGCTACCCGGTGATCGGCGAAAGCCATGACGACGTCATGGGTGTCCTGCTGGCCAAGGACCTGTTGCCGCTGATCCTCAAGGAGAACGGCGACAACTTCAACATCAAGGACCTGCTGCGTCCGGCCACCTTCGTACCTGAATCCAAGCGCCTGAACGTGTTGCTGCGCGAGTTCCGCGCCAACCACAATCACATGGCCATTGTGATCGACGAATACGGCGGTGTAGCCGGCCTGGTCACCATCGAAGACGTACTGGAACAGATCGTCGGCGACATCGAAGATGAGCACGACGTCGAAGAAGACAGCTACATCAAGCCGCTGCCCAGCGGTGATTTCCTGGTCAAGGCGCTGACGCCGATCGAGAACTTCAACGAGTTCTTCGACAGCGAATTCTCCGACGATGAGTTCGACACCGTGGGCGGTCTGGTGATGAGTGCGTTTGGCCACCTGCCAAAACGTAACGAAACCACCGAAATTGGCGCGTATCGCTTCCGCATCCTGAATGCCGATAGCCGTCGTATTCACTTGATCCGCTTGACCCCTATTGCCCGCTAAGGAATGACATGCAGCGCCTAACCCGCCCCGGCTGGCCCGGTAATTTGCTGGCCGTGGTGGCCGGCGCCATAACCACCCTGGCGCTGGCGCCGTTCGACCTGTGGCCGTTTGCACTGGTGGCGGTCGGCCTGTTCTATGTCGGATTGCGGGAACTGACACCACGCCAGGCCCTGGGCCGTGGCTGGTGCTTCGGTTTCGGCCTGTTTGGCGCCGGCACCAGTTGGATCTACTACAGCATCCACCACTTCGGCGGCGCTTCGGTGTTGCTGGCCGGTTTCCTGATGCTGCTGTTTACCGCCGCCATTGCCTGGTTCTTCGCCCTGCCCGCCTGGCTGTGGGCACGCTGGTTGCGGCGCAATGAGGCGCCGCTGGCCGATGCGTTGACCTTTGCAGCGTTGTGGGTAGGCCAGGAAGCGTTTCGCGGCTGGTTCCTCACCGGTTTCCCGTGGCTTTACTCCGGTTACAGCCAGCTCGACGGCCCTCTCACCGGCCTCGCGCCGCTGGGTGGTATGTGGCTGATCTCGTTTGCGCTGGCGCTGACCGCCGCCGTGCTGTGCAACCTGCCGCGCCTGCTGGCAAGCAAGCGCAACGGTTTTATTGGCGCTGGCCTGGTACTGCTGGTAGCGCCGTGGGCGATTGGCCTGGCGCTCAAGCATCACGCCTGGACCACCCCGTCCGGCGCGCCGCTGAGCGTCGCCGCTATCCAGGGCAACGTCGAACAAAGCATGAAGTGGGACCCGGAACAACTCAACGCGCAGTTGGCGCTGTACCGTGACATGAGCTTCAGCTCCAAGCGCGTCGACCTGCTGGTATGGCCGGAAACGGCGGTGCCGGTGCTCAAGGAGTCGGTGGAAGGTTACCTGGGCATGATGGGCAAGTTTGCCGCCGACCGGCATACCGCGCTGATCACTGGCGTGCCGATCCGCCAGGAAGTGCACCACCAGAAGCGCTACTTCAACGGCATCACGGTGGTGGGTGAAGGCGACGGCACTTACCTCAAGCAGAAGCTGGTGCCATTCGGTGAGTACGTCCCCCTGCAAGACATGCTGCGCGGCTTGATCGCCTTCTTTGACTTGCCGATGTCGGACTTCGCTCGCGGCCCGTCCGACCAGGCGATGCTGCAGGCCAAGGGCTATCAGATTGCGCCGTTCATCTGCTACGAAGTGGTGTACCCGGAGTTCGCCGCAGGCCTCTCAGCCCAGAGCGACTTGCTGCTGACCATCAGCAACGACACCTGGTTCGGCCGCTCCATTGGCCCGTTGCAGCACCTGCAGATGGCGCAGATGCGCGCACTGGAAGCCGGGCGCTGGATGATCCGCGCCACCAACAATGGCGTGACTGGCCTGATCAACCCCTTCGGGCAGATCACCGCGCAGATCCCGCAATTCGAACGCGGCATTCTGTATGGCGAAGTGGTGCCGATGCACAACCTCACGCCGTACCTGCAATGGCGTTCGTGGCCGTTGATCATCCTGTGCCTGGGGCTGTTTGGCTGGGCGTTGCTGGCGGGGCGGATGGCCAAAACCGTCTAACTGACACACATACAACCAATGTGGGAGCTGGCTTGCCTGCGATGCAGACACCTCGGTGTATCAGATGCACCAGGGTGATGCTATCGCAGGCAAGCCAGCTCCCACACAAGCCAGCTCCCACATTTGCCCTACGGTGTTACTTGTAAAACAGCCGATACCCCACCTGCCCCACCGCCTCATTGATCAACTGCCCACTGCGCCACACCGACACGAACTCCGGCATCCAGCCGCCCAGCGGCCGGGCGTTATCCACGCCCAGGAACCCCACCGGCGCCGGCACCACCGTGAAGCCCGCCTTTTCAAAGCTCCACACCGACCGCGGCATATGCCACGCCTGGGTCACCACCACCACGCGCTTGATGCCCTGAGGCAATAGAATCTCAGCGCTCATTTGGGCGTTTTCCCAGGTAGTACGGCTGCGCTCTTCCTTCCAGCGCACGTCTACACCGAAATCATCCCTCATCGACACGGCCATCAATTCGGCTTCACTCGGCGGAGTGCCATAGTGCAACCCTCCGGTGGTCAGCACCGGCAGCCCCGACGCCTTGGCCAGCCGCGCGGCATACCGCTGACGCTCCAGCCCAATACCGGTGGGCTGGTCGCTGCCCCACGCCGGGTCGCCACGTTCACGCCCCGAGCCCAGCACCACAATGGCATCCGCCCGTTGGGCCAGCGTCGCCCACTCTTCACGGGCCAGCGGCGACTCGGTCTCCAGCGCGTGCGCGCCCCATTGCACTACCACCGGCAGGCTCATCAACCACATTCCGCCAAACCCTACGGCAAAGCAGAAACCCGCCAGGCGCGGCCGGCGCTTTCTGCACCACCAGGCAAACGCCAGCAACAGCAAGAAAATGCCAGGCGGCAAAAGCAATTGTTTAATGAAATAACGAATAGGCATCGGGCATCTCCATAGATGCCCGAAGCCTAGATGCAACGGGATTTAGCGACAATCTTTACCTACACACTTTCTGTGACAGTACACAGTGAGAAGGCTAACGGGTAACGCTATGCTTCACTTGCTCCGAACGGCTCGGAGCTTTTCCGGGCCGCGGCCGGCAGACAAGTCCTTCAGCCAGATCACCTTGGCCGAACGCGAGGGCTCTTGAGCAGGCGGGGAAGCCTGCGCAGGAGAGGCGCGGTGGTGATTCAATTCCAGGTAAACCTTGATCAGTTCAAGTTCTGCCTGGCTCAAGCCTCGCAACTCCAGCTCCAGAGGCCGCTCATCACGCAAACGGCCTGCGGTTCTTGCGGCATCCAATGCCCGACCCAATCGGTCGATCAGTCCCTCATACAACTGCGGTTTCGTTAAAGTTCGCTGCGATTCAACCATCCCCTCACCTCATTGAAGAAATACTTGCTCCCCACTAAACAGCGTAGTCCCCATGGCTGCGCACGCCTGGCGCCGCGACAGACGGCCCTGGCAGCGCAATCAGGGTTTCCCTCGATAGAGTGGGGTCATGTATGCTACGGCGCTTCCTGTAACTCCACTTCCCGCAGGGTTTGGGCACGGACGCGCCGCTTTTTGGTGTCGATGAACCTGAATGTTGCACCGAAGAGGATTAGGCCACCCCTATTCAGTTCAAAAGTAGCCATGCACGAACAATATCAGCCCCGTGAAATAGAAAATGCCGCCCAAACCTTCTGGGACGAGCAAAAGTCCTTTGAAGTCAGTGAACAGCCAGGCAAGGAGACTTACTACTGCCTATCGATGTTCCCTTACCCCAGCGGCAAGCTACACATGGGGCACGTGCGCAACTACACCATCGGTGACGTGATTTCCCGCTACCAGCGCATGCAAGGCAAGAACGTCCTGCAACCCATGGGTTGGGACGCCTTCGGCATGCCGGCGGAAAACGCCGCGATGAAAAACAACGTGGCCCCCGCCAAGTGGACCTACGAAAACATCGCCTACATGAAGACCCAGCTGCGCAGCCTGGGCCTGGCGGTGGACTGGTCCCGCGAAGTGACCACCTGCAAGCCGGATTACTACCGCTGGGAACAATGGCTGTTCACCCGCCTGTTCGAAAAAGGTGTGATCTACAAGAAAAGCGGCACCGTGAACTGGGACCCGCTGGACCAGACCGTACTGGCCAACGAGCAAGTGATCGACGGTCGCGGCTGGCGTTCCGGCGCGCTGATCGAAAAGCGCGAAATCCCGATGTACTACTTCAAGATCACCGCCTACGCGGATGAACTCTTGTCGAGCCTCGACGACCTGCCGGGCTGGCCTGAACAGGTCAAGACCATGCAGCGCAACTGGATCGGCAAATCCAAGGGCATGGAAGTGCAGTTCCCGTACAACGTCGACTCGATCGGCGAAGCGGGCGCACTCAAAGTCTTCACCACCCGCCCCGATACCCTGATGGGCGCGACCTACGTCGCCGTGGCCGCCGAACACCCGCTGGCCACCCAGGCCGCGCAGAACAACCCTGAGCTGCAGGCGTTCATCGCCGAATGCAAAGGCGGCAGCGTGGCCGAAGCCGACGTCGCCACCCAGGAGAAAAAAGGCCTGCCAACGGGCCTGTTCGTCGAGCACCCACTGACCGGCGAGAAGTTGCCGGTATGGGTCGCCAACTATGTGCTGATGCACTACGGCGATGGCGCCGTAATGGCAGTGCCGGCCCACGACGAGCGCGATTTTGAATTCGCCACCAAGTACAGCCTGCCGATCAAATCCGTGGTGCGTACCAGTTCCGGCGACACCAACCCGGCGCCGTGGCAAGACGCCTACGGTGAGCACGGCACCCTGATCAATTCCGGCGAGTTCGATGGCCTGGATTTCCAGGGCGCCTTCGACGCCATGGAAGTGGCACTGATCAAGAAGAACCTGGGCGCCTCGCGCACCCAGTTCCGCCTGCGCGACTGGGGCATCAGCCGCCAGCGCTACTGGGGCTGCCCGATCCCGATCATCCACTGCGAAAGCTGTGGCGACGTGCCAGTCCCCGAAGACCAACTGCCGGTCGTCCTGCCGGAAGACGTGGTGCCGGACGGCGCAGGCTCGCCCCTGGCGCGCATGCCCGAGTTCTACGAGTGCAGCTGCCCCAAATGCGGTCAGCCTGCCAAGCGTGAAACCGACACCATGGACACCTTCGTCGAGTCGTCGTGGTACTACGCCCGCTACGCCTCGCCGCACTATGAAGGCGGCCTGGTGGAGAAATCCGCGGCCGACCACTGGTTGCCGGTCGATCAGTACATCGGCGGGATCGAACACGCCATTCTTCACCTGCTGTACGCGCGCTTCTTCCACAAGCTGATGCGCGACGAAGGCCTGGTGAGTTCCGATGAGCCGTTCAAGAACCTGCTGACCCAGGGCATGGTGGTCGCCGAGACTTACTATCGCCGCGAAGCCAACGGTGCCTACACCTGGTACAACCCGGCCGACGTCGAGCTTGAGCGCGACAGCAAAGCCAAGGTCATCAGCGCCAAGCTGATCGCCGACGGCCTGCCGGTAGAGATCGGTGGCACCGAGAAGATGGCCAAGTCGAAGAACAACGGTGTTGATCCACAGTCGATGATCGACCAGTTCGGCGCCGACACCTGCCGCCTGTTCATGATGTTCGCTTCGCCGCCTGACATGAGCGCCGAATGGTCCGACTCCGGCGTCGAAGGCTCGCACCGCTTCCTCAAGCGCGTCTGGCGCCTGGCGCACGCCCACATCAGCCAAGGCTTGCCGGGCAAGCTGGACGTGGCAGCGTTGAGCGACGAGCAGAAAGTCATTCGCCGCAGCACTCACCTGGCCATCAAGCAAGCCAGCCAGGACGTGGGCCAGAACCACAAGTTCAACACCGCCATCGCCCAGGTGATGACCCTGATGAACGTGCTGGAAAAAGCGCCGCAAGCCACCGAGCAGGACCGCGCACTGATTCAGGAAGGCCTGGAAACGGTCACCCTGCTGCTGGCACCGATCACGCCGCACATCAGCCACGACCTGTGGAACCGCCTGGGCCACAGCGATGCCGTCATCGACGCACGCTGGCCGGTACAGGACGACAGCGCGCTGGTTCAGGACACGCTGCAACTGGTCATCCAGGTCAACGGTAAACTGCGCGGCCAGATCGACATGCCGGCCAGCGCCAGCCGCGAAGACGTTGAGGCGGCCGCCCGCGTCAACGAAAACGTGCTGCGCTTTACCGAAGGCCTGACGATCCGCAAAGTGATCGTGGTGCCTGGCAAGCTGGTCAATATCGTCGCTAGCTAATCGGATCGGGCGCTGGGCCTGAGCCCTGCGCCGAACTAAACCTTTAGGGCCTCGATAAGGCCCACATGGTTTCAAGGGGAGCAACAAAATGATCAAACGCAATTTGCTGGTGATGGGCCTCGCCGTTCTTCTGAGCGCTTGCGGCTTCCAGCTGCGCGGCACCGGCACCGACGATCTGACGATCAAGGAGCTGGACGTCAGCGCCCGCGACTCCTACGGCACCACCGTGGTTCAGTTGCGTCAGGTCCTGGAAAACAGCGGTGTGCACGTTTATAACGGCGCGCCTTACAAGCTGTTCCTGGCCGATGAAAAAGAAACCCAGCGCAACCTGAGCTACGCCAGTGCCGGCCGCTCTTCGGAAGTCGAACTGAGCACCGAACTGTTCTTCCAGATCCAGGGCCGTGATCACTTGCCGCTGATGGCCGACAAGATCCAGGTACAGAAAATCGTTACCCACGATGGCAACAACCTGGTGGGCTCGGACTCGGAAATCATCCAGGTCCGCAAGGAAATGCGCCGTGAGCTGGTGCAACGCATGGTCCTGCGCCTGTCGTTGTTCACCCCGCAACAACTCGATGCCCTGCAGCAAACCGCCGACAACAAGGCCAAGGCCGATGCTGACGCGCTGAAAGCGGCACAAGAGTACGAAGACAACACGCCGAAACAGTCGCCTGTTGAAGTCCCTGTCGAGTAAACCAGACGGGGCGCCTCTGGCGCCCCGTTCGACCCGCCTATGAAACTCGCCCCCGCCCAACTCGCCAAACACCTGCAAGGTGGCCTCGCGCCTGTGTACATCGTCAGTGGCGATGACCCACTGCTGTGCCAGGAAGCCGCCGACGCCATTCGCAGCGCTGCGCGCAAGCAAGGTTTCGATGAACGCCAGGTGTTCAGCGCCGACGCCAGTTTCGACTGGGGGACGCTGCTGCAAGCCGGTGCGAGCATGTCGTTGTTTGCCGAAAAACGCCTGCTGGAACTGCGCCTGCCGTCCGGCAAGCCGGGCGACAAGGGCGCGTCGGCCCTGATGGAATACTGCGCACGTCCCGCCGAAGACACGGTACTGCTGATCAGCCTGCCCAAGCTCGACGGCAGTGCGCAGAAAACCAAATGGGGCAAAGCCCTGGTGGAAGGGGCGCAAACCCAGTTCATCCAGATCTGGCCGGTGGACAGCAGCCAACTGCCGCAGTGGATTCGCCAACGCCTGTCCCAATCGGGGCTGTCGGCGACACAGGATGCGGTAGAGCTGATCGCCGCCCGGGTCGAAGGCAACCTGCTCGCTGCCGCCCAGGAGATCGAAAAGCTCAAGCTGATGGCCGAAGACGGCCAGATCACGGTCGAAACCGTGCAAGGCGCGGTGGCCGACAGTGCGCGCTTTGACGTGTTCGGGCTGGTGGATGCGATCCTCAACGGCGAACCGGCCCACGCCCTGCGCATGCTCGAAGGCCTGCGCGGCGAAGGGGTGGAGCCACCGGTGATTCTCTGGGCCCTGGCCCGGGAGCTGCGGGTGCTGGCCAACATTTCCCTGCAATACAGCCAGGGCACGCCGCTGGACAAGGCGTTCAGCCAGGCCAAGCCGCCTGTCTGGGACAAACGCAAACCCCTGATGAGCAAGGCGCTGCAACGGCACTCGGCGCAACGCTGGGCGCAGCTGTTGCTGGAGGCGCAGCGCATCGATGCGCAGATCAAGGGGCAGGCGGCGGGTTCTCCATGGATGAGCCTGAGCCGGTTGTCGCTGCTGATGGCCGGCCAGCGTCTGGCACTCCCCGCCGAATAATGCCTCCCAGACACTGCATTCCCTGTGGGAGCTGGGGGGGGGGGGGGGGGGGGGGGGGGGGGGGGGGGGGGGGGGGGGGGGGGGGGGGGGGGGGGGGGGG